>NZ_JAMQML010000067.1:0-495 GCF_030068685.1 Nitratireductor sp. GZWM139 | reverse complement strand
CCAAGATCAGAAGCCGTTGGGCGCAGGATCATGCATTTTGAAGGCATTGCCCTCCACCCGGTAGATGGAGCAGTTGCGCTCGACCGCGCCCGATGACGAGAAGCGGAACGAGCCAAGCACGCCCCGGAAGCCGGAGCGCGAGGTGAGCGTGCCGCTTGTCAGCCCGGCAGCCCCTCTGGCGCGGGCGATGCCGATGGCGAGGGCTGCGGCATCGAAACCATAGGCCGCATCCCGCGACATGGCCCTGCCGAATTCGGTGCGGAAGCGCTCGGTAATCTCGCCGACGGCCAGCTGGTCGACACGGCACATGAGAACGCCTGCGCCTGCGGGACCGGGCGGAAAGTCGGGCGTGGCGAGGATGAGCGCGCTGGCCGGCAATGCGCCGGTGGCGCGAAGCCCCGCCAGCGTGGCTGCCGGCGAACGCAGGCCGGGGGCAAGAACGATGGCCTGCGCCCCCTGAAGCTGCGCGGCTCTGGATGCAAGCTCGCCCGTGGA
>NZ_JAMQML010000065.1:0-662 GCF_030068685.1 Nitratireductor sp. GZWM139 | reverse complement strand
TCGCGCGCTTCCGTGCCGATCACCGACTGAAGATCGCGCACCAGCTCGGGATAGGGATGCGGGCCTGCCGCCGTGCCGATCAGGTAATAGGTGTCTTCGACATTGGTCACCCAGTCGCGCAGCGCCTCGTTCATGGCGTCTTTCAGCGTGCCATGCCCTGAAGAGACCGGCTTCACCTCGGCGCCCAGAAGATGCATGCGGAAGACGTTCGGCTTCTGCCGCTCCACATCGGTCGCCCCCATATAGACCACGCAGGGCAGGCCGAAGCGGGCCGACACGGTGGCCGAGGCCACGCCATGCTGACCGGCCCCGGTCTCGGCGATGATGCGGGTCTTGCCCATGCGCTTGGCGAGCAGGATCTGGCCGAGGCAATTGTTGATCTTGTGCGAACCGGTGTGGTTCAAATCCTCGCGCTTGAAATAGATCTTCGCGCCGCCCAGATGCTCGGTCAGGCGTTCTGCGAAATAGAGCGGCGAGGGACGGCCCGTATAGTGACGGCCGAGATATTCGAGCTCGGCCCGAAACGCCGGATCGTCCTTGGCCTCGTTCCAGTGTTTCTCCAGATCGAGGATCAGCGGCATCAGCGTTTCGGCAACGAACCGGCCGCCGAAAATGCCGAACATGCCGTCATCATCCGGGCCAATCCGGAAGGAATTGGGTTC
>NZ_JAMQML010000006.1:0-298837 GCF_030068685.1 Nitratireductor sp. GZWM139 | reverse complement strand
GATACACCTTAGCTGACTGTCCGATTTTCCGGGACCACTTCACTTTCGGCGTACAATGGGTTTCTGAACCGCCTGTTGAGCAAGCGCAGCCTGACCAACGGTGAAATCGCGGTCTACTGTGGCCATCGGAAAATCTGGCGCGAATTCCTGTCTTCAGACCACGCATACGCACTGGTCTTCGAAGATGATTTTCGTGTCATCGATGAGGAGAAGTTTTCGAGGGCCATCCAGGACGGCCTGACGCAGCCCCAAAACTGGGACATCCTGAAGTTCTTCGACTTCAAACCCAAACGGGTGCTTGAGCGCAGGGCCATCGGTTCGACCGGCATCGTCAGATATAAATACGCAGCCTCTGGAGCCGTCGCATATCTGATCGACCGAAAGGCGGCACAAAAGCTCTTATCCAGAAAGCGCTTCTTCCGTGCCGTCGATGAAGACCTCTCCTGGCCCTGGGAACTGGGCCTGTCCATATGGTCAGTCTCTCCCAATCTGGTGGAAGAGGTCAGCCACAACCTCGGTGGCTCTCTGCTCGAAATGGATCGCAAGTCCACCAAACGCCGAAGAAACATTGCACGCTCGCTGTGGGGCAACGTGATCCAGGCTTACAAGCTGGCGCGCTCGAAGGCGTACAATAGCAGCTTCGGCTGAGGCCACTCCCAAGCATTGATGCAACGTCCCCCGCCTCGCCGGAGCGGCATCTCGCTTTTCAACCTGACCAACAACAACCGCACCACCCAGGTTCGCACAATCGGTCTCGCATCGATGAGAAACGATGGCGCGGAGAAGTGAGAAGGCGTAAGATGCGGCCTGTTCACTGATCCGGGCCCAGGCCGCCAGCGCGGTCATTTCGAGGTTCTCACTTTGCATTTCCATTCCGGGGAATGTCTTCGCATCAAATACGCCTTGCCGGACCCTGCGGACGGTCTTGACCGCACAGGCACATTTTTCGCGTCAGGGCGACGGTGGCATGCCGTTTGATATTCGAACGCCACATGCACGCGACCTCGAAGCGCTGCTTGCGATTGAGAACGCAGCGTTCCCCGGCGACAGGCTGTCGCGCCGCTCCTTGAGACGCCTGATGGAGGCGAAGAGCGCCGTCATCTGTGCGGCCGAGGAAGACGGGCGCATCATTGGCTATGCGCTGGCGTTGACCCGGCGCACCAGCACCATTGCGCGGCTTTATTCCATCGCGGTTGATCCTGCCGAAAGCGGCAGGGGCGTGGCGGCGGCTCTGCTTCTGGAACTCGAACGCCGGGTGCTGGACAGGGGCCTGCGCGCGGTGCGGCTGGAAGTGCGGGAAGACAATGAAGGGGCGATCCGGCTCTATCAGCGCGCCGGCTATCACCCATTCGGCCGATACGAGAATTACTATCAAGACGGCATGAGCGCGCTTCGTTACGAAAAGGCGTTACGCGCTTTCAACACGGAGAGCGGCCCCAGATGAGTTGGGTCATCCTGACAGGCAAGAAAGGCGACCTCGACGAGACCGCCACCCCCTACAAGATCATCACCAATCGCGATTACCTGGCGCATCCAGCCCTGTTTCGGGGCCAGCGGCCGAAAATCATCAACTTGTCGTCCAGCTACGCCTATCAGAGCCGCGGATATTATGCATCGCTGCTGGCGAGCTCTCGCGGCCATCGCGTCATTCCCTCGGTCGAAACCATGATCGACCTGTCGGCGCGCAAACTCTATGAAAACGCACTTCCCGAACTGGAGCAGGCGCTCAATCGCTGCCGGGCGGAGACAGGCGGCGTCTTTCCTGCAAGCGTCAGCGTGTTCTTTGGCATTGGTCCCGACAGGGGCTGGGAGCGTTTTGCAAAACTCCTGTTCGACTGGTTTCGCGCTCCCGCGCTCGAAGTCGCCATCAAGGAAGGAGAATGGGCGACGATCACGCGCATCGGCTTTCGCCCGCTATCGCGCATGAGCGCGGCGGAGAAAGAACGCTTCACCGCCTCCCTGCACAGCTATACCAGCCGGCAGTGGCGCGACAGCCGTACCCGCGTTCCGGCACGCTACAGTTTCGCAACGCTGATCGACCCGCGCGAGGAACTGCCGCCATCGAGCGTGGCCTCGCTGAAGCACTGGTCGCGCATTGCTGCCCGGATGGGCGTGGAGGTGGAGCCGATCACCCGGAAGGACCTGCCGCGGCTGGCAAATTTCGACGCCCTTTTCATCCGCGAGACAACGTCCATCTCCAACCACACATATCGGTTTGCACGCCGCGCACAGCAGGAAGGGATGCCGGTCATCGACGATCCTCTCTCGATGATCCGCTGCACCAACAAGGTCTACCTGAACGAGCTGATGGCAACGCACCGCGTGGCGGTTCCGCCGACCGTGATGATTGCCGGCGCCGCCGATCTTGAACGCGCGGCTGACCTGCTGGGTTTTCCGCTGGTGCTCAAAACGCCGGACAGCTCGTTTTCGCGCGGCGTGAAGAAGGCCTCGAACATGGCCGAATTGAAAACACTGGCGATGAAATGGCTGGAAGATTCCGATCTTCTCATCGCGCAGAAGTTTCTGCCGACCGCGTTTGACTGGCGCATCGGGGTTCTCGATGGCGAGCCCCTCTTCTCCGTGCAGTATCTCATGGCGAAGAAGCACTGGCAGATCGTCAATCACGAGCGGCAGGGACGTCCCGACGAAGGGGGCTTCCGCTCGTTCCGACTGACCGAAACACCGGCTGACGTTCTCGATACCGCAGTGCGCGCCGCCCGCTGCATCGGAAGCGGTCTCTACGGCGTCGACATCAAGGCGACACCGGAGGGCATTCACGTCATCGAGGTCAACGACAATCCCAATCTGGATCACGGCTGCGAGGATGCCGGAGAGAAAGACGAAGTCTGGACCCGTCTGACACAGTGGTTCATCGACCGGCTGGAGCGCTGAAAGCTTTTCTCCGGCCAAAAACCTGCCCGACTGGCCGGGCAGGTTGTTTTGACGCCCACTCCCGGTAAGGGTCTCGGGCAGCCGGGGGCGCGTCAGAGCGTGACCCAGCCTTCCGGCGGCTCCTTGCCGGGATGCACCGTGCCGCAGTTCGGACAGGTGCGGTCTTCTTCCGAAGCGTAGAACTTCTTGTAGACCGGCGGCAGGTCTTCGACGATGGACTGAAGCTGCAGCTCGGCGCGATGGACCAGCGTTCCGCAATCGAAACAGTACCATTCGACCGCGTCCAGCTCTCCCGGCTGCCGTTTGGGCTCGACCACAAGGCCGATGGACCCCTCCTGGGGCCGCTGTGGCGAGTGGCGGACATGCGGCGGCAGCAGGAAGATTTCGCCCTCCCGGATCGGAACGTCGTAGAATTCCTCGCCGTCATAGATCTTGAGAACCATATCCCCTTCGAGCTGGTAGAAGAACTCTTCCACCGGATCGTCGTGATAGTCCGTGCGTTTGTTCGGCCCGCCAACGACGGTGACCATCAGATCGGCATCCTCCCAGATCTGCTGATTGCCGACCGGCGGCTTGAGCAGATGGCGGTGCTCGTCGATCCAGGCCTTGAAGTTGAACGCTTTAAGTCTCGACATGGAAACCTCCCTGTTTGCCCTCAGCTTGCTGCAAAGCCGGCAGCGCCTCAAACGTGAACCGGCTATGCAGCTATCGAAAATGGGCATACCCGGCCCGCTCCTGGCTTTCGACAGCCACCGCAGTGCAGCGATGAAGCCAGGGGCCGGGGACGCGCCCCGGCCAGATGCCCAAAGGTTTAAAGCAGCAGCCCGCTGCTCTCGAACGCCGCGCTGGTTGCCGCTTTCTCGGCTTCCGTCAGTTCGAGCATCGGATGACGCACGCGCCCACCGACCTGACCGAGAAGTTCCTGCCAATATTTGCCGTGTGCAGTGGGCTTGCCGCCCGGCTTGGTGCTGCGGATCGCTTCGCGCACCGGGTTGAGGCTGTCGCGCACGCGGCGCGCCTCGGCGAACTTTCCGGCAAAGGCCAGCTGTGTGTATTCATGCATCCGCCGGTCATTGGCGGTCTGGAGCAGATAGGGCGGAGAGGAGCAGAGATAGAGCTGCCAGCCCAGCTCCTCGATATTGTCCAGCCACTCATCCTCGGCCGAGGTGGAAACGAGGATCTTGTCGCCGACCATCTGCGTCAGACGCACATACATCTCGCGCGGGACCGAATATTTGATCGCCATGATGTTGGGCAGTTCCGCCACGCGTGCGCAGGTCTCCGGCTCCATGAGATAACCGCTGTCGGGATGGCTCCACATGGCGATGCCGATATCCAGCCGGTCGCAGAGATATTTGTAATAGTTGTAGAGAACCTCGTCGCGGTCGTGGCAAAAGCTCAGCATCGGCGCATGAACGACAACATAATCAGCGCCACACGCTTCCGCGTGACGGCCAAGCTCGACGACAGTGTCCACATTCTGATCCGAAATGGACATGATCGTACCGGCCTTGTCGCCGCACTCGTCGGCGGCCACCGTCATGTTGCGCTTGCGCTCTTCAAGCGACATGGACCAGAATTCGCCCTGCTTGCCAGCCACAAACAGCCCCTTGATCTCCAGGTCATCGATCCAGTGCCGGATGTTCCGGCGCAGTCCGGCTTCATCCATAGCCAGGTTCGCATCGAAGGGGTTCAGCGCAGCGGCCCAGATGCCCCGCATTGTTTCGCGCGCATAGGCCTTGGCTTCATGTTTGGCGTATTTCATTTGCTGTCGTTCCTGGCTGGCATGCAGTTTGGAAACCGCCCGAGATGGCGGAAGATGCTGCCAACACAATCCTGAACTGGTCGCGAAACCAAACGCATTGCGCCGAATTGGATATTCAAAAAATCTATATCAAGGCCGCGTGCATTTACTTTATACGTGATCACTGGTTTCAGGAGGCTTGGATGAAGATCGGCATAATCGGCGACGGTGCAATCGGACGGTATGTGCGCCGGCAACTTGATGAACGCGGGATCACAACCAGTGTCCTGATGGTGCGCCCGGCGCGCCTGGACGAGGCCACCGATGACGGGATTCTCCGTGTGGCCAGCGTCGAGACGTTGCCGGCGGATGTCGATCTGATGGTCGATTGCGCGGGACACGCGGCGCTGAGCGAACACGGCCCCGCAATACTCCGCAGTGGCCGCGATCTGGTGACCGTGTCGCTTGGCGCACTGGCTGACACCGCCCTGCTGCGGGCACTGGAAACCGCCGGCGCGCAGGGCTCTGCCCGGCTTCATCTTGCAAGTGGTGCGATTGGCGCGCTCGACTGCCTTCAGGCGGCATCGGTTGGCGGGCTGGATGCAGTCACCTATGTCGGAAGGAAACCGCCATTGGGATGGAAGGGATCGCCCGCCGAAAACGTGCTCGACCTCGATGCGCTTCAAAGCGCCGGGATCCATTTCGAGGGAACGGCAGGCGAGGCAGCGACGCGCTACCCGAAGAATGCCAATGTGGCAGCCGCAGTGGCGATTGCCGGTTTGGGGTTCGACGCCACGAAGGTCAGGCTCATTGCCGACCCGGCAGTGTCCGCCAACATTCACGAGGTTCACGCCGAGGGTGGCTTCGGACAGTTTTCCTTCCGCATCGAGGGCCGCGCGCTGCCTGACAATCCCCGTAGCTCAGCCCTTGCCGCCATGAGCGTCGTGGCCGCGATCATGCGGCAGCGGCAGACCGTTACGCTCTAGGCAGGGAGGCGAGTCTCGTGATCACGCGTCATTCCCGCATCGTCGAGCGCGCATTGACCCGCCTGAAGCTGCGTCAGCTCCGGCTTCTCATCGCTGTGGGACAACACGGCAACATCCAGAACGCGGCGCGCCATCTGGGCATCTCACAGCCCGCCGCCACCAAGATGATTCAGGACCTGGAACTCGACTTCGAGGTGAAACTCTTCGAGCGCACAAATCGCGGCGTGGTTCCGACCGTTTTCGGCGCATCGCTGATACGGCACGGCAAGCTGATCTTCGCGCAGGTTTCAAACGCCGCGCAGGAACTCGATGATCTGAACGAGGGCAACAGCGGGCGCGTCGTGGTCGGCACGCTTTTGGCAGCCTCGCCGACCCTCCTGCCCTTCGCCATCGAGAAGCTGTTGCAGGAACGGCCCAAAGTGGCGATCAAGATCGTCGAGGGCACCAACGAAGTTCTCATGCCCGCACTGCTCTCCGGCGAGATCGACATGGTGGTCGGTCGCCTGCCCAGCCACAGGCATCGCTCAAAGGTCGAGCAGGAAAAGTTCTTCGATGAACGCGTCGTGGCCGTGACCGGGACACAGCATCCGCTGGCGCAGCAGAGTTCCGTCACCTTCGAGCAGCTCATGCCCTTCGGCTGGATACTCCCGCCGCTTGAGACGACCCTGCGGCGGCAGACAGATCAGTATTTCGTGCGGCAGGGGCAATACACCCCGCCCACGGCCATCGAGTCGATCTCCTACCTCGCCAACCGCACATTGCTGCAAACGCATGATTTCGTCGGCCTCATGCCAGCCCATGTGGCGTCACTCGACATCGAACACGGGCTTCTGGCCCGTATCGACTGGGCCGTTCCCTTCGGTGCCGGTCCCGTGGGCGTTTCGCACCGTGGCGAGCAAAGCCTTTCGCCCGCAGGCGCCGCCTTTCTGAACGTTCTGCGAAAGGTCGCCACGGATATCTGAGCGCTAACCGGCAGACGCCTGCTATCACGCAATCGGATATCCGTATTTGGTCAATTTCCTTGAGAACATACCTGCCCGAATGAGACCTTTGCCCCGAAATACAGTCTTACGAGGGCATGATGAGCACCTATCCGGAACTACACCTCTATATCGGTGGAGAGTGGCGCAAAACGGCAGATGACCTTCCGGTCGTGAACCCCGCAACCGAACAGGAAATCGGCCGATTGCCGCATGCAGACATTGCCGATCTGGACGATGCGCTGGCCGCCGCGCAGGAAGGCTTCCGCGTGTGGAGTCGGACCGCGCCCAGAGACCGTGCGGACATCATTCTCAGGGCCGCCGCGCTCATGCGCGAGCGGCAAGAAGAGATCGCACAATCGATCACCGCCGAACATGGAAAGCCGCTCTCTCAGGCGCGGCTGGAAGTCATTCGTGGCTGCGAGTTCCTGGAGTGGGATGCGGGCGAGGCAGTGCGCACCTATGGCCGTGTCATCCCGTCTGCTCCGGGCGTGCGCTACATGGTTCATCACCAGCCCATCGGCGTGGTTGCCGGTCTTTCGCCGTGGAACTTTCCGATGAGCCAGCCGGCGCGGAAGGTTGCAGGCGCGCTCGCCTCGGGGTGCTCGATCATCCTCAAGGCTGCGGAAGAGACGCCGGCCGGCGCGCTGCACATCGCCCGCGCGTTTCATGATGCTGGCCTTCCCAAAGGCGTTTTGAACCTCGTCTTCGGCACGCCCGCCATGATTTCCGATCACCTTATCCGGCACGACGCGGTGCGGCTTGTCGCCTTCACCGGATCGACGGCGGTGGGCAGGCAGCTGACGACGCTCGCCTCCGAACACATGACCCCGGTGCTGATGGAGCTCGGCGGGCACGCGCCCGTGATCGTCTGCGAAGACACGGACGTGCAGAAGGCCGCGATCAGCGGTGCGGTTCGCAAGATGCGCAATGCCGGACAAGTCTGCACGTCGCCCACGCGCTTCTTCGTGCATGAAAGCATCTTCGACGAATATGCCGATGCCTTCGTGAAACGCGCTGCTCAAACGGTGGTTGGAAACGGCGTCGAGCCGGGTGTCGAAATGGGGCCGCTGGCCAATGAGCGCCGCCTCCCCGCGCTCAGTGCTCTGGTCGAGGACGCCCGCGCCAGGGGCGCCGAGGTGCGCACCGGCGGCGCACGCATGAGCAATGCCGGGTATTTCTTCCAGCCGACCGTTCTGGTGAACGTCCCCGACGATGCCAGGGTAATGCAGGAAGAACCGTTCGGCCCGCTGGCCGTCATCAATCCGGTAAGCTCGCTGGACGAGGCGATTGAGAAGGCCAACTCGGTGCCTTACGGCCTCGCAGCCTATGGGTTCACCAACCGCGCCGACTATATCGACCGCATGACCGACGGCGTGGAGGCGGGCAACCTCTCCTTCAACACACTGGAGGCCTCTTTGCCGGAAACGCCGTTCGGCGGCGTGAAGTCCAGCGGCTATGGGCGCGAAGGCGGCACCGAGGGCCTGCACAACTACATGGTCGTCAAAAACGTGTCGCACAGCATGACGATTGTTTGATCCGGGTGCGGGTGCGCGCCGCCAACCATGCGCGCACCCGCCAATCCCACGGCTCCTCACCCGCCGATATCCGCTTTTCCCCCTCAGGCCCGCGACTTTCCACCGGCTGTCAAATCACCGTCGCACGCCTCCGCTAGGAGTCTGGGCATTTGCCGAGACAGGTCGGCTCGGTCCAGCACAAAGCCAGAGGAATGCCGTGATGAAAAAGCAGGATATCGTCAATCTCTCCTGGGATGAATTCGATGAAATGCGCGATCCCCGCCCCGATGCCAATGGCTTCGATGCGGTTGTCGAGCGCGCCATTTCGCGCCGTGGCTTTCTGGGCGGCGTGCTTGCCTTCGGCTCTGCCGCAGCCGTGATGGGGAGTGGAGTTCTCTCCTCCACCACCTCCGCAAAGGCGCAAGGTTCGGCCTTCGCGTTCGAGCCGATCGGCATCGCCACCGACCACGACATTCACGTCCCGAAAGGCTACGCCTGGAAGACGCTGGTGCGCTGGGGCGATCCGCTTTTCAAGGAAGCCGAGGGCGCCTATTCGCCGGAAACGGGCGTGTCCGTCGACATGTCCGAAAAGGTGTTCGGTGAAAACACCGACGGCATGGAAACCTTTGTCGATGGCGACAAGACGATCCTCGCGATCAATTCGGAATATGTGAATCCGAAGATCAACCTGCCGGCCGCCTCCGAAGGCATGCCGCAGAACGCCGATGAAGTGCGTCTTCTCAAGAACATGCAGGGTGTCACCGTGCTCGAGATCGCCGACAGCGGCGACGGCTATGAAGTCGTGCTCGACAGCCCTTACAACCGTCGCATCACCCATGAAACGCAGATGACGATGGACGGCCCCGCCGCCGGCTCCGATCTGGTCAAGACCAACGCAGATCCTGAAGGCGTTTCGCCCAAGGGCACGATGAACAATTGCGGCTCCGGCAAGACGCTCTGGGGCACCTATCTGACCTGCGAAGAAAACTTCAATGGCTATTTCGGTGCGACCGCCGAGCGTGAAGCGACGGAAGGAGAAAAGCGCTACGGCATCGGCGGCGAAGGCCGTTACGCCTACGAAAAGTTTGAAGAGCGCTTCGACCTCGCAAAAGAGCCCAACGAGCCGAACCGCCATGGCTGGGTCACGGAAATCAACCCGCTCGACCCGTCCTCCACCCCGGTCAAGCATACGGCGCTCGGCCGCTTCAAGCACGAGAACGCCGAGATGGTGCAGGCCGCCGACGGACGCATCGTGGTCTATATGGGCGACGACGAGCGCGGCGAGTTCATCTACAAATATGTCTCCGACAAGAGCTGGGCCGAAGGCCAGCCGACCGATGGCCTGCTGTCGAACGGCACGCTGTATGTCGCAAAGTTCAATGACGACATGACCGGCGAGTGGCTGCCGCTGACCCCGGAAAGCACGGGCATGGAACTGGCGGACATTCTGGTGTTCTCGCGCATGGCGGGCTCCAAGGTCGGCGCGACCACCATGGACCGCCCTGAATGGGTTGCCGCAAACCCGCTGCGCGTGGAGGTGTATTGCGCCCTCACCAACAACAAGAACCGTGGCGTGAAGGCCAATGCCGGTGGTGATGAACAGCCGGTGGGCGGCCCCAACCCGCGTGAGACCAACAATTACGGTCAGATCGTGCGCTGGCGCCCGGCTGGCGAAGACCACGGCGCAGACGGCTTCACCTGGGATCTCTACGTCATGGCCGGCAACCCGACCGTCTACGACAACGTCTATGCCGGCTCGGAAAACGTCAACGAAGGCAACATGTTCAACTCGCCCGACGGCATGGCCTTCTCCTCCGATGGCATGCTGTGGATCCAGACCGACGGCGACGACAGCAATGAAGGCGAGTTCGCTGGCCAGGGCAACAACCAGATGCTGGTCGGCAATCCCGAAACCGGCGAGATCGCCCGCTTCCTGACCGCGCCGAACGGCGCGGAAGTGACCGGCCTCAGCTGGTCGCCGGACGGCAAGGTCGCCTTTGTCGGCATCCAGCATCCGGGCGGCAACTGGCCGGACGGAAACGGCAAGCCGCGCTCGGCGGTCATCGCGGTCTGGCGCGAAGATGGCCAGGCCATCGGCTGATTGCCCACCGCCGCAGATCAGAAAGGGGACGTCCTGCGGGACGTCCCCTTTTGCATGCGGGGGCGAATTCGGAGACGGCGCACCATCCCGCTCACTCTCTTGACCCGCACAGCGGACAGCCCTTTTCGTTTCAAAACGAGCCGTTTATGACGGCTTGACGCAGACACATTTCCACCCCACCTGTCAGCCGCCCCGCATAATGCAATTCACCAACCGGATCACCACACCGTGCAAGCGCTCAAGAGCCTGATTGAATCCCGCCGTTTCGAGGCGGTCATCACCGTCCTCATCGTCATCAACGCCGTCACGCTCGGGCTTGAAACCTCAGAGCGCGCCATGGCCGCCGTTGGCCCGCTGCTGCTGACGATCGACCGGGCAATCCTCGGCGTCTTCGTGCTGGAACTCATGGCGCGCTTCGCGGTCTACCAGAAGAATTTCTTCCGCGATCCCTGGCGCATCTTCGATCTCTTGATCGTGGGCATCGCGCTGGTGCCGGCAACGGCCGGCCTCTCGGTGCTGCGCGCCCTGCGCATTCTGCGTGTGTTGCGGCTGGTCAGCATGGTGCCGTCGCTGCGCCGGGTCGTTGGCGGCCTTGTCGCGGCGCTGCCCGGCATGGGCTCCATCATGCTGCTGCTCGGCCTCGTCTATTATGTGTTCGCCGTGATGGCGACGAAGCTTTTCGGCGCGTCCTTCCCCGACTGGTTCGGCACGATCGGTCATTCGGCCTATTCGCTGTTCCAGATCATGACGCTGGAAAGCTGGTCGATGGGCATCGTGCGACCGGTGATGGAAGTCTATCCGCTTGCCTGGATGTTCTTCATCCCCTTCATCGTCTCCACCACCTTCACGGTGCTCAACCTCTTCATCGGTATCATCGTCTCGGCCATGCAGGCCGAGCATGATGAGGAAGCATCGGCAGAGCGCACGGCGCTACAGGCCGAGCAGGAAGTCATCCTCGATGAAATCCGCGCCCTGCGCAAAGAAGTGCAGGCGATGAATGCCGAGAAGCAGAGAGCGGAGCGCTGATCGGAACGATCAGCGCATCCGGAAATGCTTGGAGAGCTTGAGCGACTGGCCCTGATAGTTTGACTTCAGGTCCGCGCCATAGAGCGCGCTCGGCCGAGATAGCATCCGCTCATAAACGAGCCGGCCAACGATCTGTCCATGTTCGAGAATGAACGGGACTTCGTGGCTGCGCACTTCCAGAACGGCGCGGCTGCCGGTGCCGCCTGCCGATGAATGGCCGAAGCCGGGATCGAAGAAGCCGGCATAGTGAACGCGGAATTCGCCCACCAGCGGATCGAAAGGCGTCATCTCGGCGGCATGGAAGGGCGGCACATGCACCGCCTCCTGCGACACGAGAATATAGAACTCGTCCGGATCGAGAATCAGGCCGCCAGCGCCATCGCCGGTGAGCGGTTCCCAGAAATCGGCAACCTCGTGCTGGTCGCGCTTGTCCACGTCGATCAGCGCCGTGTGATGCTTCGCGCGGTAGCCGATCAGCCCGTTGGCGTCGCCACTCAGATCCACTGAAAGCGCAATGCCGCCCTTGGTGATGTTCGGCTCTTCCGCCGCGACCAGCGTTTCGCGCGCATGCAGGTCCGCCAGCGCGCTTTCATCGAGCAGCGCCTTGCCGGTGCGAAAGCGGATCTGCGACAGGCGCGAGCCGGTGCGCACGACGATGGGGAAGGTGCGCGGGCTCACTTCCATGTAGAGCGGGCCGGAATAGCCGGCGGGGATCTTGTCGAACTCCTGGCCATTGTCGGTCATCACGCGCGTGAAGATGTCGAGCCGGCCGGTCGAGCTTTTCGGATTGGCGGAAGCCGAGATGCCATCCGGCAGGTCGAGCCCTTCGAGAAGCGGCACGATGTAAACACAGCCGGTTTCCAGAACCGCCCCCTCGCCCAGCTGGATCTCGTGCAGCTTGAGCCGGTCGAGCTTTTCCGAAACGCGATGGTTGGGACCGGGCAGGAAGCTGGCGCGCACGCGATACGCCACAGCGCCAAGCCTGAGGTCGAGACTGGCCGGCTGGATCTGGTCAGGGTCCAGTGGGCGGGCCGAGGCCAGCGCCCCGTTGTCGAACAGTGCCGCGATGTCCTTGTCCGGCAGAATTCCCGCTTTTGCCAACGCCCCTTCTCCTTGCACAGGGTTTAATTGAACGAGGTTTAGCGCCGCTTGTCGTTGACGCAAGGCGCTTGAGGGTCTAATGGACCTTTATCCCGTGGTGATTTGGCCGGTCGGCTTGCAGCCACGTTAAAGAAGTCGCTAAAAGGCCGCGCTCGATGGACGAACCGGCATGCGACTTTTCGCGGCCGGTTTTTTTGTTGGGTAAAGAAGCGATGACCGATCATTTCGAAGACAACTGGAAACCACAGACAGCCCTCGTGCATGGCGGGGTCACCCGCTCGCATTTCGGCGAGACCTCAGAAGCGCTCTATCTGACTCAGGGCTTCGTTTATGACAGCGCGGAAGCCGCCGAGGCGCGCTTCAAGGGCGAAGAGCCCGGTTTCGTTTACTCGCGCTATGCAAACCCCACCGTGGACATGTTCGAGCGCCGCATGTGCGCGCTGGAGGGTGCAGAAGAAGCCCGCGCCATGTCATCCGGCATGGCTGCCGTCACCGCCGCCCTTCTCTGTTCGCTCAAGGCGGGCGATCACGTGGTCGCCGGCCGCGCGCTGTTCGGCTCCTGTCGCTGGGTGGTCGAGACGCTGATGCCGCGCTACGGCATCGAAACCACGCTGATCGATGGCGCAAAGCTTGAGAACTGGAAAGCCGCCGTGCGGCCCAACACCAGGCTGTTCTTCCTCGAAAGCCCCACCAACCCGACGCTGGAAGTGGCCGACATCGCCGGTGTCGCCGCACTTGCCAATGAAATCGGCGGGCGACTGGTGGTCGACAACGTGTTCGCCACGCCGCTCCTGCAAAAGCCGCTGGAGCTTGGCGCACACGTGGTCGTCTACTCCGCCACCAAGCATATTGACGGTCAAGGCCGTTGCCTTGGCGGCGTCGTGCTTTCGGACCGGGAGTGGGTGGACGAGCACCTGCAGGATTTCTTCCGTCACACCGGGCCGAGCCTCTCGCCGTTCAACGCCTGGACGCTGCTCAAGGGACTGGAGACACTGCCGCTGCGCGTGCGCCAGCAGACCGAGAGCGCAGGCCGCATCGCGGATCTGCTCGCCGGGCATCCGAAGATCGCGCGCGTCATCTATCCCGGCCGCAAGGACCACCCGCAGGCCGACATCATCGCCAAACAGATGAAGGGTGGCTCGACGCTGCTCTGCGTCGAACTGAAGGGCGGCAAGAAGGAAGCCTTTGCGTTTGAGAATGCGCTGAAAATCTTCCAGATTTCCAACAATCTGGGCGATGCCAAGAGCCTCATCACACATCCCGCCACGACGACGCACAAGAACCTGTCGGACGAGGCGCGCGCCGAGCTTGGCATTGGCGATGGCACGCTGCGCCTTTCGGTGGGCCTCGAAGACGGCGACGACCTTATCGCCGATGTCGAGCGCGCGCTGGACGCGGTCTAAACCTCAGCCCCGCGCTCCGGGCCGGTTCAGCCGAACCGGCCTGCCGCCAGAACGATGCGCGACACGGTCGTGTAGAGCGTGATGAGAGCAAAGGCGTAGGCGAAGATCGCGAACCATTGCGGGAAAAGGCACATGGCCACGAACACGGCCAGCGTCTCGCTGGCCTCGGCAAGCCCCGTGGTGAAGAACAGCGATTTCTCGCCCCGCGCCCTGCTCTTGAGACGGTGTTTTTCGGCCATCACCGCATAGGCGAGAAAGCTCGCCCCATTGACGTAGAACGCAAGAAGCAGCACCCCGCCGGCAATGGCGTTGGCCTCCGGATCTGCAATGATGAAGCCAAGCGGCACCGCGCCGTAGAAGGCGAAATCGAGCACAATGTCGAGATAGCCGCCGAAATCTGTCTTGCCATTGATGCGCGCCACAGCGCCATCCAGCCCGTCGCACAGGCGACTGGCGAGAATAAGCGCCAGTCCGGCCCAATAAGCGCCGAATGCGATGGCCGCCGCTGCCGCCAGCCCCAGAACCAGACCTGCATAAGTGATGGCGTTCGCGCGCACTCCCGCCGCCGCGAGCTGCGTCGCCATGGCCGACAATCCGGGATCGATCTTTCGGTGCGCCCAACCGTCAAGCATGTTTCACCACTGTTTCCCTGCTGAACGGCCCATGATTAGCGTCTTTCCTGCTCTCATGCCGCTCACAATGGCGTCATGGGAACGTTATGGAGAGCGTCACTGGGGAGCATTACGGGGCCTTCCTGAGCGAAGACGCCATGAGCTTTGCCTTAATTTCTGCTATAGTCGCGGTCTTTCATGAAGACGCGCAACGCGATGCTCGCGTGGCGCGTCCAGCAAGAGCTTGCCCCAATGTATCGAACCGTCACCCAATCCATCGAAGTGTGCGCCGAGCCCAGCTATCTGTCGTCCCAGTCGGACCCGGAAAGCCGTCATTTCGTCTGGGCCTATCGGATCACCATCACCAACCATTCGCCCGAAACCGTTCAGGTGGTTTCGCGCTACTGGCACATCACCGATGAAACGGGACGGGTGCAGGAAGTGCGTGGCGAAGGCGTGGTCGGCGAACAGCCGGTGCTGCAACCCGGCGACAGTTACACCTACACCTCCGGGTGCCCGCTTACGGCACCCTCGGGCATCATGGTCGGACGCTACACCATGCGCGGTCCGCATGGTGTATTCTTCGATGTGGACATCCCGGCCTTTTCGCTCGACCTGCCGGGCGCGGCCGCCCGGATCAACTGAAGTCGGCGGGGTCGAACACGTATTCCGTCGAGCAGAACTCGCAGGTCACACGGATGGACCCTTCATCCGTGCTCTCAGCCAGCTCTTCCGGCGTAAAACCGTCCAGAACCGCCTTGATCTTGTCGCGCGAGCAGGAGCAGTCGTCCAGCACGTTCGTGCCTTCATAGACACGCACGCCATGCTCGTGGAACAGGCGATAGAGAAGCCGCTCCGACCCCACGGTGGGATCGACCAGCTCGGTCATCTCGGCCGTGGAAAGCAGCATGCGCGCTTCCTGCCAGGCATCATCTTCGGGATGCGTCGAGCCGTCATGGTTCTCGTCGCCGTCACCGCCGTGCAGATCCGCGCCGCGCATACGCTCATGCGAAGCTGGCAGGAACTGCAGGAGAACGCCACCCGCGCGCCAGTGTTCCTGGCCGCCATCGGCGCCCGGCAGAACCATCTTGGCCACGCCAAGCCGCACCTCGGTCGGGATCTGTTCGGACTGGCGGAAATAGGTCTTCGCCACGTCTTCGAGATTGGTGCCGTCGAGCTGGACGATGCCCTGATAGCGCTGCATGTCCGAACCCTGATCCACCGTCAGAGCCAGAACGCCGGCACCGAGCAGATCTTCAGGCGAATCCTTGCCCGCTTCCACGGCCTGCGCCAGACGGTCCTCATCGAACCGCGCATAGGCGCGCACCGAGCTCGGCGTCGCGAAATCGGCAACCAGCATGTCCACCGGCCCGTCGGAACGGGTCTGCACGATGAACTTGCCCTCGAATTTGAGCGAGCTGCCCAGAAGCACCGTGAGCACGATCACTTCGGCAAGCAGCCGCGCCACCGGTTCGGGATAGGTGTGACGGGCGAGAATCTGGTCGAGCATCGGCCCGAGCTGGACCGCGCGGCCGCGCACATCCAGAGGCTCCACATCGAAGGGCACGACGTGATCGTCGCCGGCGAAGCCGAACTCGCCCAATTTTCTCGCTTCGCTCGTCACCGGGTTAAACACCATGCAAGGACTGCTTTCTGTGCGTGAAGACGGTTTTCAGCCTCGTCAAACACCACTGAATGCGGGCCGTCAATAACCTCGTCGGTCACTTCTTCGCCGCGATGCGCCGGCAGGCAGTGCATGAACAGCGCGTCGGACCTGGCGTGTTTCATCAGCGCTTCGTTCACCTGGTAGGGCATGAACACGTTGCCACCGCGTGCGCGATGCTCCTGGCCCATCGAAACCCAGGTGTCCGTGACGACACAGTCGGCGTCCGCCACCGCTTCTTCTGCGGTCTTGGTGAAGGTGATGCGGCCACCATTGGCGCGCGCCCACTCGACATATTTCGCGTCCGGCTCGCTGCCCTTCGGCACCGCGATGTTGAGACGGAAATCCATGCGCGCCGATGCCTCGATGAGCGAGTGCAGAACATTGTTGCCGTCGCCGGTCCAGGCGAACAGCTTGTCCTTCACCGGGCCGCGATGCTCCTCGAAGGTGAGGATATCGGCCATGATCTGACAGGGATGCGTATCATCGGTCAGGGCATTGATAACCGGGACCGTCGCATTTTCCGCCAGTTCCAGCAGGCGCTCATGCGCCGTGGTGCGGATCATGATCGCATCGACATAGCGCGACAGAACCTTCGCCGTGTCGGCGATGGTTTCCGAGCGGCCAAGCTGCATCTCCGCGCCGGTCAGCATGATGGTCTCGCCACCCAGCTGACGCATGCCGACATCGAACGACACGCGGGTGCGCGTCGACGGCTTGTCGAAGATCATGGCAAGCGCCTTGCCCTCGAGCGGCTTCTCGCGCTCGCCGGCTTTCAGACGCTCCTTGCGCGCACGCGCATCGTCCAGCATGAAACGCAGGTCCTGCGCGTCCACGGTCGAAAGATCAATGAAGTGGCGAAGACCGCTGGCCATGCCCGTCTCCCTGGTTTTATCAAGCATCGGCTTTTTCGGTCGCGTTCACCGCGGCAGCGGCATCGTGAATGCGCTTCACCGCCTCGCGAATTTCGTCTTCGGTCACGATCAATGGCGGCAACAGACGCAGCACATTGTCGCCAGCCGGCACCACCAGCATCTTCCGGTCGCGCAGGGCTTCCAGAAGGCGCAGGTTCTGCACCTTGCATTTGATGCCGATCATCAGACCTTCACCGCGAATACCCTCGATCACATCGGGGAACTCGTCGGCAACGGCGGCAAGCCCCTGCTTGAGCTGCAGGCCGCGCGCGGCGATGTTTTCGAGGAAACCGTCCTCCAGCACCACATCGAGCACAGCATTGCCGACCGCCATGGCGAGCGGATTGCCGCCAAATGTCGTGCCATGGGTGCCGGGCGTCATGCCCTTGGCAGCCTCGGCCGTGGCAAGGCAAGCGCCGAGCGGGAAACCGCCGCCAATGCCCTTGGCAACCGCCATCAGATCCGGCGTGATCTCGGCCCACTCATGGGCAAACAGCTTGCCCGTGCGCCCGACGCCGCTCTGCACCTCATCAAGGATGAGCAGCAGGCCATGCCGGTCGCAAAGCTCGCGCAGACGACGCATGAAGGCATTGGGAACCGGGCGCACACCGCCCTCACCCTGGATCGGCTCCACAAGGATAGCCGCCGTTTCCGGGCCGATTGCCTTTAAGAGCGCATCTTCGTCACCGAACGGCACCTGATCGAAACCTTCGACCTTGGGGCCAAAACCTTCAAGATACTTCGCCTGTCCGCCGGCAGCGATGGTGGCGAGCGTGCGGCCGTGGAACGCGCCCTCGAACGTGATGATGCGGATACGCTCGGGCTGGCCGTTCACATGGTGATAGCGTCGCGCCGTCTTGATCGCGCATTCCAGCGCCTCTGCGCCCGAATTGGTGAAGAACACCTTCTCGGCAAAGCTGCTCTCTGCAAGGCGCTCGCCCAGACGGGCCTGACCGGGAATTTCATAGACATTGGAGACATGCCAGAGCTTGCCGGCCTGTTCCGTCAGCGCCTCTACGAGGTGCGGGTGCGCATGCCCCAGTGAATTGACGGCAATGCCGGCAGCGAAATCGAGATAACGCTCGCCATCAGCCGTTTCGATCCAGCAGCCCTCGCCGCGCTCGAATGCGAGGGGTTGACGGGCATAAGTTCCATAAAGCGCAGATTCACGCATCCACACGGTCTCCGCTGAGCCTGAGAATTGGTTCCTGCCTCGCGCGGACGCGCGTGCAGAAGGATGAAATCAAAATGCCGCCCCAAGGGCGGCACTACGGGATTTATCGGTTGTTTCCGCATAAGTGTCAACGCACGCGGCACGACAGCCAGGTGACACCGAAAACCAGCAAATTGGGGAAAACCCTAAAAAGCGAATCAGCTTACGGTAAGGACTCTTGTCACGGAGTCAGACGATAAGGTAGTTTCTGGTCAAGCAAAAAGACTACATTTTGTGCGGCGGACCACTTCTACCATGATTATATGGTGCTCCCTCGGCTTTGGCTGAGCGAGACTGGATTCGGATTCCGCACGCTGGACAGGAGCGTGTCCCGATGAACTGGACTGACGAAAGAGTCGAAACCTTAAAGAAACTTTGGGCGGAAGGACTGAGCGCAAGCCAGATCGCAGCCCAGCTTGGCGGCGTCAGCCGCAATGCCGTGATCGGCAAGGTGCACCGCCTCAAACTCTCCAGCCGCGGTCGCGCAACGAGCCCGCGCACGCGCCAGAAGAAGGCAGCCACCGCAGCGCCGACCACGACGACGACCACCACGCGTCGTCCGCGCGCCACGCGGCCAACCACGGTGTCCATCGGCGCAACCGCGCTTCAGGCGCAGTTCGATCAGGAGCCGGTGGCCCAGACCTATATCCGTCCGGTTTCGGACGTGGTTGTGCCGATCTCGCGCAAGCTGGAGCTGGTGCAGCTCACCGAAACGACGTGCAAATGGCCGAACGGCGACCCGCTGTCGGAAGAGTTCAGCTTCTGCGGCAACGAAGCCGGCGAGAGCGGCCCCTACTGCGCCTACCATTCGCGCATCGCCTACCAGCCCGCTTCGGAGCGGCGCCGGGCGCGCTGATCGCGAAAGACTTCTCCTCTGCACTACCCGGCTCGCATCATGCGCAGCCGGGTTTTTCTTTGCCTGAGTGAAATCTGAAGCACCGCACGGGCCGAGGGCGCGAGAAGCCCCTCGCCCTCGCCTCAATCAACGGCTACCGGCTTGCTTGCCCGCTCTCGTGGCTAGTTTTCGGGCGCCGCGACAACCCGGTGGCTCTGATCTTCCTTTGGACGCTCGAGCGGTAACTGCCGGCCCGTCACGATGTGATGCACCGTTTCCGCGATATTGGTCGCATGGTCGCCGATGCGTTCGATGTTCTTGGCGCAGAACAGAAGATGGGTGCAGGCCGTGATGTTGCGCGGGTCTTCCATCATGTAGGTGAGCAGCTCCCGAAAGAGCGACGTGTACATGGCGTCGATTTCCTCATCCCGGTCGCGCACGAAACCGATGCGCTCCACGGAACGGGAGGCATAGACATCGAGCACCTCCTTGAGCTGGGTCAGCGCCAGGCTCGCCAGCGCTTCCAGCCCGCGGAAAAGACGGATCGGCTGACTGCCCTCGGTCACCGCAACAACGCGCTTTGCGATGTTCTTGCCGAGATCGCCGATGCGCTCCAGATCCGATGAAATACGAATGGCGCCCACGATCTCGCGCAAATCGTCGGCGACCGGCTGGCGCTTGCCGATGATGATGACGGCGCGTTCACCGATCTCCCGCTCCTTCTCATCAAGGAACAGATCATCCTCGACCACCTTGCGGCCCAGTGCGGCATCCGACTGCACGAGCGCAGCGACGGATTCCGCCACCATGCGCTCAGCATAGCCACCCATGGCTGCAATCTGGTCCGACAGATAGTTCAACTCATCGTCGAATGACCGCATCGTGTGCTGTGTCTGCATGGTTTCAATCCTTCTCAGCCCGGCCTTCTCAGCCCGGTCGGCCTCGTTGCCTGCCATCCCTACTAAGTTATTGTGATGGCGGTAAAATGAAAGTGGTGACGCAATCTGCGCCCGGACTGTTCTGCCTTACCCTGCCGGCGGCACGGGCGGGAAATGAACGGTGAACGAAGAGCCCTCTCCCGGCGCCGATTTCACGGAAAGCCGCGCATCGTGCCGCGTCAGAATGTGCTTCACGATGGAAAGGCCGAGGCCCGTCCCCTTCTGGATCCGGCTCGTTTCGATATCCACGCGATAGAAGCGCTCGGTGATGCGCGGGATGTGCTCTTCGGGAATGCCGGGACCGAAGTCGCGCACCGTGATCCGCACCTCATCCATCGAGCTTGCCTGCTCGGCCGATACGATAACACGCTCACCGTCACTGCCATATTTGCAGGCGTTTTCGATCAGGTTCTCGAAAACCTGAACAAGCTCATCGGAATGCCCTGCGATCAGCATCGGTTTGACACCGAGCTCCGAAACAAACTCGACATCATTCTCGCCGGCAATGTGACGCATGGACTCCATCACGCCCTTCACGAGCTCCACCACATCGAGTTGCGTGCTCGGCTTCTGATAGGGCTTCATCTCCAGCCGTGACAGCGACAGGAGATCATCGATGAGCCGCGCCATGCGCTGCGTCTGGTTCTGCATGATCTGCAGGAACTTTTCCCGCGCCGCAGGGTCATCGCGGGCCGGACCGCGCAGCGTTTCAATGAAGCCCGCAACGGAGGCCAGCGGCGTGCGCAGCTCATGGCTGGCATTGGCGATGAAGTCCGCCCGCATCCGGTCGATCCGGCGCGCTTCGCTCTGATCCTTGAAGAGCAGGACATAAAGGCCAGTATCATTGCCAATGCGGCTCGCCACCACCCGGTAGGCGCGCTCGACGGGGACCCGCTCCGCATAATTGATCGCGACGGACTCCTCCGCACCCGAGATCACCTTGGCGACCAGCTCATGCATTTCAGGCGCACGGAATTTCAGGCGCAGCGACACGCTCTTCGACACAGGGCCGAACGCAAGATCAGCCGCCTCATTGGCATAGAGTATGCCGCCATTGCTGTCGAAGATGTACAGCGGGTCAAGCACCGCCGCCGCCAGATAGACGGCAGGCAATGAATTGATGTCGCCCTTCTTCGGGCGCGGCTTCTCGGCCTTGCCATTGCTGCGTGCGCCCGCAAAAAGGGCGCCAGCGGCTTTCAGGGCCGATCCGATACGAGCAACAAGACCGCGCTCAACGCCGTCCTGATTTTCCTGCCCATTGTTCTCATTCGCACTCATTACGAAGTCCATTCCCGCGATCGTCAGGCACGCCCGCTTCAGGGTCTCTTGTTATGAAGAAGAATTGTCATTCCGTCTTCACTGCTGGACCTTGTATCAAGCTGCAAATAGCATTGACACTCTCATGATTCAGGATCGGTTTTATGAACAAGCCTTTGGAAAACCCTGCCCAAGAAAAAATCAAACCTTTCAAGCTCACGATTGCAGGCGAGGAAAGGACTTTCGACATTGACGAACCGGACCTTCCTGACTGGGTCAAGGAGCGGGAACTCACAGCCGGCGGTTTTCCATATGACGAAAAAATGGACCGTGACGACTACGAAAAGCAGCTCGAAACGCTGCAGATCGAACTGGTAAAGCTGCAGGCGTGGATGCAGAAAAGCGGCGCGCGGGTTATGGCGCTCTTCGAAGGGCGAGACGCTGCCGGCAAGGGCGGCACGATTGCGCGCATTCGCACCTATCTCAATCCGCGCAATGCCCGCAATGTCGCGCTGCCCAAGCCCACCGAGACGGAGCGCGGGCAGTGGTATTTCCAGCGTTACGTCACCCATTTCCCGACGAGCGGCGAATTGGTGACCTTCGACCGCTCCTGGTACAATCGCGGCGGCGTCGAGCCAGTGATGGGTTTCTGCACGCCCGAGCAGCATGAGCAGTTCCTGAACGAAGCGCCCGACTTCGAGCGGGCCATCGTCAATGACGGCATCCATTTCTTCAAATTCTGGCTGAACATCGGCCAGGAAACACAGCTTGAGCGCTTTCATGACCGTCGTCACAGCGCGCTCAAATACTGGAAATTCTCTCCCATGGACGTGGCCGGCATTCAAAAGTGGGACGCGTACTCCCGCGCCCGCGACACCATGCTGGAACGCACCCACAGCGCCCACGCGCCCTGGACGGTGGTGCGCGCCAACGACAAGCGCCGGGCACGGTTGGCGGTCATTCGGCGCATATTGCTCGCCATCGCCTATGACGGGCGTGATCTCGACGCCATCGGCCCCGAAGACCAGCTCATCATCGGCACAGGTCCCGGCTTCCTGGATTAACGGCCAGCTGCATTCAGGAACGGCAATGTCGGGCGGAGACGCCCGACACACGACCTTTCGCCCCCTGCCTGAACGCCCGTTTCAAAAACACCGCCGCAGCCAGGCTACGGCACACCGGCCCTTCAGGATCAGACCTGACGCTCCTGAACCTTTCCGACCGGCAAATGACCGCGGCTATGCCGCCTGTGCGGTGTTTTCTCCCAGTGATGCGGGGTCCAGTAGAGCTGCCAGATGCATCGCCATGCGGCCACCGACATCAGGCACCAATAGGCCGGCGTCCATACGATCCGCTTCCAGAAGGCGGGTCGCTCGGTCTTCTGCAAGGTCATCCAGCCGAGCAGCAGAAACGCGCCATGCCCGAGAACCACGTTCACTATATCGATATAGAGCAGCGACTGCTGGAAGGCCTGAAACTCGCCGCCCAGCATCAGATAGACGATGACGCCGAATGCGGTCAGGAAGAAAAAGCCATAAGCCAGCGCCGAGAGCACCATCCCTGCGAACAGAACCTGCATGATCACGAAAGAACCCAGCCCCAGCTCGCGCGCGGTCAACTGCGGATTGCGCATATGGACGAGCCATGTCTGCGCCCACCCCTTGAACCAGCGCGTGCGCTGCGGCAGCCATGTGCGCACATCCGTGGGCGCATCTTCCTGCGTCGGGTTCCAGATGACGCTCGCACGATAGCCGAAGCGGCTGAGACGCGCCCCGAGGTCGGCGTCCTCGGTGACATTGTAAGGGTCCCAGCCGCCCGTCGCTTCCAGCGCCACACGCCGGAAATGATTGGAAGTTCCACCCAGCGGAAGCATCAAGCCGGACCGCGCCAGCCATGGAAGGACCGCCCGAAACAGCGCAGCGTATTCCAGCGCGAACATCGCTGAAATCCAGCTCTCCCGACTGTTGGATATGGTCAGCGGCGCCTGTACACAGGCCAGCTTCTCGTCGGCAGTCTCGAAAGCGTTCCAGGCCTCCACCAGCTGGAACGGATGCGGCCTGTCTTCCGCATCATAAAGCGCCACAAAATCGCCGGAGGTCATCGGCAGGGCGTAGGAAAGCGCTTTTGGCTTTGTGCGCGGGCCGCCCGCCGGCACCTCAATCACTTCGATATAGGGGCGCAGCTCCTGCGCCCGAAGCGCTGCAAGCGTTTCATGGTCATCCGCCTCGCAGACCAGCTTGATTTCCAGCTTGGCGCGCGGCCACACGATCTTGCCAAGCGACATCAGAAGATCGGGAACGATCTCGGCTTCCTTGTAAAGCGCCACCAGAACCGAATAGACCGGCATGTCAGCCGGCCCGATCGTGGTGAAGCGCGGCCCCGGCGAACGTTTGACACCCAAACCGACAACCACCCGCAGCAAGACGCAGGAAAGGAACGCCAGCGAAAACGCGCCATGCAGCACCAGCAGCGTGGCAGAAGGCGCAAAGACGGCCGCAAAAAGCAGCGACACCACCGCAGCCCCGAGCGCCGCCCCCTGCCAGGCATTGACCACAATGCGCGCCGACATCTCCGGTGCTTCCCTGAAAAGCCGCTCCGTGGCAACCCGCATCAGTCTGCCCCGCGAGCGCCTGGTGATCGCATCCCGCAATGCGCTGGGCTGCACCACGCGAATGCGCTTCGATGCGCGCGGATACCGTTCCACGAAAGAGTGCAATGCGGGAATGTTGAGCTGGTCGGGCGCGATCAGGACAACGGACTGCCCCCGCGCATCGACGGAAAGGCTGACCCGCGCGCCACCACGCTGTGCCAGCGCCGCCAGCCCCTGCCACCCACGCATGACAAGCGCGTCAGCATCGGGATTGGCCAGAAAGGCCAGCCCCAGATTGTCTGCCAGCGCCCGAAAAAGCGCATGTTCAGGCACCAGACCGGACGCAAGCAGTTCCGTCTGAAACGAAACGCCGGCAAGCTTCGCCCGCGCCTCAATGCCGTGCGCTTCCGCTTCTGTGATCGAAAGTGCCTTGAGAATGGGCAGCCAGTCAGCGGCTGGCGATGGTGTTGTAGCGTCAGGCATTTCGCCTGCCCCACCAGAACGATCTGAACCAGATGAATGGCCAGAGGCCCGGTCTGTCTTTGATGTGTTCATCAGATGGTCCATGACAACCACCTAATTCAATGTGTATGCGTTGCTCTCGGTAAACCTGAAACTTCGTTTTCTATGAAATCTGGGCCCAAAAGGCCAAAATTCAAAACACAGTAGCGATACGAAAACTCTCCCAACAATCGAACGATCCATTCACCTCACCATTGAATGATTAATCCATCAATTCGATTTCCCCACCCTTCTAGTCTGAATAAACCACCCATTATAGTCAATCAGAAATAGAATTTAAAAAAACGCCTCAATCGAAGACGCCGCAGCGAATGGCCTCTGCAACCGCATGCACACGATTGGCCGCCCCTAGCTTTGTCTTGGCATTCAGCAGATGTTTTTCCGCCGTATGCTCGGAAATCCCGAGAATCTGCGAAACCTCCCATTCGGATTTTCCGAAAGCCGCCCATTCAAGACACTCTTTCTCTCTCGGCGTCAGGCGCGGCGCTTCCCCGAGGCGATAAAGCGTATGACCGGGACCAAGCTTTCTCTTGCCCTGCTCGATGTGATGCGTGACCTCGTCATGATCGATGCACAACCGCTCGGAGATTTCACAATGAGAGCGACCACGGGCGGCGAGCTGAAGGCATTCCTTTTCAAGCATGTCCAGGTCACCATATCGATCCGCGCCGCGCAATCCGAGCGCATGGGCAACGGCACAGGTTGCCGCGAAAGAGACGACACCGAGATCCTTCTTGGAAAGCTCGGCCTCTTCCCCTCCGAAAGACATGATGATCTGGCTGCCTTCGAGGGTAGGAAACGACATCGCAATGCCGTCAACCAGCTTGAACCCCCTGGCCTCGCTCATCATTTTCGATGTCTGACGGGTTTCCTCGACATCATTCAGGATATCGCGCCACAAAACGGCATTTCCGCTTTCGCGGACATGTTTTACGATCGGGTCATGAAAAATGTATCCGCGCGAGACATATCGGTCGATCCATTCCTGGGGCCAGCTGCTCAGAACGAGGTGCCCAACCTGGTCTCCGGGTGCGGCTCCTCTGGGCGGCAGCGTCCCCGCACACACCGTATGCAGCCCGAAACGCTGCGTAAAAGCGATCAGGACGTTGCAAATCGCCGCCGGTGTCTGCGCCTTCTGGATAGCGTCAACAAAAACCCGCGTTTCCCGGAAATCACCCATACATGCCTGTCCCTGCCCCACATTCCTCGCGACTCACCCCCAGAATGCGGACAATTCGCCTTTGTCTTAAACAATAAAGCCTATCGGTAATAACAATGGAATTGTTCCATAGACAAAAAAAATCAGTAGAAGCAACAAAACATAATTCGTCGGCTACTATTCTATGAGAAAAATGCTGCACCGCAACAAGGCAATCCTTGCAATCATTTTGACGCTTGCATCAATACCTGCAGCGGCAGAAGAAGCGACGCCACCAGCCTTCACGGATCCAAAGCAGCAGCTGTCAAAACCGGATATTTCATCGCTTTCCAGACTGCGGTTTCTCACAACGGTCGATTTTTATCCGTTCAATTATCTGGACGAGGAAAACCGGATCAGTGGCGTTCACATCGATCTCGTTCGACAGATATGCGGCGTGCTCGGCATCTCGGAACGATGCCAGATACAGGCGCTGCCATGGAATGAAATCGGTCCGGCGATTGAAAACAGCCGTGCCGAAGCCGTCATCGCCGGACTGGCGATCACCGAGGAGAACCGCGAGCGCTATCTTTTCTCGCGCCCCTATCTGCGTTTTCCGGCAAGGCTTGTGACGCTTCGCTCGGCCCCTCTGGCAGAACCGCTCCATGAGGCGCTGAAGGGGAAGCGCATCGGCGTCATGGATGAAACCGCCCACGAACTCTTGCTGCGCGACCTTTTCACGGAGGTGCAAAGCGTCGTCTACACGCGAAACGACTGGCTCCACGAAGATCTGAAATCCGGGAAGATCGATGGCATATTCGGCGACGGGGTGAAGCTGGGATACTGGCTGGCGAGCAGGGATGCGCAGGACTGCTGCGTTTTTTCCGGAGGCGCCTATTTCGCACCCGAATATCTCGGTCAGGGCCTTGCCGTGGCGGTTCCGAAGGACATGCCGCAACTCGTCGAAGCCATCGACTTCGCATTGCAGAGCATGAATGCGACCGGCGGCTTCACCCACACCTATCTGCGATACTTCCCGGTCGACTTCTACTAGGGGTGCATTGTGATCTAACGTCGGCGAAGGCTGCGGAACGGCAGCACCAGCATCCACACGAGCTGCGCCGTGAAACTGCCGCGATAGTCCGACAGGCCGATCTCGATGTCGTCATGCCCGCGCTTCGGCTGCGCGATATAGGTACCGAAAAGGCGATCCCAGAACGGAAAATTGAACCCGTAATTGGAATCCGTCTCCCGCCTTATGGTCGAGTGATGCACGCGGTGCATGTCCGGCGTCACCAGCACAAGACGCAGGATCCGGTCGAGACCGAGCGGGATTTTCACATTGGAATGGTTGAACATGGCCGTGCCGTTGAGCACGATCTCAAACAGGAGCACTGCCAGAACCGGCGCGCCCAGCAGCACCACGATCGCCGCTTTCCAGAGCATGGAGACGACAATCTCCAGCGGATGGAAGCGCAGCCCCGTGGTCACGTCGAAGCCATTGTCGGCGTGGTGCATGCGGTGGATGCGCCATAGAAGCGGGATCTTGTGGCTTGCCACATGCTCCAGCCACACCGCGAAATCCAGAATGATGAATGAGATGACGCCGGCAAGAAGCGGATGGACGCCAAGGGCATGGAAAAGCCCCCAGCCCTCCGCCTCGGCCCACATGGCGGCCCCAACGGCGGCGGCGGGAAACACCACCCGCATCATCGCGGACGAGATCAGCACCATTGAAAGATTGGCAAACCATCGGCGCGATTTCAGCGCGCCGACCATTTCGGGTCGCTCGAGCCGCGGCGACCACAACTCGTAAAGCGCCATGATCGAAAAGATGCCGACAAAGGCGAAGAGGCGGATGGCCGCTTCGGAGAAGAGAAAAGAAGTCATGCCGCCATTATTCCGTAGCGCCGTTCAAACGCCAGTCACATGCGCTTGAACGGCCATATGTGTCAGCCGAGCGCCCGCTTGCGCGCCTGCGCCGTGCGCTCGATGGCGGCGGCGACCAGCGGCTCCAGATGCAGCCTGCTGCGCACGATGTGCAGCAGGCGCTTTTCTTCCGGTTCCACATGCCGGTCTGCTGCGACAACCTCGACAGCCAGCGCATAGGCGGTGTCGTGCAGCCTGGCAGGCACGGTGTCGCGCACGGCGTTCAGAATACGCTCAAGCCCGTCATCTTCCTGAAGGATCTGCTGGCACTGCCGCGCCACCTCGATAATCCGGTTGTCGTCGAACTCCTGAAAAACCGGCCAGGAGCGGATCGTGTCGCCGATAATGGCAAGTTCTGCATCGGTCATGTCGCGGTCGGCGGCCGACATGACGACCATCAGGTAAATCAGGGCTTCGTGGGCGGACGGCTGCGCCATCTTGTTCTCCGCTATCACAATAAGGGAGCCTGAAAGTAGGTAGCCGGGCGTCATGCCGCAATGAAAAATCGTCGCTTCGATTGACGCACCGGCTGAGCCGCCTTACAGGCTTGGCCCTTGATCGAAACGAAATTCTGGAAAGCGACATGACGACGGCAAGCCAGGACGCGCTTGAATTGACGCCCGAAGTGATTGAGGCCGCAGCCGACAGCAAGGCGTGGCCCTTCGAAGAGGCGCGCAAAATCGTCAAACGCTACGAAGGCGGCTTCCCCGAAACCGTGCTCTTCGAGACGGGCTACGGCCCCTCGGGCCTGCCGCATATCGGCACTTTCGGCGAAGTGGCCCGCACCTCCATGGTGCGCCATGCCTTCCGCGTGCTCACCGAAGACAGGATCAAGACCAAGATCCTGTGCTTCTCCGATGACATGGACGGCCTGCGCAAGGTGCCGGACAATGTGCCCAACAAGGAGATGCTGCGCACGCATCTGGGCAAGCCGCTGACAAAGGTGCCGGACCCGTTCTCCAACGAATACCCATCCTTCGGCGCGGCCAACAACGCCCGGCTTCGCGCGTTCCTCGACCGGTTCGGCTTCGACTACGAGTTCGCCTCTTCGACCGAGTACTACGCCGCCGGCCGCTTCGACGAAATGCTGCTCACCATGCTCGAGCGCTACGATGCGGTGATGGACATCATGCTGCCATCGCTGCGCGAGGAGCGCGCGCAGACCTATTCGCCCTTCCTGCCCATCCACCCGAAGACGGGCGTGGTGATGCAGGTCGCTCTGGAAGAGCGCAAGCTCGACGCAGGCAGCATTGTCTGGCGCGATCCCGAAAGCGGCGAATTGTTCGAGACGCCCGTGACCGGCGGCCACTGCAAGCTGCAGTGGAAGCCCGACTGGGCCATGCGCTGGGCCGCGCTGGACGTCGATTACGAAATGTCCGGCAAGGATCTGATCGACAGCGTCAAGCTGGCAGCGCAGATCTGCGCAGCACTTGGCAAGAAGCCGCCGGAAGGCTTCAACTACGAACTGTTCCTGGACGAGAACGGCCAGAAGATCTCCAAGTCCAAGGGCAATGGCCTGACCATCGACGAGTGGCTCGCCTATGCCCCGACCGAGAGCCTCTCGCTTTACATGTTCCAGAAGCCGAAAGCGGCCAAGAAGCTCTATTTCGACGTGATCCCGCGCGCGGTGGACGAGTATTACACCTTCCTGTCGGCCTATGACCGTCAGGACTGGAAGAACCGTCTGGGCAACCCGGTCTGGCACATCCATGACGGCACACCGCCGGAAATCGAACTGCCGGTGCCGTTTGCGCTGCTGCTCAATCTGGTCAGCGCCTCCAACGCGCAGAACACGGACGTTCTGTGGGGCTTCATCTCGCGCTATGCGCCCGGCGTCACGCCGCAGACGCATCCCGAGCTGGACCGTCTCACCGGCTATGCGCTGCGTTACTTCGAGGATTTCGTGAAGCCGTCCAAGGCGTTCCGCGCGCCCGACGAGGTCGAGCGCGAGGCGCTTGCCGGCATCAACGAAGCCCTTGGCGCACTGCCGGCCGACGCCGATGGCGAAGCCATCCAGAACGCCATTCTGGATGTGGCGCGCGGCATCGAGCGATATCAGGACCACAAGCGCAAGAGCCCGAATGGCGGGCCGGGTGTCTCGGTCGCCTTCTTCCAGATGCTCTATCAGGTGCTTCTGGGCCAGGAACGCGGTCCCCGCTTCGGTTCCTTCGCAGCGCTTTACGGCATCGCCGAAACGCGCGGCCTCATCACTGCCGCGCTCAACGACGAGCTGTCGGCCTGACAAACGGATCTGGCCTTTTCGCGCTCCCTGAGTCGCGCTTCTTGAGCGGGAAGAGGCCAGTCCCTTCAAGATCTCGGATTACGAGCCGGAAGGCCCGCCGCTGAATATGCCCTTGCCGGCATTGCGGGCCGCCTTCGCCTCTTCGGCGTAAGGGCCATCTGGGTTTGCGAGCGCCCAGCCATTTTCAACCAGCCAGCTGCCCACATCGTAACCGGCGAGCGAGCAGCGCATCGGCGCATCGCTCTCATTATCGGAAGCAGCCTCATTCGCCGCCCCGCCTTCCGCATGGCACTCCAGCGCGCGCCCGCGAAGCCAATAGCGAAACGCCGTCCGCGCCCGCTTGCCGCAAAGCCATGCGCCGCCACTGCTCGCATCACAGGACTGGTCCGCGCCGATGACGCGGATGCCGGCAATCGTGATGGTGCGCCCTTCGGATTCGAACATGCCCGCCGCAATGGCGACAGGCCGATAATAGAGCGTGTCCTGCGGCTTGGGCTCGGGAGCGGGGCCTGCAAGCACGCTGAGCGGCTCGCGGGGCTGCGCCCGTTCAAGCCCGGTGGAATCGATCGGCGGCGGCGCGACAAGCTCCGGCGCGATGACACGCGGCTGCCGGCGCTCCTGCGCCTGCGCGGAACCGGGCGTCAGGAGTGCAGCAGCGCCAGAAAGAAGCGCCAGTGAAAGAACGCCTGCCCTCTTCATTACTGGCTCGCCCACACGATACGCGCCATCCATTCCATCTGCGCTATCTCGATCACACGATTGGGATGTTCGGGGTTCAGCGAAAGCAGTTCGACCTGCTCGCTCGTCTGCCGCAGCAGAACCTTGGCCATGACCTCGCCGCCCGCCGTCTTGACCACCACACGATCGCCGCGCCGTAAGCGGGCCGTGGGATCGACGATCAGCGTGTCGCCGTCACGATAGAGCGGCATCATGGATTCACCCTGCACCTGAAGCGCATAGGCGCCTTCGCGCGCTGCGCCCGGCAAATCCACCTGCTCCCAGCCCTCGCCGAGCGGGAACCCGGCATCGTCGAAGAAACCGCCGGCGCCCGCCTGCGCAAAGCCGATCAGAGGCACGCTGGACGGTGGATTTCCATAAGGTTCGGTGGGCCTAGCGTCACGCTGCAGAAGCGCAAAGAACTCCGACAGCGTCGTGCCCGTGGCAAGCATGATCTTCGACAGGGATTCGGTTGACGGCCAGCGCGGGCGTCCATCGGCTGAAAGGCGCTTCGACTTGTTGAAGGCAGTCGAATCCAGGCCTGCCTTCCGGGCCAGACCGGAGGCGGAAAGCGAGTGACGCGCCGCCAGCGCGTCTATGGCTGCCCAGACCTTGTCGTGCGAAAGCACGCGACACATCCTTCCGGTATCAAAGAGACAGGAAAATATACCTGTCTTTTGCTTTTAGCGCCGGCGGCAGGGCTTGTCCACAAACCCATGCTTGCCGCCACACGCGCCACACCCGCAAATTAAGCCGACTTACTATCAAGTGACATTGCGGGCTTCCCTGCACCATGCAGGGGGCATCACGTCACGGTCAGCGCGGAGCGCGCTTGGCCAGAATACGCTGCAGTGTGCGGCGATGCATGTTCAAACGCCGCGCCGTTTCCGAAACGTTGCGGTCGCACATCTCGTAAACCCGCTGGATATGCTCCCAGCGCACACGGTCGGCGGACATCGGATTTTCCGGCGGCGCAACCTTTTCGCCCGACTGCCGCGTCAGGGCGGCGTATATGTCGTCGGCATCGGCAGGCTTTGCCAGATAATCGACAGCGCCAAGTTTCACCGCCGTCACGGCCGTGGCGATGTTGCCATAACCGGTCAGAATGACCGTCCGCGCATCCTTGCGCTTTTCACGGATGGTGGCCACCACGTCGAGGCCATTGCCATCGGCAAGGCGCATGTCGACCACGGCGAAAGCCGGCGGCGTGGCCCTTGCGCGCGCAACGGCTTCTTCCACGCTCTCGGCCGTTTCCACCGTGAAACCACGGCTTTCCATCGCCCGCGCCAGACGCGTCAGAAAGGGTTTGTCATCATCAACGATGAGAAGGGAGCGGTCTTCGCCCAGAGCGGCGTCCGGGTCTTCCACGGTGTCGCTTGTCATATCCAACACGTTCAGCACGTTACTCTTCCTAGAATCTTTCTAGCCTAAATCTGTCAGCTTTCCAATTTAGGACTATTTTCGCCCATTTCCAGATTGTTATCCGGAGCAACAAATACGGCTCTGGGCCAGATAACCTCGGCATAAGCGCCTTTTCCGCTTTCGGCGAGGTTACCAAAACGAATCTGTGCGCCCGAGCGCTCAAGCAGCGTCTTGGCGATGAACAGACCAAGCCCGAGCCCGCCGCCACTGCTGGAGCCCGGCGCGCGCTTGGACATATAGGGTTCGCCGATCCGGTCAAGGATTTCAGCCGGGAAGCCGTGTCCGTCATCGATCACCAGAAGGCCGGCCTTGTAGGAATCCCAGTGCCAGCGGATCGTCACGCTCTCTTTCGCGAAGTCGACTGCGTTCTCGACCAGATTGCCAAGCCCGTAGATCACACCGGGATTGCGCCGCCCCACGGGCTCCGGCCCGTCGGTCACGCCGGGCTCCAGACGGATATCGATGCCGAAATCGCGATGCGGGGCCGCCGTTTCCTCGATCAGCGAGGTGAAGGGCTGCCGCGCCATATGCGCCTCGCCCTCCGATGACAGGCTGGTGAGCTGGCGCAGGATCTCGCGGCAGCGCTCGCTCTGGGTGCGCAGGAGCGTCACATCTTCGCTGAAGCGGTCGTCATTGCCAAGCGCACGCTCCATCTCGCGCGCCACCAGTGCAATGGTGGCAAGCGGGGTGCCGAGTTCATGCGCGGCTGCCGCCGCCAGCCCGTCCAGCGCCGAAATATGCTGTTCGCGCTGCAGCACGAGTTCGGTGGCGGCGAGCGCATTGGCCAGAAGCCGCGCCTCCTTCGCCACCCGGTAGGCATAAACACCGGTAAACGCGATGCTCGACACCACGGCGATCCACACGCCGATGATATAGATCAGCGGCATCACCAGCTCCGTCCCCGGGAACCAGGGAAGCGGGCGATGGAACACGGCGAGCGCCGTTGTCAGCGCCACCACCAGAAAGCCAAGAAGCGCAGTCCAGCGCAACGGCAGCGATGTGGCCGAGATCACCACCGGCACCGTCATCAAAAGCGAGAACGGGTTGGTGAGACCGCCCGTCATGTAGAGCAGGCCCGCCAGCTGAAACGCATCGAATGTAAGAATGCCGAGAGCGGGCAGCGGCGCAAGCCGGTGCGCCACGGAATATCTGAGCGCCAGATGCACGTTGAGCCAGGCGGATGCCGCGATCAGCGCAAAGCACATGCCCACCGGCAGCGGGAAGTCGAGCCCGAAGGCGACAACGATCACCGCCGCGCTCTGACCGATGATCGCCAGCCAGCGCAGCTTGATGAGCGTGTTGAGCCGCAGGCCGTGGCTCGGATCGTGTGCCCTGATATCCTCAAGCATGGCGGCGTTATGGGGGAAGTCCGCCCGCACTCCAAGAATTATTTTTTGCGCGGTTTGGCGCGATGTGTCGCGGCTGCGTTCGCCGGATCTTCCGGCCAGACATGCTTGGGGTAGCGCCCGCGCATGTCGGCGCGCACATCCGCCCACGATCCGGCCCAAAAGCCCGGCAGGTCCTGCGTGGTCTGGATTGGCCGGTGCGCCGGCGACAGAAGCTCCAGCTTGAGCGGAATGCCATCGGCCACCGTCGGGTGTTCGGTCAGGCCGAAAAGCTCCTGCACGCGGATCGCCAGAACCGGCCCCTCCGCCTCATAGCGAATGGGCACATGGCTGCCCGAAGGCGCGTCATAATGGCTGGGCGCCATCCTGCCGATGCGCCTTTGAAACTCGTGCGGCACCAATGCAGTCAGCCCTTCGCGCAGGATGTGCGGCGCCAGTCTGGAAAGCGACGCCTCGCCGGTGAGAAAGGGCAGAAGCCAGTCATCCAGCCGGTCGAGAAGCACCTCGTCGGACATGTCCGGCCATGGATCGCCCTTCGCCGCATGAAGCCAGGCAAGCTTGCCCCGGAGCGCCTTCGTCTCCCTGTCCCATGGCAGGAGCGACAGCCCGTTTGCCCGCACGGCGTCGATCACCGCGCGGTCGGCGGCAGCGCCCGATGGCGGCGGCAAAACCTGCTCGGCCAGCACCAGCGCGCCCAGCCGGCGCACCCGTCGTTGCCTGAGCGTGCCCGCGCTCCGGTCAAAGCGTGTCTCGGTAACCTCCTCGATCAGATGTCCGAGTGCCGCCACGATTTCTTCTTCGTCAATCGCCGCTGCCGAGGCGATGCGCGCATTCTGCGCCCGCCCCTGCAGATCGGCGACGACCAGAAAGGCGCTTCCGGCAAGCCGCTCCTCCGGTGCAAGCACGCCGCCACGACCATTCGCCATGACGAAATGCCCATGTGCGCCCCGCGCCTTTGCAACGCGGTCGGGCCAGGCGTTGATGAGCAGAGCGCCCGCATGCGGCGCATCGCCGGCGCGTTCGCCACCGGCAGACCTGGCAAGCCGCGCGGCCAGTCGGCGCGCCTGCTCCGCCCGCGCACCCCGCTCCCTGCGGAAGCGCTGCAACCGGTCGTCCAGATCGGCAGACCGGCCACCCAGCCCGCGCTCCGACAGGAGAACGGCGAGTTCGGCTGCGGCCAGCGCGTGACCATCTTCCGCCGCGCGCGCCACCATATGCGCCAGCCGCACCGGAAGGGCGAGCCTGCGCATCGCTTCGCCCGCCGCCGTCAGCCGCCCCGCCTCGTCCAGCGCGTCAAGCCGCTGCAAGAGGCTGCGCGCCTCGGCAACCGCCGCAGCCGGCGGCGCGTCGAGAAAGGAAAGAGAAGCCGGATCGCTCACGCCGAAAGCAGCGCAGTCGAGCAGCAGGCCCGACAGATCCGCCTCCAGAATTTCCGGCGACGTGAAGGCGGGCAGCGCCGCCGTCTGTTCCGCCCGCCAGAGCCGAAGCGCAATGCCCGGCGCGGTGCGCCCCGCGCGACCCGCCCGCTGATCGGCGGAAGCGCGCGAAACGCGCACCGTTTCAAGCCGCGTCAGACCCGTTGAGGGCTCGAATTTCGGCAGCCGCGACAGGCCGCTGTCGATCACCACGCGCACGCCGTCAATGGTGACCGAGGTTTCCGCAATGGCCGTCGCCAGAACCACCTTGCGCCGCCCCGCATCCGCCGGGCGGATGGCCGCATCCTGCGCCCGCCCGTCAAGACCGCCATAAAGCGGCGTGATGTCCACATCGGCGGGCAGCCGTTCGGCAAGACGCTCCGCCGTTCGCTCGATCTCGCGCTGACCGGGCAGGAAGGCAAGCACGCTGCCCTCCTCCTCCGCCAGAACCGTGCGCACCGCCCGCGCCATCGTTTCCTCGATGGCCTCGCCGGCGGGCCGTTCCGCATGGCGCAGTTCGACGGGAAAGCTGCGCCCCTCGCTCTCGATCACCGGCGCATCGCCAAGAAGCGCCGCCACCCGCGCGCCGTCAAGCGTGGCCGACATCACCAGAAGCCGCAGGTCCGGCCGCAATGCGGCCTGCGCATCGAGCGCCAGCGCCAGCGCAAAATCGCCATCGAGCGAGCGTTCGTGAAACTCGTCAAAGAGCACCGCCGCGATGCCGGAAAGTTCCGGATCATCGACGATCATGCGCGCGAGAACGCCTTCCGTCACCACGAGAATGCGGGTTCTGGCGGAGACCTTTCGCTCCATGCGCATGGCGTAGCCGACGGTCTCGCCCGGCTCCTCGCCAAGGATCGCCGCCATGCGCCGGGCCGCAGCCCGCGCGGCGAGCCGGCGCGGCTCCAGAAGCACGATGCGCCCGCGCGACGCCCATTCGGCGTCCAGAAGCGCGAGCGGCGCAAGCGTCGTCTTGCCCGCTCCCGGCGGTGCGACCAGCACCGCCTTGCCCTGCGTCTCCAGCGCCGCGCTCAGCGCCGGCAGCACTTCCGTTACCGGAAGATCGGGGAGTTTCAGTCTCTCCATCACGCGCCAATCCGCACGATGTCGCCGCCGGCGGCCTCCGCGTCGGCCTCGTCATGCGTCACCAGAAGCACCGGCAGCCCGCTATCGCACGCCTTGGAGAAGACCAGTTCGCGGGTCTGTGCACGCAATTCCGCATCAAGCTTGGAAAAGGGCTCATCCAGAAGCAGGGCGCGCGGCGAAGAGGCCAGCACACGCGCCAGCGCCACCCGCGCCTTCTGCCCGCCCGACAGCGTTGCCGGATCGCGCGTCTCAAGCCCCGCAAGGCCCACGCCCTCAAGCGCCTGTGCGACACGCGCCGCCCGCGCCGCGCGGCCGCGCACCGCCTCCGGCAGCGCGAACATCAGATTGCCGCCCACACTCATATGCGGAAACAGAAGCGGGTCCTGAAAAAGCACGCCCACATGCCGGTCTTCAGGCTTCAGCGCCGTCACCTCGGTTCCATCGACGAAAACCCTGCCACGCGCCGAAAACACCGGATCGAGAAACCCGCCAATATAGGCGAGCAGCGTCGATTTTCCCGCACCCGACGGCCCCATGACCGTCAGCACCCCGCCGGGCGCAACCCGTCTGGTCAGCGAAACGATCTCGCGCCCTTCAAGCGCAATCGTCACCCGGTCGATGAAGAGTCCGGCTTCCGTCAAATCCCGTGTCCGTTCAAACATGCATGTCGCGATACCGGCGGAATATCAGCGCCGGTACGATTGTGGCAACGGCAAAGCCGGCGGCCGGCAGCACCATCTGCATGAAGGCATAGATGCCGATCACGCGGCGATTGCCACCCGAGGCGAGCGCCACCGCCTCTGTGGTTATCGTCGTCAGCCGCCCCGCGCCGATCAGCACCGTGGGCAGATAGAGCCCCACCGACACCGAAAAGCCGATGGCCGCAACGGCAAGAAGCGGCCGCGCCAGCATCGGCAGGCGAATCTGAAAGAACCGCCGCACCGGCCCCTTGCCCAGCCCCGCCGCAATCTGGTCGTAGCGCCGGTCAAAGGCCCGCCAGGGGTCTTTCAGGGCGAGCCAGGCATAGGGCAGCACAAAGACGAGATGCGCGAACACGAGCGCCGCCAGCGTCGCCTCCACACCGGTCAGGATGAAGAGAAGCTGGAGCCCGAACAGGAACGCCACCTGTGGCACCAGAAGCGGCAGATAGAGAAGCGCCAGCGCGCCCCGCCCCGGCGGACGCCCCATCTCATCCTCCCGCACGAAACACAATATGGCGATCACCGCCGCAACGAATGTGGAGATGAACGCAACGAACAGAGTGGTTGCCAGCGGCTCCACCAGATTGGGCAGAACCCGCATCCAGTTGCGCAGATCGAAGCGCGCCGGCAGCAGGTCGGGATATTGCCACAGGCCCGCCACCGACCACAGGCCGAGCGCCACAAGCCCGGCAAAGATTGCGCCGGCAGACACAAGCATCGCGGCCAGCGCGCCCCAGCGCAGAACACTGTCGCGCCGAAAGCGCCGCCCGGCGCAGGAAAACCGGTCGCGCAGCCGCGCGCCGAGCTTCTCGAAGCCGATCCAGATCAGGATTGCGGCGGCCGTGACGCCCAGTTGAAGCACCGCCCCCGCCGACGCCAGAAAGCGCATGGAGAGGTCGGGATCGTTCATCCAGTCGACCAGCCGCACCGCGAGCGGCGCGGGCGTGGTCGGGCCCAGAATGGTGGCCACATCCACCACCGATGTGGCAAAGGCGATGACCGCGAAAACGGGCAGACGGATCTGCGGATAGATCGACGGCCAGAGGCCGAACACGAAACCGGAGATGCGCCCATATCCCATTGATGCAATGAGCGCCCGCATGCGCGCCGGCTTCACCTGCGGCAGTGCGGCCAGCGTGACGAGAAGCAGGAACGGGATTTCCTTCACGATCAGGCCCGCCATCATCGACAGGCCGAACGGATCATGCACGATCAGGAGGTCGGGCGGGCGCTCCCAGCCGGTCAACCCCGGTGAGATCAGCCGCGCGATCATGCCCGACGGCGCAATGAGAAAGGCGAGCGCGAAGGCGCTGGCCGCATGTGGCACGGAAAGCAGCGGCGAAATCAGATGCTGGATGCGTGCAAAGAGCCGCGTGCCGCCCCAGGCGGCGGTGAAAAGCATCACCACCGCAAGCGAGATCGCCGCCGTCGCAAGCCCGCTGACGAGGCTCATCAGCGCCGACATGAAAATGGCCGGCTCGGAAAACAGCATGGCGAAGGGCGCAAGCCCGAACTCCATGCCACCCAGCGCCGGCAGATAGCCGAAGGCCGGCAACAAAGTGCCGGCCAGCCCGAACGCGACCGGAACGGTCAGAAGCCCGATGGCGAGAAAGGGACCGAGGCGCGTCAGCATCAGGCTGGTCCCATGCCTTGGCTAATTTCCAACCCCATAGCGCCGTTTCCACTCGGTTTCGATGCGCTCCATCCAGCTCGGATGCGGCTCGTCCAGCGCCGGGCCGAGTTCGTCGGGCCGCAGCGTTGCGACGCCGAGATCGATGGCGTCGAAGCGGGCGCGGTCATTCACATCCAGCCTGTCGAGCGCGAGCACCGTCGGATCGCCCCAGATGGCTGGATCCTGCTTGCGCGCCTGTGCCTCGGGCGACATCAGGAAATTGGCAGCCACCAGCGCCCCCGCCTTCGCCGAAGCATTGTAGGGGATGGTCAGGAAGTGGGTGTTGGCCAGCGTGCCGCCGGGAAAGGTGAAGGAACGCACCGTGTCCGGCAGCTCGCCATTGGCAATGGCGTTCGAGGCTTCAGCCGGATTGAAGGCGAAGATGATGTCGAGTTCGGAATCGGCCAGAAGCTGCTTCATCGCCGGGTAATTCTGCGGATAGGCACGGCCGGAGCGCCACATGGCCGGGTTCAGCGCATCGAGATAGTCGAAAAGCGGCTTCGTCACCTGATCGAACGCATCTTCATCGACCGGTTTTTGCAGCAATGCCGGGTCTTCGACCGTTTCGGCCAGAACCTGCTTCAGGAAGGAAGAGCCTATGAAATCCGGCGGCTGCGGATAGGAGAAGCGGCCGGGGTTTTCCTGCGCCCATTTCAACAGCCCGTCGGCATCCTGCGGCAGGTCTTCCACATGGATGCGCGCGGTGTCGTAGAAGAAGACAAGTTTCGCCATGCCCCACGGGCTTTCCAGCCCTTCCACCGGCACGGTGAAGTCGGTGCGGATGGTCGGCTTGTTCTCGACATCCACAAAGGCCCAGTTGGGAAGCTTTTCCGCCCAGCCCGGCGAGAGGATCAGCCCCTGTTGCTTTATGGCGGCAAAGTTCTCGCCATTGATCCAGATGAGATCGACCGTTCCGCCCGTATCGCGACCGGCGGCCTTTTCCGCCACCACGGTGGCGACCGCGCTGGCCGTATCCTCAAGCTTCACATGTCTGAGCGTGACGCCGTAGCGCTCTTTCAGTTCGTCACCCGCCCACTCGATGTAATCGTTGATGTTCTGCGAACCGCCCCAGGCGTTGAAATAGACCGTTTCGCCACGCGCATCCTTCAGAACCGCATCCCAGTTCGAGGGATCGGGCTGCGTCGTATCGGCGGCGGCTGGAACCGCGCCAATGGCCAGAAGTGCAGTCGAGAATAGCAGTGCGCGCAAGCGAAACCCCTTTGTTGCCCTTGTTTGAAACCCGTTGGGATAGAGCACGTCAGGGCGGATCAAATCAACGCAAACCACCTCGCGCTGCGGTCACTTCGCGGTGAGTTGTGGGTGATGTGCGCTCTCAGCCGGTCTCGTCCGCGCCGGGTATGTGCAACTCGATACGGTCGGCGGCAAAGCGGGTCTCGGAATACTGCACGGGCTGTCCCTGCGCATCCACATTGATGGCAATGGTCACCAGAACGATCGCGCCGGGCGAAAGCTGCAGGTCTTTCAGATCGCCCGCTTCTGCGTGCCGGGCTGTTACAGTGGTGCTGTGGCGCAGATAATCGGCAAGGCCCAGTTCCCGGAACGAGGCCGTGATCGAGCGCGTTCGCGAAAAAATTTCCGCCATGCCCGCAAACCGCTCTGCGTCGAACCAGCCACGGGCGCGGGAAACGGGCCGTCCATCGGCATGCGAAAGCGTCTCCAGCCGGATCACCGGCGCGCCGGGCGAAAGACACAACGCCTTTGCAACATCAAGGCTCGCGGGCTCCACCGCATGATCGAGCAGATCGGCGGCGAGCCCGCGCGACTGCCCCGCCAGCCCTTCCGAAAAACGCGTACGGCTGCGGATGGGATAGGCCAGCCGCCTGCGTCCCTCGACAAAGGTGCCGCGCCCCTGCTCTGCGCGTAAAACGCCTTCCTGCACAAGCGCCGCAATCGCCGTGCGCACCGTGTGCCGGTTGACGCCAAAGCGCTCCGCAAGCGCCACTTCCGGCGGCATGCGCCCTCCCTGCCCCAGAAGACCTTCACTGATCTCGCGCCGCATGCGGTCGGCGATCTGCCGCCAGAGCGCAACGCCGCTGCGCCGCTCGATCACCGCTTCCTTTTTCTTCGCCTGCGCCAAAATCCCGTTCTCCCCGGCTGCGCTGTCATCAACGCGTCATGGACACCCGTTAGGCAAAACCCATAATATGTTTGGTTGTCTAGAACAATAGACAAATTGGCGAACGAGGAAGGAGACATCATGGTCTCACGACAGGAAAGACAGGCGGTCACCGAGCGGCGGCGCGAAGCGATGGCGGTGCTGGCCATGGCGAGCGGCGCCGATCTCATGCACCTCTGGAACGAAGCCGGGCTGCCCGACGAGGCCGAAACGCTGCGCGGACCTGAAACCGGCCTTGTGACCGTTCGCGGCCGCATGGGCGGCGGCGGCGCGCCGTTCAACTTCGGCGAAGCCACCGTCACGCGCGCCACCGTCAAGCTTCCCGGCGGCGAGGTTGGCCACGCCTATGCGCTTGGCCGCGAGAAAATGAAGGTGCGGGTTGCCGCCCTCATCGACGCGTTGCGCCAGCAACCTGACCTTGAAGCCCGGATCGAGGAGAAGATCCTCGCACCGCTGCGCGCCCGCCGCATCGAGGCTGACGCGACCCGTCGCGCCGAAACGGCGGCCACCAAGGTCGACTTCTTCACCATGGTTCGCGGAGAGGACTGATGACGCTCGATTCCATCGCCATCGAAGGCGGTTTCCAGAACCCGGTCTTCGACGCCCAGACCATTTTTCGCGCCGTCATGCAGGCCATGGCCGAGCCCGGCACGATCCACAGGGGCATTGCGCTCGCCAAGCCGCCCGCACCGCTGACGCCCGAGGCCGCAGCCGTCGCGCTGGCGCTTTGCGATCAGGACACGCCGATCTGGCTTGACCCCGCGCTTGCGGGCGATGAGGCGGTCCGCGCCTGGCTCGCCTTCCACACCGGCGCGCCGCTCGCCAACACGCCGGCCGATGCGCATTTCATCCTGGCGGCTGATCCCGAGCACCTGATCGGGCTGGAGAACTTTGCCCAGGGCTCGCAGGAATATCCCGACCGCTCGGCAACGCTCGTTCTTCAGGTGAACGACCTTTCGGGCGGCGAGGAACTGGTTCTCGACGGCCCCGGCATCGAAAACGAGGCGCGCCTCGCGCCCCGTCCCATGCCGCGTCATTTCACCCGCCAGTGGGCGCAGAACCACGCCCGCTTTCCGCGCGGCATCGACCTGATCCTGGTCAGCCGCGAGGGCCTTGCGGCCCTGCCCCGCTCCACCCGCATCACCAGCCAGGAGGCCTGAGCCATGTATGTAGCCGTCAAGGGCGGCGAAGCCGCCATCCAGAACGCGCACCGGCTTCTGGCCGACCGTCGCCGCGGCGACCGCAACCTGCCCGCCATCACGCTCGAGCAGATCGCCAGCCAGCTTTCGCTTGCCGTCGACCGCGTCATGTCCGAGGGCTCGCTTTACGACACCGGCCTCGCGGCACTTGCCGTCAAGCAGGCGCGCGGCGACATGATCGAGGCGATCTTCCTTCTGCGCGCCTACCGCACCACCCTGCCGCGCTTCGGCTATACGCGCCCCGTCGACACGGCGGCGATGCTGGTCGAGCGGCGCGTCTCCGCCACCTACAAGGATCTGCCCGGCGGGCAGCTTCTCGGCCCCACCTTCGACTACACGCACCGTCTGCTTGACCCGGAACTGGCCGAGGACGCCGAACCGGCAGCGCCCGAGGCCCGCAGCGAAGCCGAAGAAGCCATGCCGCGTGTGTCCGACATTCTCGCCAATGAAGGCCTGATCGAGGAAGACGGCTCCCTGCCGGAAGACCGTGAGCCCGGCGACATCACCCGCGAGCCGCCGGAGTTTCCCATGGAGCGCGACCAGCGCCTTCAGGCCCTGTCGCGTGGCGACGAGGGGTTCCTTCTGGCGCTCGGCTATTCCACCCAGCGCGGCTATGGCCGCAACCACCCCTTCGCCGGCGAGATCCGCATTGGCGAGGTGGATGTGGAGATCGACGTGCCGGAACTCGATTTCCCGCTCACGCTCGGCCGCATCCGCGTCACCGAGTGCCAGATGGTCAACCAGTTCAAGGGCTCGCAGAAAGTGCCGCCGCAGTTCACCCGCGGCTACGGGCTTGTGTTCGGCCAGTCGGAACGCAAGGCCATGGCCATGTCGCTGTGCGACCGGGCGCTGCGCGCCAACGAGCTGGATGAAGACATCACCGCACCGGCGCAGGACGAGGAGTTCGTCATTTCGCACTGTGACAACGTGCAGGCGACCGGCTTCGTCGAGCACCTGAAGCTGCCGCACTATGTCGACTTCCAGGCCGAGCTCGGTCTGGTCCGCCAGATGCGCCGCGAATACGAGGAGCGCCGCGAGGGCGCAGCCGCAGACACCGAGCGCCGGGAGGCCGCCGAATGAACGCCCACACCGACAACATCGCCCAGTACAATTTCGCCTATCTGGACGAGCAGACGAAGCGCATGATCCGCCGCGCGATCCTCAAGGCCATCGCCATTCCCGGCTATCAGGTGCCCTTCGCCAGCCGCGAAATGCCAATGCCCTATGGCTGGGGCACCGGCGGCGTGCAGGTCACCGCATCGGTGATCGGAACCGACGATGTGCTCAAGGTCATCGACCAGGGCGCGGACGACACCACCAATGCCGTCTCCATCCGCGCCTTCTTCCAGAAGGTCGCCAATGTGGACGTCACCACCCACACCGCCGACGCCACCATCATCCAGACGCGTCACCGCATTCCCGAAGAACCGCTGAAAGCCGGTCAGGTGCTCGTCTATCAGGTGCCGATCCCCGAGCCGCTGCGCTTCCTCGAGCCACGCGAGACCGAGACGCGCAAGATGCATGCGCTTGAGGAATACGGCCTCATGCATGTGAAGCTCTACGAGGACATCGCCCAGCACGGCCACATCGCCACCACCTTCGCCTATCCGGTCAAGGTCGAGGGGCGTTACGTGATGGACCCCTCGCCGACGCCGAAATTCGACAATCCGAAAATGCACATGTCGAAGGCGCTCCAGCTTTTCGGCGCAGGCCGCGAAAAGCGCATCTACGCCGTTCCGCCGTACACGCGGGTCGAAAGCCTCGACTTCGAGGATCACCCCTTCGAAGTGCAGACCTTCGATGAGCCCTGCGCGCTGTGCGGCGGCACGGATGTCTATCTCGATGAAGTGGTTCTCGATGATCGCGGCGGGCGCATGTTCGTCTGCTCTGACACCGACAATTGCGAGGCGCGCCGCGCCGAAGGCCATCGCGGACATCTGTCCGGCGAAGAGGCTGCAACGTGAGAAACGACAGCGCATCGATGACAGCGCCCGGATCGCGGCCCTCCTCCTTCTCCCCGTCGGCGGGGAGGAGGCGTCGGCAGGCGGATGAGGGGCTGCGCAAACTTTTGAAAATTCGCGGAGAAATCCAATGACTGACGAACCGCTGCTTCGCGTTCGCTCCATCTCGAAATTTTACGGCAACCGTATCGGCTGCAACGACATCTCCTTCGACCTGTGGCCGGGCGAGGTTCTGGCTGTGGTGGGCGAGTCCGGCTCGGGCAAGACCACCCTCCTGAACTGCCTCTCCACCCGCCTCCTGCCGACCTCCGGCACCGTGTCCTACCGCATGCGCGACGGGGCCTTCCACGACCTCTACCGCATGAGTGAGGCCGAACGCCGCTTCCTGATGCGCACCGACTGGGGCTTCGTGCACCAGAACCCCTCCGACGGTCTGCGCATGACGGTTTCCGCCGGCGCGAATGTCGGCGAGCGGCTGATGGCCGTGGGCCAGCGCCACTATGGCGACATCCGCGCCACCGCCACCGACTGGCTCGGCCGCGTGGAGATCTCCAGCGACCGCATCGACGACCAGCCGCGCGCCTTTTCCGGCGGCATGCGCCAGCGCCTGCAGATCGCCCGCAACCTCGTCACCGGCCCGCGCCTCGTCTTCATGGATGAGCCGACCGGCGGTCTCGACGTGTCGGTGCAGGCCCGCCTGCTCGATCTCCTGCGCGGCCTCGTTCACGAGCTTGGCCTGTCCGCCATCGTCGTTACCCACGACCTCGCGGTCGCCCGCCTTCTCTCCCACCGCATGATCGTCATGAAGGACGGTCACGTGGTCGAAAGCGGCCTCACCGACCGGGTGCTCGACGATCCGCAGGCGCCCTACACCCAGCTTCTCGTTTCCTCCATCCTGCAGGTGTGATCATGGCAACGCCCCTCGTCATCTCCGAAGTCTGCAAGAGCTTCACCATGCATCTCCAGGGCGGCATCCGCCTGCCCGTGGTGTCCGATGTCTCCTTCTCGCTCTCCGCTGGCGAATGCGCCGTGCTTGGCGGCCCCTCGGGCGCCGGCAAGAGCTCCATCCTCAAGATGATCTATGGCAGCTACGCCATCGACACCGGTCAGGTGATCGTCAGCCATGACGGCAATCTGGTGAACCTCGCCACCGCCGATCCGCGCACCGTCATCGCCATCCGCCGCGACACGATTGGCTATGTCAGCCAGTTCCTGCGCGCCGTGCCGCGCGTTTCCGCGCGTGACGTAGTGGCCGAACCGCTCATCGCGCGCGGCGAAGTTCTGGAAACCGCCCGCGGCAGGGCCGAGATGCTGCTCGAACGCCTCAACCTGCCCGAGCGCCTGTGGGATCTGCCGCCCGCCACCTTCTCCGGCGGCGAGCAGCAGCGCGTGAACATCGCCCGCGGCTTCATCACCGACCACCCCGTTCTGCTGCTCGATGAACCGACCGCTTCGCTCGACAAGGCAAACCGCGAAATCGTGGTTTCCATGATCGACGAGAAGAAGAAGGCGGGCGTCGCCCTTCTCGGCATCTTCCACGATCAGGATGTGCGCGAGATCGTCGCCGACCGCATCATCGACGTCACCGACTTCGCACCAGGCAGGAAAGCGGCATGAAACAGCTATCGGAAAAGCCGGCCATTCACCCCACCGCAAAGGTCGTCGAGTCCACACTCGGCCGCTACACCGAAATCGGCGAGCGCTCCCGCGTGCAGGAAACGGCGTTCGGCGACTACTCCTACATGACGCAGGACTGCAGCGTCTGGTGCGCGCAGATCGGCAAGTTCTCCAACATCGCCGCCGCCGTGCGCATCAACGCCACGAACCACCCCACATGGCGGCCGACTCTGCACCATTTCACCTACCGCTCCGGCGATTACTGGCCGGATGCCGAGCATGACGCCCAGTTCTTCGAATGGCGGCGGGAGAACATGGTGCGGATCGGTCACGACACATGGCTTGGCCATGGCTGCACGATCCTGCCCGGCGTCACCGTCGGCGATGGCGCGGTGATCGGCGCAGGCGCGGTCGTGTCGAAGGATGTCGCGCCCTACACGATTGTCGGCGGCGTTCCCGCCCGCCCGATCCGCGAGCGTTTCGACCGCAAAACCGCCGAGCGCTATCAGGCGCTTGCCTGGTGGGACTGGGACCATGACCGGCTGCGCGCCGCACTGGACGACTTCCGCTCGCTGAACGCGGAGGAATTCCTGGAAAAGCACGGCGGCTAAAGCAATTCCAGGAAAAGCGGGAACCGGTTTCCGTCCGGAATTGCGTAAAAGAAGATCCGATTTATTGATGGAGCATCGGAGAAACCGGAAGCCGGTTATCGCTTTCCGGTCCGATGCTCTCATCGCCGCGCCAACGGGTCGCAGCTTTCCCTGAATATGATTGTCATGTTTTTATTGACAGGAACGCCCGTCCGCGTGTTCTATGCGCCTGCATCTGCGCGATGCGTCCATGGTGTTGGGGCCTTCAACCCTTTCGATCGCAGGACGTCTGTCGTCGCCCGCAAGCCCTGTCTGCCGCAAAACCTGCCGGCAGTCTTTCGCTGATACGGGCGCGTTTTCCGACACACTCCGGCACGAAGGTTCAACCCTTGCCTGTGGGCTTGACCTTGCAAAGCCACGGAGCGTTTGACGTCGCCATGCTCGTCTGTCAGTGCAACCTGATCACCCAGAAAGAGGTCGAGGACACCATCGTTTCGATGCTGGACGAAGACCCCTGGCAGCTCATCGTGCCGGCCAAGGTTTATCACACGCTTTCCAAACGAGGTCGCTGTTGCGGCTGCTTCCCAAATGTGGTGGAAACGATCATCCGTGTAACGGAAGAATACCACCACCGTCACGCCGAAAGCGAAGGCGCTGAAGTCGTGACATATCTTGACCAGGTTCGCGCCCTGCGCGAGCGCTACGGGAGCAGGTTTAATGAAAGGCGACAAAAAGGTTATCGAGCGGCTTAACGAAGCCCTCACCCATGAACTCGGGGCGGTCAACCAGTACTGGCTGCACTATCGCCTTCTGGAAGACTGGGGCTTCACCAAACTGGCGAAGAAGGAACGCGAGGAATCCATCGAGGAAATGCACCACGCCGACAAGCTGGTCGAGCGCATCATCTTCCTTGAAGGTCATCCCAACCTGCAGGTCGTTGGACCGCTGCGCATCGGCCAGAACCTCAAAGAGGTTCTCGAAGCCGATCTGGCTGGCGAGCACGATGCCCGCAAGCTGTACAAAGAGGCCCGCGACGACTGTAACGCCGCCGGCGACTACGTATCCATGAAACTGTTTGAAGAGCTTCTGGCCGATGAGGAAGGCCATATCGACTTCCTCGAAACCCAGCTTGAGCTTCTTGAGACCATCGGCGAGGCCAAATACGGCCAGCTGAACGCCGGCTCTGCCGACGAAGCCGAGTAATCTGGCTTAGGAATGGCCGGTCGAGCACCCGCTCCCGGCCATTCCACTCCTGTGATCAATGCGCTCTTGGCCGCTGTTTTGCACCCGGAACGAGCGCCGCATCGCCCAGCTTGCGCGCCGCCCCGGTTCGCTCCGCCACCACGATCAGCCCTTCTATGGGCTCACCGCGATCCATCCGGATCGCCGCCTTCTCCAAAAGGACCGGCTCGAACCCCGCTTCCGCCAGCGCTGCACGCAGATGCGGCTCGGAATGGGCATAACGGCGCGAGGCGCGCAGCACCATTGCCTCCGGCCCCGCGTGATGTTCGACCGAGAAGACGAAGAGCGCTCCCGGCGCAAGCGACGCGCCCGCCGTCGCAAAAAGCCGCTCCAGCGCGCCCAGATACATGAACACATCGGCCGCCGTCACCAGATCGGCCTTGCGCGGCAGGGTCGAGAGCGCGGCCAGATCGGCCCGCTCCAGACGGTCGTATATGTGCTTTCCGCCGGCCCGCTTCAGCATCTCGGCGGAGATATCGAGCCCTTCCAGAAAGCTCACGCGGGATCGCAGACGCTCGCCCATGAGGCCGGTGCCGCAGCCAAGATCGACCGCATGGGCAAAGCTGTCGCGGCCAAGGCGCAGAAGCGCCTCTTCCAGCAATTGCGGCACGCGGTAGCCAAGTTTGTCCACCAGCGAAGCGTCGAAGGTTTCAGCATATTGATCGAACAGCGTTTCGACAAAGGCGGAAGGAGCGGCTTCAAGACCGTCCAGCGCGCCATGCAGCTCAAGCTTGAGCGCTGCGCCCAGCCTGTCTTCGCGATCAAGCCGCAGCACCGTGCGCCAGGCGTCCACCGCCGCCGCGATCTCGCCGGCCTCGGCCAGCATTTCGCCATGTCGATAATGCCCTGCGATCCAGTCCGGCGCGAGTTCCAGCGCCTCGCCCATCAGGCCGGCTGCCGCCGCAAACTCCCCGTTTTCCAGCAACATCTCGGCGTACTCCGCCCGGCGATCGGCCAGGAGGTTACCCGAGGTGAAGATGAATGGGTTCATACAGTTTGAATTTTTCCGGGGTGCCCTGGGTCAGGACCCACGCGGGCGGTGGGCGTTTATGCTCCCGGAAATCTCTCCTGACAAGCATATCTTTCACCATCAGAAAAAAATCCTATCTTGTGGTTCCATGAAGCCGCACGATCTGCTCCACCCGCGTCCGGCAGGGCTTTATTGCCCGCCCGGCGATTTCTACATCGATCCCGTTCGCCCGGTGGAGCGGGCGCTCATCACGCATGGCCATGCCGACCACGCCCGCGCGGGCCATCGCCATGTGCTGGCGACAGGGCAGACACTCGACATCATGGAGCTGCGCTACGGCGCGGATTTTGCCGAAAGCCGGCAGGCCCTTGCCTATGGCGAGAAGCTTTCCATCGATGGTGTCACCGTCTCGTTTCACCCCGCAGGCCATGTGCTCGGCTCGGCGCAGATCGCGGTCGAGGCCAACGGGCTGCGCATCGTCGCCTCCGGCGACTACAAGCGCCATCCAGACGCCACCTGCGCACCATTCGAGCCGGTGCGCTGCGATGTCTTCATCACCGAAGCGACCTTCGGGCTCCCCGTCTTCGTCCATCCCGATCCGCTGAACGAGATCCGCAGGCTGACCGCCTCGCTTGCCCAGTTCCCGGAGCGCGCCCACATCGTCGGCGCCTATTCGCTCGGCAAGGCGCAGCGCGTCATCGGCCTCCTGCGCGCCGCTGGCCATGATGCGCCGATCCTCATTCACGGCGCACTGGCCAAGCTCTGCAACTACTATCAGGGTCAGGGCATCAAGCTCGGCGAACTCGCCCCGGCCACCGACGACAAAGGCATTGTCGATCGCGGCGCGGGCCAGATCATCGTCGCCCCGCCCTCGGTTTTCGGCGAGCGCTGGACGCGCCGTTTCGCCGACCCGCTCAATGTCTTCGCCTCCGGCTGGATGCGCATTCGTCAGCGCGCCAGACAGCGCGGCGTCGAGCTTCCGCTGATCCTGTCCGACCATGCCGACTGGAACGAACTCACCGCCACCATCCGCGAAACGGAGGCGGACGAAGTGTGGGTGACCCATGGGCGCGAAGAAGCCATCGTGCGCTGGTGCGAGCTGAACGGCATCGCCGCGCGCCCGCTCAACCTTGTCGGCTATGAAGACGAGGCCGAGTGATGCAGCGTTTCGCCGATCTCCTCGACCGTCTCGTCCTCACCCCCTCGCGCAATGGCAAGCTGCGGCTTCTGGCGAATTATTTCCGCACCGTGCCCGATCCCGACCGGGGCTATGCGCTCACCGCACTCACGGGCGGTCTGGATTTTCCGGCGGTCAAACCCGCCATGCTGCGCACCCTGATTTCCGAGCGCATGGACGAGGTGCTTTTCGCCTGTTCCTACGATTATGTGGGCGATCTCGCCGAAACCATTTCGCTGGTCTGGCCCGCCGCCCCCGACAGCGAGACCCCGCCGCCGGCGCTCGCCGAAATCGTCGAAACCCTCGCAAGGCTTGGCCGTGCCGAAGCGCCAACAGTCATTGCAAGCCTGCTCGACCGGCTCGACCCTTCCGCCCGTTTCGCGCTCATCAAACTGGCGACCGGGGGCTTGCGGATCGGCGTTTCGGCGCGTCTTGCCAAACAGGCGCTTGCCGCCTTTGGCGACAGGGATGTGGGTGAGATCGAAGAGCTCTGGCACGGGCTCGAACCGCCCTATGAAACGCTTTTCGCCTGGCTTGAGGGCAAGGCCGAAAAGCCGGTCAGCGCAGCAAAAGCGCTGTTCCGACCGGTCATGCTCGCCCACCCGGTCGGCGAGGGCGATCTCGGAAAACTCGATCCGGGCGACTATGCCGCCGAATGGAAGTGGGACGGCATCCGCGTGCAGGCGACGTGCGAAGACGGTGTGAAACGCCTTTATTCGCGCACCGGCGACGATATTTCCGGCGCATTTCCCGATCTTTTGGCGGAATTCGATGCCGAAATGACGCTGGATGGAGAACTTCTGGTCGGAAATCCGGGCCTTAAAACCGGCACGTTTTCAGATCTGCAACAGCGCCTGAACCGCAAGACGGTCTCGAAGAAGATGCTCGCCGAATACCCCGTTTTTCTGCGCTGCTACGATCTTCTCCAGATCGGCGATGATGATCTGCGCGCCCTGCCCTTTGCCGAGCGGCGCGCCATTCTGCAAAGCGAACTGCCGGCGCTTTCAGAACACCGGTTCGACCTTTCGCCCATGGTCGGCTTTTCAGGCTGGGAGGAGCTTGAGGAAAAGCGCCGCAATCCGCCGCATCCCGTGATCGAAGGGGTGATGCTGAAACGGCGCGATTCCGCCTATGTGCCGGGTCGTCCAAAGGGGCCGTGGTTCAAATGGAAGCGCGATCCGTTCACCGTCGATGCGGTCCTGATGTACGCCCAGCGCGGCCACGGAAAACGGTCGAGCTATTATTCGGACTATACATTCGGCGTCTGGAGAGGCCCGGACGACGCACCCGAACTGGTGCCGGTCGGCAAGGCCTATTTCGGCTTTACCGATGAAGAACTGAAGCTGATCGACAAATATGTGCGCGACAACACGGTGGAGCGTTTCGGCCCCGTGCGCTCGGTGCGCGCGGAGCCCGGCCATGGCCTCGTTCTGGAAGTCGCCTTTGAAGGGCTGAACCGCTCGACGCGCCACAAATCGGGCGTCGCCATGCGCTTTCCACGCATCTCGCGCCTGCGCTGGGACAAGCCGGCGGCCGAGGCCGACCGGCTGGAAACCCTTATGGCGCTTTTGGCGGACTAGCGGGCAGTCACTGCGTCGCGACCGCTGCCCGGATCGCGAAGATGTCGAGCGCCTTGCCGCCGCCCGTCACATCGGGAACGATGGTGATTGTGCCGCCGCCATTGGGCCGCTCATCCGGCAGCGTGACCTCGAACAGATAATCCGCCCGTGAGGGGCCGACCACATAGCGGGTGCGTCCGCAGCCGCCGAGCGCGCCGAAATTGCACGACAGCGAAAGCTGCGTTTCCTCGCCATCCTGCGAACGCGCCTCAATGCTGAAGATCGCGCTGCGGCCTGCCAGCGTTTCGAGAATGCCCTGCCCCACATCGAAGGTGACGCCGGCATTGCCCGCCGTGCTGATGCGCAGGAACACACGATCATCATTGCGCATGACATCCACATTGCCGCCATTGGACGCGGCGACCGTCGTCGGGTCGGTCGGATCGAACACGGTGATCCACTCGCCCGCAGCGCGGCTTGTGCCCGATGCGCCCTGCGTGCCCGTGGTCTCGTCGCTGCCCGTCGAGAACTCTTCTTCCTCAAGCGCCAGCGGCGGATTGGGAACGCTGGTGTCGCGTTCGGCGCTGGACATCAGGATGCCACTGGAAAACGTCCACCAGAGCCCCATGGCGACAAAGGCCACCAGGGTCGCCACGAGAAACAGCATGGCGTAGGGGCGGCGCTGCCTTGGCAGGGCCGCGCGAATGCGGCGCTTGGTTTCCGCATCCGACGGCTGGTCGGGTGCGGAAGGCCGGTCTGCGCGGTCGATCTGCGGCGTGAAGTCGCTTTCGGCGCGCCGCACTTGTGCGCGACGCGGCTCGGGCGTCACCTCGGGCGATGGGGCCTGAGGCGAAGGGGCCTGACGCGGCGCGGGCCTCGGCTCCTGCCGCTGTGGCGCTTCGGGTTCCGGCGCGGCCGGGCGACGGGGCGCGGCTGCAGGAACGAATTCCGTTTCGATTTCGGTGATCGTCGCCTTCAGGTTCTCACGCCGGGCGAGTTTCGCCTCGTCCGAGAGATCCTCGCGTGCCTCAAGCGTGCGCTCCAGCGCGGCAAACGCCGAGCGGTAGACCTTCTCACGAAAGGACCGCTTGTCTGCGTCGCCCTTTTCGAACGCCTTTCTTATGGCTTTTTCTATTGCGTCCAAGGCTGGCTGCCCTCTTTGCCTGCTTTGCCCCATGGTTAACCGTTGGTGAGTATGCAATCAACGGTGATAACAAGGTGTGAACAATCCATCCTTCCGGCGCAACGCGCGGAAAACGGTTCACAAACCGCTCAAAACAAGGCCGGAGGAGACTGAAATGCGTGATTTCGCGCTCGAAGTTCATTTTTCCCGCTGGGAGTTCAATGCCCGGCATCACATGACCGCTTCGGACATGGAGAGCATGACGCTCGGCGAACTGACGCAGATGGCAGGGCCGGCGGCGCGCGAACAGCTCGACAGTCTCTGGCTCGGCTACACGGAAACCTGGGGCGCGCCTGATCTGCGCGAGGCCATCGCCGCCACCTATGACGGGCTTTCCGCCAGCAACATTCTCTGCTTCGCCGGGGCGGAGGAAGGCATCTACGCCGCCATGCGGGTGATGCTCACGCCCGACGACCACGCCATCGTCTCGGTGCCCAACTATCAGGCGGCCGAGACCGTGCCGCTCGGCCTGTGCGCCGTTACCGGCGTGCCGCTTCTGGAAGACGAGAACTGGCGGCTCGACCTCGACGCGGTGCGCGCCGCGATCCGCCCCAACACAAAGCTCATTTCCGTCAACCTGCCCAACAACCCGACCGGCGCGCTGATGCCGCAGGACGATTTTGCGGAACTGGTGGAGATCTGCCGCGCGCATGATCTCTATCTTTTCAGCGACGAGGTCTATCGGCTTCTGGAGCGCGACGAGAGCAAGCGCCTGCCGCAGGCCGCCGAGATCTATGAGAAAGGCATCTCGCTCAACGTGATGTCCAAGGCCTACGGCCTGCCGGGCCTGCGCATTGGCTGGATCGCCAGCCCGGACACGGCGCTCCTGCTGAAATTCGAGCGCTACAAGCACTACCTCTCGATCTGCAATTCCGCTCCCAGCGAGCGTCTGGCGGTGATGGCGCTTTCGGTGAGCGACCGCATTCTTGCGCGAAACCGCGCTCTGATTGCCGAAAACCTGGAGAAGATGGACGCGTTCTTCGCCGACCATGCCGACCTGTTCGACTGGACACGGCCCGATGGCGGCTGCGTGGCCTATCCGCGTTACAGGGGCGCCGACGGCGTGGAAGCCTTCTGCCGCGATCTGGTCGAAGAGCAGGGCGTGCTGCTTCTGCCCGCCTCGGTCTATCATTCCGAGCTGATGGATGCGCCGGCCGGACGCTTCCGCATCGGCTTTGGCCGCCGGGGCATCGACGCGGGACTGACCGCGATGCGGGCCTTTCTCGAACGCCGTCACAACGGTGTTGCGGCCGGGTGAGGAGACGCCCGGCGCAAAAAATGCGACAAGGGTCCCCGGGACGCTTCGGGAGCCCGCAAGATCAAGGGTTCCCAACAAGGGGTGAGATGCTGTAGAAGTTTTGACGTTTACGAATACGTCAATAGAGGGGATAGCCAATGGCGCTTCCGGCCGTTTTCGACAAATTGCGTTTGCCCGTGGTCGGCGCGCCTCTGTTCATCATCTCGCATCCGCCGCTGGTGGTGGCGCAGTGCAAGGCCGGCGTGGTGGGCTCGTTTCCCGCGCTCAACGCCCGCCCCAAGGAGCAGCTCGACGAGTGGCTTTCGCAGATCACCGAAGAACTGGCTGCGCATGACGCACAGAACCCGGATCGTCCCTCCGCCCCCTTCGCGGTCAACCAGATCGTTCACCGGTCCAATGACCGGCTGGAGCATGACCTGAGGGTCTGCGTGGACCACAAGGTGCCAATCGTCATCACCTCGCTGGGCGCGGTCGAGGAAGTGAACCAGGCCGTCCACTCCTATGGCGGCATCGTGCTGCACGACATCATTCACGACCGCCATGCGCGCAAGGCCATCGAGAAGGGCGCTGACGGGCTGATCGCGGTTGCAACCGGGGCCGGCGGCCATGCAGGCACGCTCTCGCCCTTCGCGCTGGTGCAGGAAATCCGGCAGTGGTTCGACGGGCCGCTGCTTCTCTCGGGCGCCATCGCCAATGGCGGCGCGGTTCTGGGCGCTCAGGCCATGGGCGCGGACCTCGCCTATATCGGCTCGCCCTTCATCGCCACCCATGAGGCGCGCGCCAGCGACGACTACAAGGAGATGATCGTCTCTTCGCGCGCAGCCGACATCGTCTATTCCAACCTGTTCACCGGCGTGCACGGCAACTATCTGAAGGGGTCCATCGTCAACGCTGGCATGGATCCCGACAACCTGCCGGAAGCCGACCCCTCGAAGATGAATTTCGCCAGCGCCGACGCAAAGGCCTGGCGCGACATCTGGGGCAGCGGACAGGGTGTCGGCGCGGTGAGCGAGATCACCGGCGCTGGCGCGCTGGTGGACCGGCTTGCGGCAGAATATGCCGCCGCAAAAGACCGGCTCTGCACGCCGCGCTGAGACCAGATCGTGATCTTGGAGAGATCACCCCTCGTCGCTCAGACTGTCCTGTAGCGACGAGACGATCTTTTCGAGCAACGCCAGATAGTGCGCGCGCTCCGCATCGGTGAGGGCTTCGAGCGCGAGGCCGTTCACAGAACCAACCGCCTGCCTGACACGCACCGCCTTTTCCATCGCATCCGGGGTCAAACCGATCAGCCGGCTGCGCCGGTCTTCCGGGTCGGCCCGTCTCTCGATCAGACCATCGCGCTCCATGCGCAACAGCGTTGCCGCCATGGTCGGCTGCTCGATGCCGGCGCTTTTCGTGAGCGCCTTCTGCGATAGCCAGGCTCCCTCACCCAGCGCGAAGAACACCGGCAGCATGCCGCTGGTCACGCCGATGTCCCTCAAATTGCGGTCGATGGCGCGCGCGAAAAGCCGCGCTGCCCAGTTCGTCATATAGCCTGCAGATCGTTCACGCCTGAAAGTCATTTATATAGCTTGCTATTCATTTATATTGCATGCTATGTATATTGCATCGACGGTATCCCCGCAAGGAGAAGGACCATGCGCTGGAAAAGCACTGATGACCGCTATGGAGCGGTTGCGATTGCCATTCACTGGACAACGGCCGTGGCCATTGTCGGCATTCTGGCCTCCGGTTTTCAGGCGGCAGACGCGATGGAGGCGGCAGACAGGCTCGTGCTTCTGCGCATCCATGCCACGCTTGGCATCTTCGTTGTGCTTTTGACGCTGATGCGGATCGGCTGGTGGTGGCTGGGCGATGCCAAACCGGCCGATGCCGCCGGCACGCCGCGCTGGCAGGCGCGAGCCGCGCATATCGTGCACGGCCTGCTTTACGTGATCATTCTTGGCATGGGAGCCAGCGGCATCGGCATGCTGGCGCTCTCCGGCGCGGGCGCGACCCTTTTTGCAGGCGCCACGACGCCGCTGCCGGACTTCACCACCTATCTGCCGCGCGCGCCGCATGGTCTGGGAAGCCGGCTTCTGATCGCGCTTCTGGCATTCCACACCGCCGCCGCGCTCTACCACCATTTCGTCATGCGCGACGGGCTTCTTGGGCGCATGGGGCTGGGGCGCTAACGCCCCGCTCACACGCCGCCGGCCAGAACGCACCGGCAATGGCAAAGGCGTTTAACCCGGCAGGCCCTCCAGCCGGCTTACCTCATCCAGCCCGTCATCCCAGTTGGCTCGGCTGGAAAGACAGATATGCGCGTTCGGGCGAATATCGACCGGTGTGTCGAGGCTGCCCGCAGGCACGACGAGAAGTGCGCCATCCATCTGGATGCCTGGAACTGCCGAGCCGCATTCGCTGCAGAAGCTTTTTTCATGCCGGCTTTCGGGCACCCGGTAAGTCTTGATCCGGTCTTCTCCTGACAGCCAGGTGATCTTCGCCACGGTGGAGAAAAGATTGGCCGCATGCGCCGACCCGGTATCCTTACGGCAACGGGAGCAGTGACAAAGAAAGAAGCTCTCGAACGGGCCGGAAATCTGAAATTTGACTGCCCCGCACTGGCAGGAACCCTCGTTCTTCTGGGTCATATACTCTCTCATCTCTTTTTGAAGCGGCCGTGTCTCTATCACAAAGCGCCCGTGCGCGCATCCAGAAGCACCCGACCGCATGAGCGGCCATCGCCCCAGGGCGGCTCCGGGGCTTCAATCGCTGCTGTGCGCTGTCAGAAAACCGTCATCTCATCGACATGCAGGTTTCATCCGCACCCGTTAGGCGAATGACCAACAAGGGCGACAAGCCCACGGAAGAGCCGCAACAAGGCGCTTAACGGGAAGAGCACATGCTTGAAATTCGTCAGGTCACCCGTCGTTTCGGGCCAAACACGGCCGTGCGCGACGTGGAACTGAAAATCGAACAGGGCCAGATGGTCGGTGTCATCGGTCGCTCAGGCGCCGGCAAATCGACGCTTCTGCGCATGATCAACCGCCTGATCGATCCGTCCGAAGGATCGATCTTCTTTCAGGGCAAGGAAGTCTCCGCGCTGAAAGGCGCGGAACTGCGTCGCTGGCAGCGCGACTGCGCGATGATCTTCCAGCAGTTCAACCTGGTGCCGCGCCTCGACGTGCTCACCAATGTTCTGCTTGGCAGGCTCAACCACCGCTCCACGGTGCTCAACCTGCTCAACATGTTTACGCGGGAAGAGCGCATTCAGGCGATTGCAGCGCTTGAGCGCCTCGACATCGCCCAGACGGCGCTGCAGCGCGCCGGCACGCTTTCCGGTGGCCAGCAGCAGCGTGTGGCGATTGCCCGTGCGCTCATGCAGGAGCCGAAGGTGATCCTCGCCGACGAGCCGATCGCTTCGCTCGATCCGCTCAACGCCAAGGTGGTGATGGATTCGCTCGCCGACATCAACGCCCGCGAAGGCATCACCGTCATCACCAACCTGCACACGCTCGACACGGCGCGCGCCTATTGCAACCGCATCGTCGGCATGGCCAAGGGCGCGGTGGTTTTCGACGGCCCGCCCGAGGCGCTGACCAGCGAAGCGGTGCGCACCATTTATGGCGGCGAAGAAGGCGCGGAACTTTCCGAAGCCATCACTTCCACCAGCATCAATGTTCCGGCTCCGCAGCCGGCAAGAAAATCGACCGGTCAGGCTCAACCGGCGCTCGCCGCCGTCTGATCCACGGGATCGTCTCGCCCGCGTAACGGGCTCCACCTGCTTGAAACCCCGCCGGCAAGGCCGGCACCCAAATGGAGAGACATCATGTTCAAGAAAGCTCTTATGGGCGCCGTTGCGCTCACCGCGATCATGGTTGGCGGCGCACAGGCCGAAGATCTGAAAGAGTTCCGCATCGGCATTCTCGGCGGCGAAAACGAAGCCGACCGCCTGCGCAATTTCTCCTGCATCGTCGACAAGCTCCCCGAGGTTCTGGGCGTCGAGAAGGTCGCCCTGTTCCCGGCTGCCGACTATGACGGCGTGATCCAGGGCCTGCTCGGCGGCACGCTCGACTATGCCGAGCTCGGCGCTTCGGGCTATGCAAAGGTCTATCTGGAAGATCCGGAGGCCGTTGAGCCGATCCTCACCACGGTGCAGACCGACGGTTCGACCGGCTATCACTCGATCATGGTGGCCCGCAAGGATTCCGGCATCGCAACGCTGGAAGACATGAAGGGCAAGAAGCTCGGCTTCGCCGATCCGGACTCCACCTCCGGCTACCTCGTTCCCGCCGTCACGCTGCCCAAGGCAGTCAACGCTTCGGTTGAAGAGTTCTTTGGCGAGACCGGCTTCGGCGGCGGCCACGAGAACCTGGTTCTCGAAGTCGTGAAGGGAACGTTCGACGCCGGCACGACCTGGGCTTCGGGCGTTGGCGAGTTCTCCGACGGCTACACCTCCGGCAACCTGCACAAGATGGTCGAGAAGGGCATTCTCGACATGGACGATCTGGTTGAGCTCTGGAAGTCCCCGCTGATCCCGAACGGTCCGGTCGTGGTTCGCACCTCCATGGACGCCGACATGAAGAACAAGTTCAAGACCTTCATGATGGAAATGCCGGAAGCCGATCCGGAGTGCTTCGCAGCCATCCAGGGCGGCGACTACAAGGGCTACACCGAAGTGACGCCGGCATTCTACGAGCCGATCATCGACGCCCGTCGCTCCAAGATCGGTTCCTGATCCCTTTCCCGCAATCTGACGCGCCGCCGGCCTGTGCCGGCGGCGTTGTCGCACAGGCGTGCCAAACATGACAGCAACGACCCATTCCCCGCTTCTTTCCGAAGCCGGCCAGGCCGTGGAGCGCCACTGGCGCGAACTGGCCGGACGCCGTCGTCTCTACACCATTGGCGGCATCGTGTTCATGGTTCTCGCCATGAGCGGTTCGCTCTGGTTTGCCAATGAATCGAACGCCGGCAAGTTCTTCGACCGACTGCCCTATCTGTTCGATTTCGTGGGACAGATGATGCCGCGCGATGGCTGGGAAATCTGGCGCGCCCTGTTCGACCTGCCCTCGCCCTATGACGATGGCAGCCTGAAATACAATTATCCCGACGGACGGATCTATCTCACCGAGACGCTCTATCTGCCCGAATATTTCTACAAGATGCTGGAGACCATCAACATTGCGCTGGTTTCCACGCTGATCGGCTTCGGCCTTGGCTTCGTTCTGTGCTTCCTGGCCGCATCGAACCTGACGACGCGGCGCTGGCTGCGCTTCTTCGTGCGCCGTTTCATGGAAGTGCTGCGCGCCTTCCCCGAGATCGTGATCGCCGGCTTCTTTCTGGCCGTGCTGACCATCGGGGCCGTGCCCGCCATCATCGCGGTGTCGATCCACACGGTCGGCGCGCTTGGCAAGATGTTCTTCGAAGTGGTCGAGAACGCCGACATGAAGGCCGAGGAAGGCCTGCGCGCCGCCGGTGCGAACTGGGTGGAGCGCGTCTGGTTCTCCATCGTGCCGCAGGTCATGCCCAACTTCCTGAGCTACGCGCTGCTGCGTCTGGAAATCAACGTGCGCGCCTCCACCATCATTGGCGCGGTCGGCGGCGGCGGCATCGGCGAGGCGCTGCGCCTCTCGATCAGCCGCACGCATGAAGCCAAGACGCTCGCCATCATCCTTCTTCTGTTCTGCACCATCGTCGCGGTCGACCAGCTTTCGGCCTGGCTGCGCGGCCGCATTGTCGGCAAGCAGGCATTCGAATTCGGCCGGGGAGGCTGATCATGACCGAGATCGAAGCCAACGCCATCGCCGCGCGCCACGCGGATGTGTTTCACCGTCCGCTGATGGAGCGCCTGCGCGGCGTGATCATCATCACCGCCATCGCCCTCTACATGGTCTTCGCCTGGTGGTTCTTCGCCATCGGGCAGGTCATCTCCAACGGCAACTGGGACATTGCGGGCAGCTATCTGGCCGACTGGGTTTCCTATGAAATCCGCCCGGACATCGAATATGACGGCGATGCGCTGGATGTTTCCTTTCCGCGCTTCTCGCCGCTCGGCAGCGACCCAAGGCCGGAATGGCTGACGACCGAGACCGCCATGGTCGAACGCCGCGTGGCGGCAAGCGCTGCGGCGGGCAACGCCACGGGCGGCGCGACCAGCGGAGCCGGTTTCCTCGGCTCGCTCGACGCCGAACCTGCCAAGAAGGAAGACGGTGGTTTTCTGGGCGCGATGGCCCCTTCTTCCACCACCACGGAAAGCCCCGCGACCGAGGCGGAAGCTGCGCCGCAGGCTCCTGCGACGATGCGCGAGGAAGCCGTGGTCAGCGCCGACATCTCCTTCGGCGGCGATACGCATATCCGCGTTCAGCCGGGCTTCGTGACCGTGACCCACAGGGGCGAAACGCTGGAACTCGACATCGAGGAGCGCGTCAGCGTCAATGCACGCGGACCGCTGCCCGAGTGGGCAAGCCAGCGCGCGCCGGGCGCGAAGGTGATCGTACGCTTCGGATTTGCCGGACGCGCCGAGATCGAGGATGACGAAGTGAAAGTGCGCCGCCGTTTCATCGGCTGGGAGAACTTCTTCTTCGACACCCGCTCGCCCTATTGGGACATGTCGGCCGGCGAGGTTCTGGGAACGATCTTCTTCGGCGACCGCATCGAGGCGGACCGCTCCAACCTGTCGCTCGCCTGGAACAATTTCGTCAACAATGCCGACTGGCAGCATGGCGATGTGTGGCTGAAGCTGCTGCAGACCATCGTCATGGCCTTCGCCGGCACGGTGCTGGCGTCGATGCTGGCCTTCCCGCTGGCCTTTGCCGCAGCCCGCAACATCATGCCCAACCGGGTCGTCAATCAGGTGCTCAAGCGCTTCTTCGACTTCCTCCGCTCGGTGGACATGCTGATCTGGGCGCTGTTCTTCACCCGCGCCTTCGGGCCGGGACCGCTGGCCGGTATCTCGGCGATCTTCTTCACCGACACCGGCACGTTCGGCAAGCTCTACTCGGAAGCGCTGGAGAACATCGACGACAAGCAGCGTGAGGGTGTGCGCTCCGTCGGCGCGGCCCCTGCCTCGGTCCAGCGCTATGGCGTGGTGCCGCAGGTTCTGCCGGTCTTTTTGAGCCAGGCGCTCTATTTCTGGGAGTCCAACACCCGCTCCGCCACCATCATCGGCGCCGTTGGCGCCGGCGGCATCGGCCTCAAGCTCTGGGAAGCGATGCGCACCAATCAGGACTGGGAAAACGTGGCCTACATGGTCATCCTGATCCTGCTTGTCGTGTTCGTCTTCGACAACATCTCCAACCTTCTGCGTCAGCGTCTGATCGGCAGGCAGCCGTGAAGAGGATGACGCAGGGGAAATTGGCTGCTAGCCTTCGCGGTCCTTTTGAGGGATTCGTTAACCTGTCACACAAATCGCCTATTGCATCGCTTTCGGCGAGGATATGCTCATGCGCTACGCAATCTACTTCACACCCGAAAAAGACGACCCGCTGACGCGGGCCGCCGCACGCTGGCTCGGCCGGGACGCCTTTACGGGCCGGTCCATCGCGCCCGTGGAGGCAGGCCCCTTCTCTGCTGCGGAGATTTCCTTTCACACCGCGGCCGCGCGCCGCTACGGCTTCCATGCGACGCTGAAGGCCCCGTTCCATCTGGCAGAGGGTCAGAGCGAACAGAGCCTGATCGCCGCGCTGGCGGACTTCTGCGAGCGCACGGAGCCCGTGATCATTCCGCGTGCGGTTGTGCGTCGTCTCGACGGTTTCTTTGCGCTGGTGCCCGAGGACCGCTCCCCACGGCTGGATGCGCTGGCCGGCAACATCGTGGAGGCGTTCGAGCCCTTCCGCGCGCCGCTGACCCAGGAAGAGCTGGAGCGCCGCAACCCCGAGGGCCTGTCGCCCAGCCAACTCAAGAACCTCTACAAATGGGGCTACCCCCACGTGTTTGAAGCATTCCGCTTCCACATGACGCTGACCGGCCGCGTGCCGCAGGCAGAAGCTGTCCGCATGGAGCGCGCCATAGACGCCTTCTTCGGGCCGCTTTTGTCGGAACCATTGGAAATCGGCTCGCTGGCGCTGTTCATCGAGCCTGAGCCGGGCGCACCTTTTCAGGTGAGATACTCCCACGCGCTCGGCTGGAACAAGACAAGAAAGACCGCCTGATAATGACGCAAGAACTGGTTTTAAGAAACGCCCGCATCGTGCTGCCCGATGAGGTCATCGAAGGCAGCGTGGTGATCCGCGACGGGCGCATCGTCGACATTGCCGCCGGCAATGCATCCATCGGCGAGGACATGGAAGGCGACTACCTGCTGCCGGGCCTTGTCGAGCTGCACACCGACCATCTGGAACGCCACTACGCCCCGCGCCCGAAAGTGCGCTGGAACCCCATCGCATCGGTGCTGGCGCATGATGCGCAGATCGCCGCTTCGGGCATCACCACCGTGTTTGACGCGCTGCGCATCGGCCTCGACGAGGACAGCAATCTCGGCGCGGAAGAAATGCGCGAACTGGGCAACGCCATCGAGAACAGCGTGGAGGCCGGCCGCCTGCGCGCCGATCACTTCCTGCATCTGCGCTGTGAGGTTTCCGCACCCGATTGCCTGGAAGGATTCGAGCTCTTCAAGAACGACAGCCGCGTGAAACTCGCCTCGCTGATGGACCATTCGCCGGGCCAGCGTCAGTTCACGAGCATCGACACCTACAAAGTCTACTACATGAACAAGACGGGCATGACCGAAGAGGATTTCCGCCAGTTCTGCGAAAAGCGCGTTGCGCAGTCGCAGACCTATTCCAGCCGTCACCGCAACGCCATCTCCGACATCTGCCGCGAGCAGGGCATCATTCTGGCGAGCCATGACGACGCCACGATGGAGCATGTGGACGAGGCGGCGACGCAGGGCGTGCGCGTGGCCGAGTTCCCGACCACACAGGAAGCGGCAACCGCCTCGCGCGACGCCGGCATGCAGGTGCTGATGGGCGCGCCCAACGTGGTGCGCGGCGGCTCGCATTCCGGCAATGTCTCCGCCCGCAGCCTGGCCGAGGGCAACACGCTCGACATCCTGTCTTCCGACTACATTCCCTTCAGCCTCGTTCAGGCCGCTTTCGCGCTGGGCGAGACCGTGGACCACATCTCGCTGCCGCAGGCCGTCGCCATGGTTTCCAAGAACCCGGCAGAGGCCGTGGGTCTCGATGACCGCGGCATTCTCGAACAGGGCCGCCGCGGCGACGTGATCCGCGTGCGGGTGGACGAGCATGTTCCGATCGTGCGTTCGGTCTGGCGCGAGGGGGCGCGGGTGGCATGAGGGCATCGGCCACGCTGGAGCGTGTCATCGACGAGCAGGACGTCCCGATCCGCCATGGCGTATTCATCGCCGTCGCCGGTCCTTCGGGGGCCGGCAAGGACTCTGTGATGGACTATGCGCGCCAGCGGCTCGGGCCGCAGGACAGCGACGTGACCTTTGTGCGCCGTGTCATCACCCGTGAGATGGACGGCGCAGGCGAGGCCCATGACTGCCTGACACGCGCCGATTTCGATGAAGCCGAGGCAAAGGGCGCATTCGCCGTGAGCTGGGAAGCGAACGGACTGAAATACGGCCTGCCAGCAAGCGTGGATGACATTGTGCGCGACGGGCATGTGGCCGTGGCCAACGTGTCGCGCGCCGTCATTCCGCTCCTGCGTGAGCGCTATGGCAATGTGGTCGCCGTGATCGTGACCGCCGCCCGCGATGTGCTGGCCGAGCGACTTTCGAGCCGTGGCCGCGAAACCCGCGAAGAGGTTCTGGCGCGGCTCGAACGGGCGCACGCAAAGGAATTGACCGTCGAAGGCGCAACCGTGATCGACAATTCCGGTACGCTGGAAGAAGCGGGCGAGCGGTTTCAGGACGTTCTGCGCCGCGCTGCAGCCTGGAGCGCGGTAAGCGATTCCGTGTGAGGCTCCGCCTCCCGTTTCGGATATGTGAGTAGACACTGAAAGCGCCTCTTGGCGCTTTCTCTGTTCTGGTTTAGTTCTAGTTCATCTTGGAACACCGGACGCACCCCATCGACGGCATTGCCGCCCCGTTTCTGCCAGCGCCCTTCAGCGCGTGGTTCGCCACGCGCGGGTGGCAGCCGCGCGCGCATCAGCTCGAACTTCTGGCGCGCACGCAGGCCGGTCGCTCCGCACTGCTGATCGCCCCCACCGGTGCGGGCAAGACGCTGGCCGGCTTTCTGCCCACCCTCACCGATCTCGCGGCGCGGCCGAAGCGCAAACCCGGCGCAGCGCGGCGTGGCGTGCACACGCTCTACATCTCGCCGCTCAAGGCGCTCGCCGTCGACATTCAGCGCAACCTGAACATGCCCGTGGCCGAGATGGAGCTGCCGGTAACGATGGAGACGCGCACCGGCGACACGCCCACCCACAAGCGCCAGCGGCAGAAACACGCCCCGCCCGACATTCTGCTCACCACGCCCGAACAGCTCGCCCTTCTGATCGCCTCGCCCGATGCGGACAGGTTCTTCTCGGATTTGCGTTTCGTGGTGTTCGACGAATTGCACTCGCTGGTGATTTCCAAGCGCGGGCATCTGCTTTCGCTGGCGCTGGCGAGACTGCGCCGGATGCGGCCGGAGCTTCAGACCATCGGTCTTTCCGCGACGGTGGCCGAGCCCGATGAGCTGCGCCGGTGGCTCGTGCCGCAGGATACGGCCCGCGCCCTGTCCGATATCGTGACCGTGTCGGGTGGCGCAAAGCCGCACATCACCATCCTGGAGACGGAGGAGCGCGTGCCCTGGGCCGGGCACTCCGCGCTCTACGCCATTCCGAAGGTCTATGAGGCGATCAGGGCCCACCGCACCACGCTGCTCTTCGTCAACACGCGCAGCCAGGCGGAGCTTCTGTTCCGCGAATTGTGGCGCGCCAACGACGACAATCTGCCCATTGCGCTCCACCATGGCTCGCTCGATGTCGGCCAGCGGCGCAAGGTGGAAAAGGCGATGGAGACCAACAGTCTGCGGGCCATCGTCGCCACGTCGACGCTCGACCTCGGCATCGACTGGGGCGACGTGGATCTGGTCGTGCATGTGGGCGCGCCAAAGGGGGCAAGCCGGCTGGCCCAGCGCATCGGCCGCTCCAACCACCGCATGGACGAACCGAGCCGCGCCATTCTCGTGCCGGCAAACCGTTTCGAGGTGATGGAGTGCCGCGCCGCCCTTGAGGCGAACTATCTGGGTGCGCAGGACACGCCGCCACTGGTGGAAGGCGCGCTCGACGTGCTGGCGCAGCACGTGCTGGGCTCGGCCTGCGCCGCCCCCTTCGACGCCGACGTACTCTATGGCGAAGTGGCGAGTGCAGCCCCCTATGCCGCGCTTGATCGGGTAACCTTCGACCGCATCGTGGATTTCGTGGCGACCGGCGGCTACGCGCTCAAGACCTATGAGCGCTATGCCCGCATCCGCAAGACGAAAGACGGGCTGTGGCGCATCGCCAATCCGCGCATCGCCCAGCAATACCGGCTGAATGTCGGCACCATCGTGGAATCCCCCATGCTCAACATCCGCATGGTCAGGCGCGGCCGGGGCAACGCCTCGCGCGGCGGACCGGTGCTGGGCAAGGTGGAGGAATATTTCCTCGAAACGCTCACGCATGGCGACACCTTCCTTTTCTCGGGCCGGGTGCTGCGCTTCGAAGGCATTCGCGAGAATGAGTGCCTCGTCTCGGCGGGCGGCGGCGAGGATGCAAAAGTGCCCTATTACGCCGGCGGCAAGTTTCCGCTCTCCACCTATCTGGCGTCCGAAGTGCGGGCCATGCTGGCCGACCCGAAGCGCTGGAAGGCGCTGCCCGAACAGGTGGCCGAATGGCTTTCCATCCAGCGCGACAAGTCGATCCTCCCGCGCCGCGAAGACCTTCTGGTGGAGACCTTTCCGCGCGGCGAGCGCTTCTACATGGTGCTCTACCCGTTCGAGGGGCGGCTCGCGCACCAGACGCTTGGCATGCTTCTGACCCGCCGGCTGGAGCGGGCAGGCGCACACCCGCTCGGCTTCGTCGCCAATGATTACGCCATCGCCGTGTGGGGCCTGAACGACATGGCCGCCATGCTGGAGGACGGACGGTTAAGCCTCGCCGCGCTCATGGACGAGGACATGCTGGGCGACGATCTGGAAGCATGGATCGCCGACAGCTGGCTTTTGAAGCGCACCTTCCGCAATTGCGCGCTGATCTCGGGACTGGTCGAAAAGCGCCACCCCGGACAGGAGAAGACCGGCCGACAGGTGACCGTTTCCGCCGACCTCATTTACGACGTTTTGCGGGCTCATGAGCCTGACCACATTCTGATGCAGGCCACCTGGGCAGACGCCGCGCAGGGCCTGCTTGATGTCAGGAGACTGGGGGAGATGCTGTCGCGCATTCGGGGTCGAATCGTGCATAAATCTCTCAGTCGCATTTCACCGCTGGCTGTGCCCATCATGCTCGAGATCGGCAAGGAGGCCGTGGCCGGCGACGCCAATGAGGCGCTGCTCGGCGAAGCCTCACGGCTTTCCGGCGAGGAATTGATGCAGGAGGCTCTTGAGGCATGAACAGCCTTGCACCCGCAACCGGGACAAGCACCGCGCTGACGATCCGCATCGCCGGACACGAGGCCGTGTGCGACTGGCGCGGCGTGCTGTTCTTCCCGCAGATGAGCCTCATGGTCGTCTCCGACCTGCATCTTGAGAAGGGCGCGGCCTACGCCCGGCGCGGGCGCATGCTGCCGCCCTATGACACCGCCGCCACACTGAAGCGGCTGGCAACAACGTTAGCCGACTACGATCCAGAGATCGTCATCAGCCTTGGCGACAGTTTTCACGACGATCACGGCGCGGCGCACATGCCCGGGCCTTTCCGCACGCGGCTGGTCGAACTCATCGGCGCGCGCGACTGGCACTGGATCGCCGGCAACCACGACCCTGCCCCGCCGCCGGACCTTCCCGGCCACTGCGCGCAGGAGATTGCCATTGACGGGCTGATCTTCCGTCATGAGCCGGCAAAGGGAAGTGCCCGTGGCGAGATTGCCGGGCATCTGCATCCCGGCGCGCGCATCGTGCGCCGCGGCCGCTCGGTGCGGCGCGCATGCTTCGCCTCGGACGGTAGCCGGCTTATTATGCCCGCATTCGGCAGCCTGACCGGTTCGCTGAACGTGCTCGACCGTCCTTTCGACGGCCTGTTCGCGCGCGAGCGGCTGGCCGCCTACATGCTGGGCCGGCAGGGCATTTACGCCATTGCAGGCAGCATGCTGCGCTGAAGCACAGCGCCGGAGCGCGCGCGCTCAGTCCTTGCGGAAGATGATCCGTCCCAGCCAGCCGGTGATGATGGCGATCAGCACGGCGGCGATGCCGTAGATCAGGCTGTTCTGATGGGCGAATTCGTAAAGCCGCTGCTCAAGACCCGCTTTGCGGATGGTGAGCTGGGCCGATGTCTCGCGCAGGAACACGCTGTTGCGGAACAGATAGGCGCGCGCCCTGTGCGTGCCGACCGCCACATTGGGGGCCAGCTTGAGGGACGCGCGGAACAGGCTTTGCGAGAGGAAGCGCACGCCGCCGGTCTGCGTCGAGTAGAGCCCGAGCGCCTCCTTGCGCTGAAGCAGCGCCTCGGTGAACTCCTCGATGGTTTTCGGATCGCCATCGGCCTTGAGCGGCTGGAAGTGCAGATTGTCCGCACCCAGCGCGAGCCTCTTGTATCCGTCGGGCGTGCTGATGTCCTGCGGCGCGCGGGTGAGCGCCATGGAATAGGATTCCGGCACATCGCGGAAGATGACCGATTCCGTGTTGATCCACATGCCCAGCACGCGTGTCTTCTTGCGCACCGTGACGGCGCGCGGCGGCCCTTCCAGAACCACCACGACATCGTAACGCCCCTGCCGCGCCACCAGCGGGTCGGCATTGTCGAGCGCGCCGAAAATGGTCAGCTCCGCGCCGCTGAAATCGGACGTGATCGACACCTGATCGGTGGAAAGGCCGATCTGGATGTTCTCGGGGATTTCGTCCTGCGCCCGCACCGGCAGGGCCGGCAGGAGCAGAAGAAGCGAGGTGGCGGCTGCCAGGAAACGCGCGCGCATGGCTCACATCGCTCCCGTGGACAGGCTGTAGACGCTCTCCGGCTGCACGAACAGGTCGAAGCCGAGACGCAGCGCCACCGCCAGAACCAGAAGCGCCAGAAGCGCACGCAGCTGCTCGCCGCGCAGACGCTGCCCCACCCGCGCGCCATATTGTGCACCGGCCACGCCGCCGACCATCAGCAGGAAGGCAAGCACGACATCGACGCTCTGGTTCGCCGTGGAGTGAATGATGGTGGTGAAGGCCGCCACGAAGATGATCTGGAACAGGGATGTGCCGATCACGACATTGGTCGGCACTTTGAGCAGATAGATCAGCGCCGGCACCATGATGAACCCGCCGCCGACACCCATGATCGACGCCAGGAAGCCAATGAACGCGCCAAGCACCACCACGGGAATGACGCTGACAAACAGCTTCGACGCGCGAAAACGCATCTTGAGCGGCAGACGGTGAATCCAGTTGTGCTGGCCGGGCTTTCTGAGCGTGGCCGTCTGGCCACCGCGCGAACGCCGGATGGCGCGCACGCTCTCCATCAGCATCAGGCCGCCAACGACGCCCAGAAACACCACATAGAGCAGCGAAACGATGAGATCGAGCTGGCCCAGCCGGCGCAGATAGGCGAACACGAACGCGCCGATGGACGCGCCGACAATGCCGCCGGCGAGCAGGACCGTGCCCAGTTTGACATCAAGAGACTTGCGCTTGAAATGCGCCAGCGCGCCCGAGAAGGACGACGCAATCACCTGATTGGCGCCGGTGGCGACAGCGATCGCAGGCGGGATGTTGTAGAAGATCAAGAGCGGCGTGATCAGAAACCCGCCGCCAACCCCGAACATGCCGGACAGAAAGCCCACCGCGCCGCCCATGGCAAGCAGCACGAAAACGTTGACGGACATTTCGGCGATTGGGAGATAAATACCCACCCGCGGCACCCGAATAATTGTTTGCCCGGCAGCGGCGCCGGACGAGGTGTGGAAGCATTAATGCGTGCTTCCGTTCTGCGCCCTACCGCCCGCGAAGTCAAACCGGGAGGTGGCAGAAACCGGAAAAGTTTGAACGGCTTGCCACACAAAGATGACGTGCGTCCTCCGGGACACACATCAACCTGCCGGCAAACGATGCCGTGACAGCTTACTGAGCGCTTACAGCCGCTTCATTCTTCTCCAGAAGGGCACGCACCAGCGCCTCATCGACCTGCCCCGTCGGGTTCAGGCCATTGGCCTTCTGGAACTGCGTGATCGCGGCCTTTGTCTTGGCGCCCATGATGCCGTCAGGCTTGCCCGCATCAAAGCCTTCCTTGTTCAGGATAAGCTGGATGTTGGTGATCGCCTTGGTCATGTCGACGCTCGCCGTGAGCTCGCGGCTTTCACGCCAGGATTCCGGAATATCGACCAGATTGACCGCCGGATCGATCTTCTTGACCTTCCAGAGCGCCGTCTTGTTTTCTGCCTGTTTCAGCTGCCCGGGCGACAGCGCAGCGGCGATTTCGTCGCGCTTGGCGGCTGCATCCCTGTCACCGCCCTGGGCGACGATGGCGAACCATTTGTAGGCTTCCGTCAGGTCCTGCTGCATGCCCATGCCCTTGGCCGAAAGGATGCCCAGATTGAACTGGCTGTCCTTCACGCCATGCTCGGCAGCTTCAATGAACCAGCGGGCGGCGGACTTGTTATCGGCCGGGCCATCCGCACCCATGGCGAACAGCACACCGAGATTGTGCATGGCGCTGGCATTGCCCTGCTGGGCTGCAAGCTGGAACCACATCTTCGCCTTGGCGGCGTCACGGTCCACGCCATTGCCCTTCTGGTAGAGGTCGCCCAGCCGATACTGAGCCGGCGCAAAACCTGCTTCGGCTGCCTTGGTGTACCATTCAGCGGCCTTCGTCAGATCGGCCTGCGTGCCACGACCTTCCGCGTAGCGGCTGCCGATCTCGAACAGCGCCTTGGGGTCGCCCTCGGCTGCGGCCTCGCGAAGCGGTACCGGACCGGCATCCACCGGAACCGTGTCCAGCGAAATGGGCTTGGGTGCTTCAGGGGCAACATCTTCCGGAATGCTGACGGTCTCGTTGCCCGTCAGGGTTTCCTCAAACCTGCCAACCGGCTCTTCCAGCGGCGCGTCCATCTCGGGCATGGAGGCCAGCGTGTCGACCACGCCATCCGTTGCCTGCTCTTCGGCAGCAGCAACCCTGGCCGGTTCTTCATCCAGCACGCGCACCTTGCGCTCTGCCGGGGCAGGCTCGGCCTGCGCCATCACCGGCGCGGGTTCCGCACTGGTGGTCTCATTGGTCATCTGCACCGGAATGGCGGTGGAGTTCGAAAGATAGGTCTTTCCGACCTGATAGCCGCCCGCCGCGACGATGCCCGCGCCGAGCATCACCACCAGAGGCTTCTTGCTCCGCTTCAGAAAACGTTTGATCCCGAAGCCGCCGGTATCTTCCGCAGCATCGCCCTGACGCTTTTTCAGGATCTCGGCCTCGGCCGCAGCCGCCTGCGCCGCACGGCGCGCCGCCGCGATGAAATCCGACTTGGCCGCATCATCCGTTTCCGGACGGACGGTCGCTTTCTTTTCGTCACGAACACGACGCAGGATCGCATTCAGGTCCGGCGCGCCGGAACCCGGTTCCAGCGGCTCATTGATGCGGTCGTCATCCAGATCGATGGCTTCAAGGCTGGCGTCCAGTTCGGCGGACGCCTCGTTCTCGACCTCATTCCGGGGCTCGTCGCGCTGCTGACGGTCGCGACGGCTTCCAAGAGCACGGGTGAGCCCGCCCAGAAGCGATGATTTGCCGGGGGCCTTTTCCGTTTCCTGCGCATCCTCGTCCAGCGCAGCGCGCGCGGCGGCGGCTGCCGCTTCGGCGGGCGAGCGCTTCGGCATCGCCTCTTCCGCAGCGCGTGCAGAAACCGGAGACACGTCATTGCCGGGATCGATGGAGGGAGCGGCAGCGACCGGAATTTTTGCCGGCTCGGCCTGCACAGCCACGCCCTCGCCAGCAGTTCCTTCGACAGCGCCAAGCCGGTCCACGATCTTGAGCAGCGTGTCATGGATCGCGCCGAACGTCTTGGTGTTGCGCTCGTCGGACTTGCGGGTCAGCGCTTCAAGCGCCTTCAGTTCTTCGCGCAGTTCACGGTCGAAATTGCTGTCGAAATTCTGCGTGTCGCCCAACGCGCCGATTGCCTGCTCGGCTGCCTGCCGTGCGGCTTCGACCACCGAAGCGCGGTTTTCCTGAATTGAGCGTTCGATGTTCTCCAGCCGTGGGCCCAGATCCTCGAACTCCGGCAGGTCAGCCGTCGGGCGGGAGAAATGCTCGGAGAGGCTGCGAACCTGCGCCTCGAGATTGTGGATCACCTCCGGATCGATGGACGAAGCCTGCGACGAAGATGTCTGCAGGCGACCGGAAATGTCATCAAGCCGCATCTCGAGGGCGCGCAGAGCCTCGGTGCCCGGCGCTTCACGTGTGCTCGTGTCGAGCCGCGCCGCCAGTTCGTTGAACCGGGCGTCGATGGTGGCCATGAGATCGGCCTCGTTGCGCACGGGCTCGCTGCTGCTGCGCTCGTCGATGCGGGCGGCAATGTCCTGCAGCCGATGCTCGAGATCGTGAACCAGCGAGCGTCCCTGCTCTGCAGCGTCGCCATGGCGCTGTTCGATCATCTGCGACAAATGCGCGAACCGGTCTTCAATGCCGCGCAGCATGTGCTCGGGGATCTGCGGCTCCGGTGCGTTGTCCAGCTTGTGCGCGATGCCGGCAATCTGGCTGGCCAACCGCTCAACCGTCTGCTCCGGCATGTCGATACGCGCAGCGATCTCGTCCACGCGCTGCGACAGCGAATACATCTGCTCGCTGAGATGCCCGACAGCCTCGCCACCCGGGCGCTCGTTCAGAAGCTCGCCCACCTGATTTGCCAGCGAAGAGATGCGCGCCTCGATGCGCTCGAAGGGCTGCGGGTCGAACGAAGCAGCCTGTGTCTTCGGCATGGTCGCAGCAATCGCGCGGCTGATCTCGTCAAGCCGCTCATCGATGGCGGCATAGAGTTCGGGATTGTCCTGCTGCTTGCGCTCAAGAAGCTGATCCAGCGCGCCTGCGAGCGTGCGGACACGATCCTCCAGAGACTGAAGCGACAGCGATTCCGGCAGGCTGTTCACCGCATGCGCGATCTGCTCGATCCGCTGGTGCAGCATGTCGATGGCGGGGCCGCTGCGGCTCAGATCGCTGGAAACGCGGTCTTCGAATGCGCTCCACCTGTCGTCGAAAGCATCCCAGCGCTGATCCACGGCGCGCAGCGTTTCTTCACGCGCGAGACTGGAAATGGAAGACTTCAGCTCTTCCATCTCGAGCCGCAGCATCTTGACGTTTCTGTCGTCACCGCGCTCGGCGAGATGGGCAATGGCGTTGGACAGGCGTTCGAATTCGACAACCAGCTCGCTGCTGAGCGCGCTGTTGGGAACGGAGGCCATGATGCCTGCCAGCTCCTTGCGCAGCGCGCCGAACTCGTCGCTGATGCCCGAACGCATCACGTCGCGCAGATCCCTGCGCAGCGTCTTGAGTTCTTCGGCAATGTTGCCGATCGAATTGAACTCGCGTTCCTGACGGCGGGAGCGCTCAAGCTCATGCGCCGCGTGTTCGAGCGAGGCGCGCGAAGCCGGCTCCTGCCGGGGCGCGGGCATGCGGCCAGCCGGTCGTACATAGGAATGCGAGACCGTTTCCGACAGCTCCTGGATTCGCCGGGCGACGTCATTTTCATCCACCTGCTGGTCGAAACGCCCGGTCGCTTTTCCAAGGCGGTTTTCCAGGTGGTCCAGCGTCCGACTGATCTCGTCAAGCGACGCATCTGTCCCGGGCCGCCGCCGGCGACCGGCATTGATATTTTCCAGATAGGAACGCTTATTGTTCATCGGAACGCCCGCCTCTCCACCGTGTACCGGTTGGCCGTCGAGATTTCTTGCCACGCGGGACTTTCAGCCTTGAAATGCCGGAAGGCAGAAAACAAACACTGTTAAGACACCCACGGTCAGCAGCGGACCTCGAAGCGAATGCAAACAAGCACCGTGTGCTGACGGTTCACATTTCGCTGATCGTGGTAAACACGGAGTTAACAATCCTTACCGAAGGTTAAGTCTTCGGTGAGGAATCCCGTAAAAAGATTGTTGGCAAGCCGATCACATTTTGCGCTGCGGCCCTTGTAATGCCGCATTCTGCACCGCATAAGCGCGCCCTTTAGAGCGTGTCTGGGCGGCACAATTTTGCCACTGGCGAAAACCTAACGTCAGACATGCCCATCCCGGTCCCCCCGCCGGAGCGCACATCAGTACGGAACAGTGATCATGACGAACATTGCAGTGGCAGTCGAAAAGACGGCCGAGGGAAATGATTTTCCTGAACAGTCCCCAGAGCAGGCCCCGGAACATGCTGGAGAATACACCCGCATCGGCGAGATGGCTCGGGAGTTTGGCGTAACCCTGCGCGCCCTGCGCTTTTATGAAGACAAGGGCCTTTTGAGGCCGGAGCGCGCCGGCACAACCCGCCTTTATTCCCGCACGGACAAGCTGCGTCTGCAGCATATCCTGCTCGGCCGGAAAATCGGCTTCTCGCTGAACGACATCAAGGAAGTGCTCGACCTGCACGAGCCGGATGGCGGAAACGTGAAGCAGCTTCAGCTTGTTCTGAAGAAGTCGGAACGCCAGATGGTGCGGCTTGAAAAGCAGCGCACTTCCATTGATGACGCGATCAATGAGCTGAAGACCCTGATCGGCGAGGTCTCGACCCGCCTGGACGGTGCATCGCCCCTGCGCGACGCAGGCTGACCACCTCCGCCAGCTACCCCTCTTTCCTTCCGGTTCATCACAAGACCCCGCGCGGACACGCACCGCGCGGGGTCTTGTCGTGCGCTGCGTCGTTTTTGACGTTTACGCAAACGTCAAAATTTGTTAGAGCGACTGTAACGCTGCGCGAATGGCCTCTTCGCGCCTTTGTTACGAGAGCTGGAGGATTCTCATGCCGACCTATCAGGCGTCCGTGCGCGACACGCTGTTCGTGCTGAACGATGTTCTGGGCTATGGCAATCACGACAATCTGCCGGGCTTCGCCGACGCCTCGCCCGACATTGTCGAGGCGATTCTCAGCGAAGGCGCGAAACTGGCTGAGAACGTCATACAGCCGCTCAACCGCATCGGCGACATGGAAGGCTGCACCCGTCATGCCGATGGTTCGGTGACGACGCCCAAGGGCTTCGACGGCGCCTATCGTCAGTATTGCGAAGGCGGCTGGCTTGGCCTTTCCGTGCCGGCGGAATATGGCGGTCAGGGCCTGCCCTACACGGTGCACACGGCGGTGAGCGAGTACCTCGTCTCGGCCAATATGGCGCTGATGATGTATCCGGGCCTCACACAGGGCGCCATCGCCGCGATCCTCGCGCATGGCACCGATGAGCAGAAGCAGAAATGGCTGCCGAAAATGGTGGAAGGCACCTGGACCGGCACCATGAACCTGACGGAGCCCCATTGCGGCACCGATCTCGGCCTTCTGAACTCCAAGGCCGTGCCGAACGGCGACGGCAGCTACCGGATTTCCGGCCAGAAGATCTTCATCTCGGCCGGCGAGCACGACATGGCCGAGAACATCATCCATCTGGTGCTTGCACGCATTGAGGGCGCGCCGGCGGGCGTGAAGGGCATCTCGCTCTTCATCGTGCCGAAGGTGATGGTCGATGACGAAGGCGCGCTGGGCGATGGCAATGCCGTTTCCTGCGGGGCAATCGAAGAGAAGATGGGCATCCACGGCAACGCCACCTGCGTCATGAATTATGACGAAGCCACCGGCTATCTTCTGGGTGAGGAGAATGGCGGCCTGAAAGCCATGTTCACGATGATGAACGAGGCGCGCCTTGGCGTCGGCCTGCAAGGCCATGCCATCGGCGAAGCCGCCTATCAGGGCGCGGTCGAATATGCCCGCGAGCGCCTGCAGGGCCGCGCGCTGACCGGACCGAAAGCGCCGGAGAAGAAGGCCGATCCGATCATCGTTCACCCGGATGTGCGCCGCAACCTGATGACCATCCGCGCCTTCAACGAGGCCGGCCGCGCGCTGATCCTCTGGACCGCGCTGAAATCCGATGTCGCCCATCTCTCCGAAGACGACAAGGAACGCGAGACGGCGTCCGACCACATGGCGCTGATGACGCCGGTGGTGAAAGGCGTGCTCACCGACAAGGGTTTCGAGCATGCGGTGATGGCGCAGCAGATGTTTGGCGGCCACGGCTATATCGAAGAGCATGGCATGAGCCAGTTCGTGCGCGATGCCCGCATCGCCATGATCTATGAGGGCGCGAACGGCATTCAGGCGCTCGACCTCGTGGGACGCAAGCTGCCCGCCAATGGCGGTCGCGCCGTGCAGGCCTTCTTCAAGGAAGTGGGCGATTTCTGCGAAGCGCACCGCGAAGACGAGACCATGGCCCCCTTTACCAAGGCGCTCAAGAAGGGCCTCAACGATCTGCAGGCCGCATCACTCTGGCTGATGCAGAACGCCGTTCAGAAGCCCGACAATGCGGGCGCTGCCTCCCATGACTACATGCACCTGATGGGCCTCGTGGCGCTCGGCTACATGTGGGGCCGCATGGTCAGGACGGCGCAGGAGCAGCTTGCCGCCGGGGCAAATGGCGACGCCGCCTTCCTCGAAGCCAAGATCACCACCGGACGCTACTTCATGGAGCGCGTCATGCCCGAAACCGCCGCGCATCTTGCGCGCCTTTCGAGCGGTGCGGACACCATGATGGCGCTTCCGGAAGAGGCGTTTTGACTGGCGTAACGGCCACACCCGTTCTAGCTTGCACGTGCCAGCGTGCAAGCCGGTCCCTGAGGAAGCGCGACGTGTCAGACCCGCAGCCCGACTTTGACCATCTCCGGCCCGCCGGCCCGCAGCGCACCTGAAGCGCCGAACAGATCCCGGGGCTGGCGATTGCCAGCCCTCTTTGAACCAATTGCACGACCCCGCGTTGGGTCCATAAAGCAGGGAGACCGATATGGCTGACGCTTATGTATATGACGCCGTGCGCACGCCGCGCGGACGTGGCAAGAAGGACGGTTCGCTGCACGAGGTGCCCGGCGTGCGCCTTGGCGCGAAAGTTCTTGAAGCCGTGCGCGACCGCAACGGCCTCGACACCGCAAAGGTGGACGACATCATTTTCGGCTGCGTCGATCCGGTCGGCGAAGCCGGTTCCGTGATCCCGCGCTCGGCTGCCTTCGAGGCGCGCTACGCGAACGCGGCTCCGGGCATCCAGATCTCGCGCTTCTGCGCGTCGGGCCTGGACGCAATCAATCTGGGCGCGGCCAAGATTGCCGGCGGCTCCGACGAGATCGTCATTGCCGGCGGCGTGGAAAGCATGTCGCGCGTCGGCATGGGCATGTCCGGTGGCGCATGGTTCATGGACCCGTCCGTCGGCATTCCCTCCTATTTCATGCCGCAGGGCGTGTCTGCCGACCTGATCGCTACGAAATACGGCTTTTCCCGCGACGACGTGGACGCCTATGCGGTGGAAAGCCAAAAGCGCGCCAAGCACTCCTGGGACAAGGGTTATTTCAAGAAATCCGTGATCCCGGTGGAAGACCAGAACGGCCTGACCATTCTCGACCACGACGAGCACATGCGCCCCGGCACCGACATGCAGGCGCTTGGCCAGCTCAACCCCTCCTTCGTGATGCCGGGTGAAATGGGCGGTTTCGACGCCGTCGCCGTGCAGCGTTATCCGGAGCTTGAGAGCATCAACCACGTCCACCACGCCGGCAATTCGTCGGGCATCGTCGATGGCGCGGCCGCAGTGCTGCTCGGTTCGCGCAAGGCCGGCAAGTCCATGGGGCTGGAGCCGCGCGCAAAAATTCGCGCCTTCACCAATATCGGCTCCGAGCCAGCGATCATGCTGACCGGCCCGGTCGACGTGACGGAGAAGCTTCTGAAGAAAGCCCGGATGAAGCTTTCGGACATCGACCTGTTCGAGCTGAACGAGGCTTTCGCCTCGGTGGTGCTGCGCTACATGCAGGCTTTCGAGATCGACCACGACCGGATCAATGTGAATGGCGGCGCAATCGCCATGGGCCACCCGCTCGGCGCAACCGGCGCGATGATCTTCGGCACGGTTCTCGACGAGCTGGAGCGCCGCAACCTGAACACGGCGCTTGTCACGCTGTGCATCGGCGCGGGCATGGGCACCGCAACCATCATCGAACGCGTTTGAGCTGTCGGGGAGAGATCAGACCATGACCGACTACAAGAACTTTACCGTTGACGTGGACGCAGACGGCGTCGCGCTCGTCACCTGGGACATGCCGGACCGCTCCATGAACGTCTTCACCGAAGAGGTGATGAACGAGCTGGATGCGATCATCGATCACGTTGCCGGCAGCGATGCGATCAAGGGCGCAGTCATCACCTCCGGCAAGGAGACCTTCTCCGGCGGCGCGGACCTGACCATGCTGCAGAAGATGCTCGGCCTGTTCGAAAAGGAAAAGGCAAACGACCGCAAGAAGGCGGTCAAGCTGCTGTTCGACAATGCCGGCCGCATGGGCTGGCTCTGGCGCAAGCTTGAAACCTCCGGCAAGCCCTGGGTCTCGGCCATCAACGGTACCTGCATGGGCGGTGCGTTCGAGCTGTCGCTCGCCTGCCATGGCCGTGTCGCAGCCGACAGCCCGGCAGTGAAGATGGCGCTTCCGGAAGTGAAAGTGGGCATCTTCCCCGGCGCGGGCGGCACCCAGCGCGTGCCGCGTCTGGCCAAGCCGCAGGAAGCCCTGCAGATGCTCACCACCGGCCAGACGCTGACGCCACAGAAGGCGAAGGCCATGGGTCTGATCCACGAGATCGCCGCGCCGAAGAAACTGGTCGAGACCGCGAAGAAGATGATCCTCGACGGCCTCAGCCCGGTTCAGCCATGGGACGAGAAGGGCTTCAAACTGCCCGGCGGCCCCGTCTACTCGGCGGCGGGCGCAAACCTCTGGCCGCCGGCAATCGCCATCCTGCGCCGCGAGACCTACAACAACTACCCGGCAGCAGCCGCGATCCTGAAATGCGTCTATGAGGGCATGCTGGTGCCCTTCGAGACGGCGCTGACCATCGAGCAGCGTTATTTCACCGAGATCATGCAGACGACCGAAGCGAAGATGATGATCCGCTCGCTCTTCGTCTCGCTGCAGGAACTCAACAAGGGCGCGCGCCGCCCCGACGACGTGCCGGTCAGGAAGTTCAAAAAGATCGGCGTTCTCGGCGCGGGCTTCATGGGCGCGGGCATCGCCTTCGTCACGGCCAAGGCCGGCATTCCGGTCGTTCTGATCGACCGCGACACGGCGTCCGCCGAAAAGGGCAAGGCGCATTCCGCCGAGCTGATGGACAAGAGCATCAAGCGCGGCCGCGCCACCGCCGAGGACAAGGAAAAGCTCCTCTCGCTCATCACCCCGAGCGAGGATTATGCGGAGCTTGAAGGCTGCGATCTGGTGATCGAGGCCGTGTTCGAGGATTCGGAGATCAAGAAGGCGGCGACGGAGAAGGCCGAGGCCGTTCTGAAGCCGTCGGCCGTGTTCGCCTCCAACACCTCGACCATTCCGATCTCCGGCCTGGCGAAAAACTCCAAACGCCCGAAGAACTTCATCGGCATCCACTTCTTCTCGCCCGTCGACAAGATGATGCTGGTCGAGATCATCATGGGCAAGAAGACCGGCGACAAGGCGCTTGCCATGGCGATGGACTATGTGCGCGCCATCAAGAAGACGCCCATCGTGGTGAACGACACGCGCGGCTTCTACGTCAATCGCTGCGTCCTGCGATACATGCAGGAGGCCTTCTCCATGGTCATTGAAGGCGTGCCCGCTCCGATGGTTGAGAATGCGGCGAAGATGGCCGGCATGCCGGTCGGCCCGCTTGCGCTCACCGATGAGACGGCTGTCGATCTCGCCCAGAAGATCATGAAGCAGACCGTGCGCGATCTCGGCCCCAAGGCCGTCGATCCGCGCCACATGGAGCTGATCGACACGCTGGTCGACAAGCATGGCCGCCTTGGCCGCAAGAATGGCAAGGGCTTCTATGACTATCCGGCAAAGCCCGCGAAGAAGCATCTGTGGGCCGGCCTGAAGGATCTCTATCCGCAGAAGAACCCGGACAAGATCGACGTCGAGGAATTGCAGGAGCGCTTCCTCGCCACGATCGCGCTGGAAGCGGCCCGCATCATGGAAGAAGGCATTGTCGTCGATCCGCGCGAGGCGGATGTCGGCTCCATTCTCGCCTTCGGCTTCGCGCCCTACACGGGCGGCGCCCTCTCCTATATCGACGGGATGGGAGCAGAAGCCTTCGTCGCCATGACCAAGCGCCTTCAGAAGAAATACGGCAAGCAGTTCAAGGCCCCGAAACTCCTTCTGGACATGGCCGAGAGCGGCGAGACTTTCTACCAGCGCTTCGCGCCCGAAAAGGCGGCGGAGAAGAAGGCCGCCTGAGGCGTGCCGTTCAGAATGAAAACCACCGTCCCGGGCGCGCTCCGCATCCGGGACGGTGAACAGGTCAACGCCCCGAAATCGCGGTTTCCCCAAAGCGGCTTAAGCGCTCCGATTTGTTGTTTTTGGCAGATCCGAACTGAAAACCGGCTCCCGCTTTTTCTGGAATTGCTCTAGGACAAGCACCGACCGCAACACCAACCTCCCCGGGATAGAAAATCATGTATGTCTGGATGCGTCTTCTTCGCGTGGCCGCCACACGCAAGAGCCGGGGCGTCTATCGGCTGGGCGACGAGAGCAAGCTTTCCTTCCGCTGCCTGCCCACCGACATCGACATGAACATCCACCTGAACAACGCCCGCTACATGATGCTGGCGGATATGGGGCGGATCGACATCTTCCTGCGCAGCGGACTGGTCGCCGCAGCCCGCAAGCGCGGCTGGGCTCCCTTGCTCGGCGGCCTGCAGACGGCCTATGTGCGCGAGGTGCGCTTATGGCAGCGCTTCGAGGTCGTCTCCACCATCGAAACATGGGAAGACACGCAGATCATCGGCCAGCATCGTTTCGTACTGGATGACGGGCGCGTTGCCGCGATGGTGCTGACCACGGGCGGGGTCTACGACAAGCGCGGCAAACGCTTCGTGCCGGTCGACGAGTTGATGCGCACGCTCGGCCACGATGGCGCGCCCCGTGCGCCCAATGCGGAAGAGAAAGCCTTCATCGCCTCGCATCAGGGGCTGCGCGCTCGCGCAAAAGTGTTGTCCTCACACCTTTAAGTCGACAGACCGCATCGCTACTCTCCGGCCACCAACATGCACCGGAGACATCGATGACAGCGACCGTCGACTATTACTTCACTTCCGCTTCGCCCTTCACCTATCTCGGCCACCAGGCTCTGCGCACCGTGCTTTCCAAGCATGGAGCGGATGTGCGCGTGAAGCCGATTAACCTGATGGGTGTCTGGGAGATCTCCGGCGCGGTTCCCCCGCCCAGGCGCCCCCCCGGTGCGCCAGCGCCAGCGGCTGGTGGAGATCCAGCGCATCGCCGATTTTCGCGGCCTGCCGATCAACAAGACGCCCAAACACTGGCCCGTCGACCCGGAGCTTTCCGACCGCGTGATCGCAGCACTAGCGGCAGAGGGCCATGATCCGCTGAGCTATATGGAGCGCGTGTTCGCCGCCGTGTGGGCCAATGAGGAAAACATTGCCGACCCGGACACGCTGACCAGATATCTGGAACTGGAGAAGTTCGACGCCGCGTCCATTCTGGAGAAGGCGCAAAGCGAGGCGATTGCCGAAATCCGCGCGCAGAACACCAGGGACGCCGTAGAGGCCGACGCGGTGGGCGTGCCCACCTTTGTGCTGAACGGCGAGGCCTTCTTCGGGCAGGACCGCGTCGAGTATCTCGACCATGCACTTGCGACAGGCCGTCAGCCGATCACGCCGTAAGCCTCAGCCTGTCTCACCCTCGGCCAGCGGCACGTCGATGCCCGCAAGTTCCGCAGCGGTGAGACGCGCCGCCCCCGCCCGCGCAAAGCGCAGCATCATCGCCTTGCGGGTGGCGGCGGCAAGGCGGTGCTCGTCCGGCTCGCGCAGGATCTCCGCGCCATAACCGTCCGACAGGATGAAACCGCATTCCTCGGGAAAAATCTCCGCCGGCACTTCCGGGTGGGTGGCGAAGAAAAAGCGGTCGGAGTGCAGGCGATAATCCGGCCATTTCCGGTCCACCCGAAAATCCTCCACTGACGACTTGATCTCGATGATCCAGATGTCGCCCTTCTTCGTCAGCGCCACGAGATCGGCGCGCCGGCCGGTTGCGAGCGTCAGCTCCGGCAGAACAACGGCGCCCATGGTGATGAGCAGGCGCTGCACGCCCCGGCGAATGACCATGGCGCGTTCCGACTGGCGACCATCGGCCAGCGGGTTGACGGGAATCGGTGAAATGATCGGCATGGAAATATTATGCCATCAACGGTGAGCCTCTTGAAGCGTCACTGCGCCCCGGCAATATCGTCCAGGATCGGACAATCGGGCCGGTTGTCGCCATGGCAGGCATTGATGAGTTTGCTCAGCGTGGCGCGCATGGCCTGCAGTTCCGCAATTTTCTCGTCGATTGCCACCACATGCGAAATGGCGATGCCGCGCACATCGTGGCTCGCCCGGTGCTTGTCGCGGTAAAGCGTCATCAGCTGGCGGCATTCCTCGATGGCGAAGCCGAGACCGCGCGCGCGCTTCAGAAAGGTCAGGAAGTGCAGGTCTTCATCGCTGTAATCGCGGTAACCGTTTCCGGCCCGCGCCGGCGAAACAAGGCCGATTTCTTCGTAATAGCGAATCGTCTTTGCCGGTAGGCCCGAACGACGGGCCGCCTCGCCAACGTTCATGACACGTCTCCTGAACTTCCACGCTTGCTGAATTCCGCCATCTGAAACTGGGGATTGTGTTGCGCGTTTGCAATATCACGCGGCAATAACGGGATTACGCAACGTAAGACGCATCCAAATCTTGTCATTTCATTAACCAGGAATTTAAGAATGATGGTCAAAGTGCGGCGCAATTCAGGCACACTTAACAAATTGGGGGACCGGGGGAACATATGAGATTCAAATCAATCGTCGTGGCTGCGGCACTGGGACTTGCAACCGCTCTTGCCGGGTGCACGACGGGTGGGCCTCTCAAGGTGTTCACCTCCGACTACGGTACGGTGAAGGATGCGGGCTACCAGCTGCCGCGCATTCCGATCAGCCAGGTTCCGCGAAAATATCATCGCCAGATCGTCTCCTACGAGACGAAGGAAAAGCCCGGCACGATCATCGTCGATACCAAGGACAAGTACCTCTATCTGGTGCAGGAAAACGGCAAGGCCATGCGCTACGGCATCGGCGTTGGCCGCGAAGGTTTTGAGTGGTCCGGAACGGCGCGCGTTGCAATGAAGCGCGAATGGCCCACCTGGACCCCGCCCGCAGCCATGATCGGCCGTCAGCCCGAGCTGGCGAAATGGCGCGGCGGCATGCCGCCCGGCCTGTCCAACCCGCTTGGCGCGCGCGCGCTCTATCTCTTCAACCGCAGCGGCGACACGGGCTATCGCCTGCACGGCACGCCGGAATGGCGCTCGATCGGCAAGGCAATGTCTTCCGGCTGCATCAGAATGATGAACCAGGACATCATCGACCTTTACAACCGTACCGAAATTGGTGCTAAAGTAATCGTTAAGCGGTAGTAACCGTCTCAGCAACAGGGGTCGGCCTTGGTCGACCCTGAAAAAAGCCGGGCCTCAGAGCCCGGTTTTTTCGTATCTCTCCATCCTTAGCGCTTCGGATGCACAAAGGGCGCTCCAGCCGGATGACGACTTCCTTCTCCCCGCACGCGGGGAGAAGGTCCCGGCAGGGGGATGAGGGGCTGACGCCGCGTATGAAAATCCCGCCATGTTGTGGGTTCGCGCAAGCTGGCGCTCGCCCCTCATCCTCACCTTCTCCCCGCACGCGGGGAGAAGGGGGCCTCGAAGACGGTGCCCGCAATTGCGCAAGAACATTGAATGAGGCGTTTTCGCTATTGAATCCAAACATCGTGCGAAAAAGAGAGCGCCCAGGAGGGGTCAGACGACCTGTTCGACCTCCCGGACTTCCGGCACGAAGTGGTGCAGAAGGTTCTGGATACCGTGCTTCAGCGTCGCCGTGGAAGACGGACAACCGGCGCAGGCACCTTTCATGTGCAGGAAAACCGTGCCCTTCTCATAACCGCGGAAGGTGATGTCGCCGCCATCCTGCGCCACAGCCGGACGCACACGCGTCTCCAGAAGCTCCTTGATGGTGGAGACGATGGCCTCGTCGGCCTCGTCGTAGAACTCGCCATCCTCGGAGGCAGGCAGGCCCGGACCGCCCGTGGCCATGACCGGCTGACCGGACATGAAATGCTCCATGATCGTGCCGAGAATGGCCGGCTTCAGATGCTGCCAGTCGGGACCGTCTTCCTTCGTGACCGTGATGAAGTCGTAGCCGTAGAACACGCCCGTCACGCCGGGCACGGCAAAGAGGCGCTCTGCCAGAGGCGATGCCTCTGCGGCCGTTTCCGCCTGACGGAAATCGGCGGTGCCTTCTTCAAGAACAACACGGCCAGGCAGGAATTTCAGCGTCGCGGGATTGGGAGTCGCTTCGGTCTGAATGAACATTGTAACTTTCCGATCTGGCGTTTCTTGGAATAATTCTAAAATAAGCAGAAAGCCTGCCGCATTCAAGCATGCATGTGGCCAGACCGCCCTGCGCCATGCCGACGCAGAAAAGACGACCCGAACCACTGGGGAAGCATCGGAACAGCCGAAAACGGGGGCCGCTTTCGGTCCGGCGCTCCGGAGCACATATGGGAAGCGCCCCGCCCCTATGCCAGGCTTTCGATTTCCTCGTCGCTCAGATTCTGCGGCACGACCGTGACGGGAATCGGGAACGCGGCCGTTTTCCCGGCGATGGAGGAGACGAGCGGACCCGGCCCTTCCTTGGAACTGCCGGCTGCCAGAACCAGGATCGCAATGTCCTGATCCTCTTCGATCAGCTTGTGGATCTCGTCGGCCGATGCGCCTTCACGCACCACCAGTTCCGGCTCGATGCCGACCGTTTCGCGCACCTTGGTGGCGTGGGTGTCGAGCGCGGCGTTTGCCGTCGCGGTCGATTCTTCCCGCATGATCTGCTCGACGCCGAGCCAGTGCTGAAAATCGCCCGGCTCGATCACGAAGAGAAGGACGAGCGCGCCGCTGGTGGCCTGGGCGCGCCGCGCCGCATAGGCCACGGCCCGTTCGCATTCGGGAGTGTCATCGATGATGGCAAGGAACTTGCGGCGGTGCCCTGCCTCGCGGATCAGTCGCTTAGAGACCATTCACACGTCCTGTGTTGCAGGCGAGTGCCCCGCCCCATTCCGCGCAATCTGCCATCGCGAAAGGGTTTCGGCAAGACGATGCGTAAAAGGGGCTCACCCGTCGATGAGCCCGATGATTTCACGCACCATCTTCATGGTCGTCTCGGCCTTTTCGCGCGCCCGGCCCGCGCCCTCGCGCAGAACGCCGTCGATATAGGCCGGGTCGGCCAGGATGCGACGCATCTCGCCGGCGATGGGGGCGAGTTTGTCCACGGCAAGTTCGGCCAGAGCCGGCTTGAACTCGGAGAACTGGCGACCGCCGAACTCGGACAGCACATCGGCCTTGGAGACGCCGGACAGCGCGGCATAGATGCCGACAAGGTTTTGAGCCTCGGGGCGATCGGCCAGACCATCGACCTCGGACGGCAGGGCCTCGGGGTCCGTCTTCGCCTTGCGGATCTTCTTGGCGATGGCGTCGGAGTCGTCGGTCAGGTTGATGCGCGACAGGTCGGACGGGTCCGACTTCGACATCTTCTTGGAACCGTCGCGCAGGCTCATCACCCGCGTGATCGCACCTTCGATAAGCGGCTCGGTGAGCGGGAAAAAGCCGTTCACCCTCTCTTCGCCGACTTCCATCTCCACCCCATAGCCAAGCTCGGCAATGCGCTGGGAGAAGTCGTTGTTGAATTTCTGCGCAATGTCGCGCGTCAGCTCAAGGTGCTGCTTCTGGTCGTCGCCCACCGGCACGTGGGTGGCGCGGTAGACGAGAATGTCAGCGGCCATGAGGCTCGGATAGGCGAGCAGACCAAGCGAGGCGTTCTCGCGGTCCTTGCCGGCCTTGTCCTTGAACTGCGTCATGCGGTTCATCCAGCCGATGCGCGCAACGCAGTTGAAGATCCATGCGAGTTCGGCGTGCTGCAGAACCTGGCTCTGGTTGAAGACGATGTTCTTCTTCGGGTCGATGCCGCTCGCCAGGAAGGCGGCGGTGATCGAGCGCGTCTGGTCGGCCAGATCGGCATGCGCCATGGTCGCGGTCAGCGAGTGCAGATCGACGACGCAATAGATGCACTCATGGCTGTCCTGCAACGCCACAAACTTCTGCAGCGCGCCCAGATAGTTGCCGAGGTGAAGATTGCCCGTCGGCTGAACGCCGGAGAAGACGAGCTCCTTGAATTCGCTCATGGATCTTTCCTGAATGCCTTTTGGAGCGCGAAAACCGCGCGCCTTGGCTTATGAACGACGCGAAACCGGCAATCAAGCCCCACGGGCCGATTGCGTTTCCGCGCCACCGGCCGGAAGCGCCTTGCCGCGCGGCGCAAGCCCCACCAGAAGGCCCGTGCGGCCGGGCAGCCATTCGGCCGCGATGGCGAACAGGAAGGAGCCTGCAAACGTCGCGATCAGCACCAGCGCATATTCGGTCCAGACATCGAGCCCGAGCGGCAGCACGTAGTAAAGCGCCGCCACCACCACGGTCTGATGCACGATGTAGAGCGGGAAGACCTTGCGGTTGAGCCATGCGACAACGGCGCTCGGTGCATTCAGATATCTGGCCGAGAAGCCGCACAGCGTCAGGATCATCGCCCAGGCAAGCGCCATGAGCAGCGTCTTGAAGAGCGGCGTCATGGCCTCGTAATCACCAATGGAGAACCCGCCCGCGCCCGTCCAGGAGAAGAGGTAAAGCGCCACAGTCAGCGCCGTGGCGAGCGCAGCACTTCGCCAGCGCAGGGCGATTACATTGCCGATCAGCGCCTGATGATAGCGCGCGAAGAGGAAACCGAGCCCGAACCAGCTGGCCCACACCGCAAACCATGCCCCGTCATTGTAGAGAGAATTGGTCTGGCGCGGGAAAATGGGCGACAGCGCGAGGTTGAGCACGAGCGGTAGAAGGAAAAGCAGATAGACCCACCCCGATGCGGCGACCCGCTGGAACCAGTCATTCACCGGCTTCATGAAGGGCTGATCGATCAGCCGGAACACCGGATAGCAGACGAAGGTCATCGCCAGCAGATACGCGACGAACCACATATGCGCCCATGTGAAATTGCCGTCTGGATATTTGCCTTCGGTGAAATAGCGCGTGACCCAGAAGGTGAGGAAGGAGCCCTGATAGCCATCTTCATACATGCGCTCATACCAGACCTGCGGCACGATGATGACGCACATGGCGAAGATCAGCGGCGGGAAAAGCCGCATGAACCGGCCCGTCAGGAAGCCGAGATCGTGGCAGCGGCGATAGACGAACCACGTGCCCATGCCCGACACGAAGAACAGGAGCGCCAGCCGCCAGGCGCGCGGGAACTTCATGATCAGCGACAGCGCGGCGCTGCCTTCCGGCGCTTCGATCAGCCATTTCATGTCCGGAAAGAACGCCACCGACGCATGGTAGACGATCAGCAGCATGAACGCCGAGACGCGCAGGAAATCGATATAGTAGAGCCGTTGCTGCATGCCTCTCCCCCGAAATGGCAAAGGCGATGCTACACGCACCGCCTTCGAATTCCGTTAATGAGAGGGATGAGCGGTCTCAGGCGTTTTTGCGCCGGCGGCGCGCAACGCGGGCAAGCTCGCTCCGGTCGATGCCGCCCGTGAGAAGGGCGACGCCGAAATAGGCGACCACCGCCACACCGACAATGGCGGCGACCGTGAGAATGCGCACGATCAGCAGATCGTGGCCGACGAATTGCGGCAGGGCCGCGAGCAGCGCCCACACGACGCCTCCCATCACCACGCTTGCAACCAGCATGAATGTGATCCGCCTGAGCGTGACGGGCGAAGGCCGGAAATCGCCCCGCCACCAGAGCGTCGCCGCCAGAAGCAGGACATTGACCCATGCCGAAAGCGCCGTCGCCCCGGCAATCGCCACATGGCCATAGACGGGGAAGAAAAGCAGGCTCGCCGCAATGTTGACCACGACCGTGACCAGCGAGAACCACATCGGCGTGCGCATGTCTTCACGCGCGAAGAAGGCCGGCTGAAAAACCTTGGTCAGCACATAGGCCGGCAGGCCGCTGGCAAAGGCGGCGAGTGCCGCAGCTGTCATCGCCGTGTCGATGGCGGTGAACTGGCCGCGCTCGTAAAGAACAGCGACGATGGGCGCCGGCATCACCATCAGCCCGACGGCGGCCGGCAATGTGAGCCCCAGCGCGAACTCCATCGACCGGTTCTGCAAATGCTGTGCGTCGGCCTGATCGCCGGCCTTCAGCGCGCGCGAAAGTTCTGGCAAAAGCACCACGCCCACCGCGATGCCGATCACGCCCAGCGGCAACTGGTTGATGCGGTCGGCGAAGTTCAGGAGGCCGATGGCGTTTTCCTGCGTGGAGGCGATGATCTGCCCGACCAGAAGATTGATCTGCATGATGCCGCCGGTCAGGAGCGCTGGCGCCATCAGCACCAGGAGGCGCTTGACGCCCGGCGTGAGACGCGGGCGACGCACCCGCATGGAATAGCCTGCCCGCCGCGCGCCGTGAATGAGGAAAAAGAGCTGCGCCAGACCAGACGCGAACACGCCCCAGGCAAGCCATACACCCGTCTGACGCGGATCGAACTCCCAGAAGAGTGCGGCCAGAAGAACGCCGATCAGGATCACATTGAGCAGCGTCGGCACCAGCGCGGCCAGAAAATAATGCCGCATCGCATTGAGGATGCCGGAGAACATGGCGACCAGCGACATGCAGAACAGATAGGGGAACATGATCCGCGTCATGACCACCGTCAGATCGAACTTCTCCGGCGACGCCGCAAAGCCCGGTGCGATGATGGTGGAGACCAGAAACGGCATTGCGAGCATCGCCGCCGCCGAAAGCGCCAGAAGCACCGTCATCAGAACGGCCAGCACATCTTCGCCGAACCGGCGCGCGGCCTCCACGCCGCCGCCCTCCATCTCCTTGGCGAAAAGCGGGATGAAGGCGGTGTTGAACGCACCCTCGGCAAAGAGCCGCCGGAACAGGTTCGGAAAGCGGAACGCGGCGTAAAAGGCGTCCGTCACCGGACCAACGCCGATGGCGGCGGCAATCAGCGCCTCGCGCGCAAAGCCGAGAATGCGGCTGGCCATGGTGGCGCTGCCAACGCTGGCGAATTTTCCGATAAGGCTCATGGATGGAAAGACCTGAAAATGGGGGCCGGACAGGGGCTGCAATTGGAACGATGGTGACGCTGAGATGCGCTGGCATGGCCCCTCGGGTCAAGCCCGAGGGTGACGAACGTCATGGGTGGCCTGTGCGGCACAGCATCCAAACGCCGGCAAACACCACCCCTTTTCGTCATCCTCGCTCCCTCTTCGTCATCCTCAGGGCTCCTGCACCATCCCGGACCACCATCATCAGCCCGGCCTTTTTCGCAATGGTCAGACGCTCTTCCTCACCCCGAACCACCTTCATCGTCCTCTGAGCTCCCGCGTCATCCCGGGCCACCATCGTCAGCCCCGGCCATTTTCGCGCCCCTCAGGCGTCCGCCATCATCTCAGGCGCTCGCCCTCACGGCCCCACCCTTCGTCATCCTCGGGCCTGACCCGAGGATCCATGCCGGAACACTGCTCCCCCGCCACCCTGCGAGATAAAGCCCACCACCCCGTTCATTCGGCAGCCGCCTGCGACTTGCCCTTTGCCGGACGCTCCACCCTGCTCTCCAGCGTCTTGAGAAGAGCCGTGCGGATAGCCTCCAGCCGGTCGGCGCTGACGATCTTCTGGCCCGTCAGATCGGTGACGTAGAACGTGTCGATGACCTTTTCGCCAAAGGTGGTGATGTGCGCCGAGGCAATGTCCAGCGACAGGTCGGAAAGCGTTTCGGTCAGTTCCGAAAGCAGGCCCGGCCGGTCGAGCCCCTTCACTTCCACCACGGAAAAACGGTTCGACAGCGTGTTGCCGATCTCCACCCGTGGCTGAACCCGGAAAGCCTTTGTGCCACGGCGCGGCTTTGCGCGCTTCTCGATCACCTCGGGCAGGTAGGACTTGCCGGACAGGACATCCTCAATGAGCCTGCGCACGCTTTCCGCACGCCGGCGCTCATCCGCATCGAAATCGAACTCGCGGCTGATCAGGATCGTGTCCAGCGCGCGGCCATGCGTTGTGGTGAAGATCTGCGCATCGACAATGTTCGCCCCCGCCGCCGAACACGCCCCTGCGATGATCGACAGGAGACGCGGATGGTCGGGCGCAAAGATGGTGATCTCGGTCACCGCCTCGAATGTGTGCGGCTTGACCATGGTGGCAAGCGGACGCTCTTCCTTCTCCGCTTCGCGGATGAAATCCGCATGGCGCAACTGGTCTTCCAGATCGACGGCGAGCAGATAGGCCGAGTAATGGAGGCCGAGATAGTCCTCGATCTCCTTTTCCTGCCAGCCGTTTTCTGCAAGGGCTGCGGCAAGCCGCAGGCGTGCTTCCTCGGCGCGGGTGGCGCGCGAGGCTTCCGAGAAACCGCCGGTCAGAAGCACTTCGGTTTCATAATAGAGCGTGCGCAGGAGCTGCCCCTTCCAGCCGTTCCAAACGCCGGGGCCGACGCCGCGAATATCGCACACGGTCAGCACCAGAAGCAGTTTCAGCCGCTCCACCGACTGCACCTTGTCGGCAAAATCCTGAATCGTCTTGCGGTCGTTCAGATCGCGCGTCTGGGCGACCATGGACATGTCGAGATGATGTTCCACCAGCCAGGCGATCATCTCTGTTTCCTTGGGATCGAACCCCATATGCGGGCACAGCCTGCGGGCGATGCGCGCGCCCGCGATCTCGTGGTCTTCGGGCCGCCCCTTGGCGATGTCGTGCAGAAGCACCGTGGTGTAGAGCACCTCGCGCCACGATTTCAGCGACGGCATCAGCGAGTGCGAGAGCGGATGCAGCTTCTCCCCGTCGCCATGCTCGATTTCCGAAAGCACGCCGATGCAGCGGATCAGATGTTCGTCGACCGTGTAGTGGTGGTACATGTTGAACTGCATCATCGCCACGATCTTGTTGAAATCGGGGATGAGCTTGCCGAGCACGCCGGCCTCGTTCATGCGACGCATGTTGAGCGCGGGATCGCGGTCTGACGTCAGCACGTCCATGAACAGGCGATTGGCTTCCCTGTCGCGCCGCAGATTGCGGTCGATCAGCTTCAGCGAGCGCGTGAGCAGCTTCAGCGCCTCGGGGTGATATTCGAGCCCGTGCCGGTCCGCGAACCAGAACAGCCGCAACAGGTTCACCGGATCGCGCTCGAAAACGCCTTCATCCGCCACGTTGATGCGGTGATTGTCGACGATGAAATCGCTGGTGCCGGCAAGTTTGCGCCGCCGCCGCGAGAAATTCATGAAGAAGCGGTTGAAGCCGGGCACATGCTTGCCCTGCTCCTCCTCCAGCGCTGCGCAGAAGATGCGCGTCAGGTCGCCCACGCCCTTGGCCGTCAGGAAGTAGTGCTTCATGAAGCGCTCGACATCCGAGAGGCCGGGATGGCTCATATAGCCAAGCCGCTCGGCGATATCGCGCTGAATGTCGAAATGCAGCCGCTCCTCCGCCTTGCCGGTGAGGAAGTGCATGTGGCAGCGCACAGCCCAGAGAAAATCCTCGGCCTTGCGGAACTGGAGATATTCCTTGCGGGTGAAAACGCCCTGCCCCACCAGATCCTCCGCGCGGCGCACGCGGTAGAAATATTTGCCGATCCAGAACAGTGTGTGCAGATCGCGCAGGCCGCCCTTGCCGTCCTTCACATTCGGCTCGACCAGATAGCGGCTTTCGCCCGCCTTGGCGTGGCGCAGGTCGCGCTCGGCGAGCTTGGCCTGGCTGTATTCCGCGCCCGTGTCCTTCACCACTTCTTCGTCAAAGCGGGTGACCATCTCTTCATAGAGAGGTTTTTCGCCACAGATGAAGCGCGCTTCCAGAACCGCGGTGCGGATCGTCATGTCGGTGCGCGCCTGGCGGATGCACTCATCGATGTTGCGGGTGGCGTGGCCGACTTTCAGCCCCATGTCCCACAGCATGTAGAGCACATATTCCACGATCTGCTCGCCCCAGGGCGTCTGCTTGTAGGGAAGCAGGAAAAGCAGGTCGATGTCGGAACCCGGCGCAAGCGTGCCGCGTCCGTAGCCGCCAACGGCGACAATCGCCAGACGCTCGGCGGAAGACGGGTTCTGCATGGGATAGACATGCGTGGCGGCGAAGTGGTGCAGCTCGGTGATCACCACGTCCATCAAATGCGACAGCCGCGCCGCGCAGGCCGTGCCGCCGCCATCGTTCATGAGCATGGTTTCGGCCGCCTTGCGGCCTGCCGCGATGTGCGCCTTCAGCGTCGCCATCACCTTCGAGCGCAGCTCTGAGCCGCCCGTGTTTTCTGCAAAACTGTCCAGTTCGGCGCGCAATGCCGCGCCATCGACGATCTGATCGAGCTTGAGTGGAACCTTGGCCATGAGCATCCCGGATTGGCGGCGCTGTATAGCGTGTTTTCGCGCGCCGCGAAACGACTGTCAAAAGATGCGGTTGCAGCGCTGACGCCCTGCCGCTATGTCGCACGGGTTTCGCACACCAAGGACACGGGTTTCAAATGGAGCTTCCCGCCCCGCTGCGCCAGGCAGTCGACGCGTTTCTGGAAGGCACGTCGCTTTCCGAAATTCAGGGCGCTGCCCAGCGCCTTTCGAAGCGCTACCGCGCCGAAACCCGCGATGGCAGCCTGCATGTGGGCGATGCGCTCGCCGCCAAGGCCTATCTGGCAACCCGCCTGCCCGCCACCTTTGCCGCCGTGCGCCAGTGCCTTTCGGAAACGGCCGCGCGGCGTGAGGATTTCGCGCCATCGCGCCTGCTCGATGTGGGCGCCGGTCCCGGAACCGCGCTCTGGGCGGCCCGCGCCGAATGGCCGGAGCTCGGTGCGGCCACGCTGGTGGAAACCAGCCGTGCGATGCGTGACGCCGGTGCAAAACTGGCCGAAGCGCTCTCCATCGACACGGACTGGCAGGCAGCCAGCGTGGAAGACGGGCTTGCGGACATCGCGCCGGCGGATCTCGTGACGCTCTGCTATGTGCTGGACGAGCTTGCCCCGGCAGCGCGCAATGCGCTGATCGACCGCCTCTGGGCGCTGACCGCCGACACGCTGGTAATCGTCGAGCCCGGAACGCCAGCCGGCTGGCAGCGCATTCTTGCCGCGCGCGACCGGCTGACTGCTCTTGGCGGGTACATTCTGGCCCCCTGCCCGCACCATGCGCCCTGCCCGGTGAAAGCGCCCGACTGGTGTCATTTCTCGCGCCGCGTCGCACGCTCGCGCCTGCACCGCACCGCCAAGGGCGGCGAAGTGCCGTGGGAAGACGAGAAGTTCAGCTATCTGGCGGTTTCACGCAATGCGCCCGACGACCGCCCCGACCGCGTGCTCGCCCCACCCAAAACGGCCAGCGGCATGGTGCGCCTGAAACTGTGCACCAGCGACGGCGCACTGGACGAACGCCTCGTCACCCGCCGCGAAGGCCGCACCTTCAAAGCCGCCCGCAAAGCCGACTGGGGCGACGCGCTTTAGGGGCGCTGGAGGGGTTGGGATGCTCAGGCATGGATCCTCGGGTCAAGCCCGAGGATGACGAAGGGAGGAATGTTCTCCACCCCGGCCCGGATACGGTTGCGAACAAGCGTCTAAACACACTCGTCATCCTCGGGCTTGACCCGAGGATGACGAGGGGGGAAGCGGGACACGGTTGCGCGAAAGATCGGGGTGTATGCGCTTGCCGATCTTCTTCCGCTGAGGTGATATTGCCCGGTTGAAACGGAGAGGTTTTCCGTGACCGGTTACGTCTACATGCTCGCAAGCCAGAAACGTGGGACGATCTATATCGGCGTCACCAATGATTTGGGGCGGCGCATCATCGAACACAAGACGGGCCGGATGCCTGGCTTTACCAGTCGATACGGTGTGGCCCGGCTTGTCTGGTACGAGGAGCACTTCGATATGCGCGACGCTATCCAGCGTGAGAAGTCATTGAAGCGCTGGTCTCGTCAGTGGAAGATTGAGTTGATCGAGAAATCCAACCCGGAGTGGAACGAGCTTTTGCGTGGATGGGGCTGGTCCTGACGCTTCGAAGCGCAGGGCATGGATCCTCGGATCGAGCCCGAGGATGACGAGCTTCTTTTAACGCCTATGCGCGGATGGCATCTGCCGGTAACCCGAAACCCCTCTTCGTCATCCTCGGGCTCGACCCGAGGATCCATGCCAGAACGCCACATGCCAGAACGCCCGCCCCGGCGTGACCTACTTCTGCGCAGCCAGCTGCTTCAGCCGATAGAGCGCGTCCAGCGCCTCGCGCGGGGTCAGGTCGTCGGGATTGATCGCCAGCAGTTCCTCGCCAACGCGATCCGGCGTCTTCGACGCTTTCGCTTCCTGCTTCGCCGCCACCGAAAACAGCGGCAGATCGTCGATCAGCTTCGACGCCTTGCCGGAGGTCTCGCCCTCTTCGAGCTGCTGCAGCACTTCGCGCGCCCGCTCCACCACCGCATGCGGCAGGCCGGCAAGCCGCGCCACCTGCACACCGTAGGAACGGTCGGCCGCGCCGCGTCCCACCTCGTGCAGGAACACCACGTCGCCCTCGAATTCCTTCACCCGCATGGTGACATTGGAGAGCCGTCCGAGCTTTTCGGAAAGCGCGGTCATCTCGTGGAAATGGGTGGCGAACAGCGCCCGGCAGCGGTTCTGCTCGTGCAGATACTCAACCGCCGCCCAGGCGATGGACAGACCGTCGAACGTTGCCGTTCCCCGGCCGATTTCGTCGAGGATCACCAGCGCGCGCGGGCCCGCCTGATTGAGGATCGCCGCCGTCTCCACCATTTCGACCATGAAGGTCGAGCGGCCGCGCGCCAGATCGTCGGATGCGCCGACACGGCTGAACAGCCGGTCCACCACGCCGATGCGGGCAACGGCAGCCGGCACGAAGGAGCCCATCTGCGCCATCACCGCGATCAGCGCGTTCTGGCGCAGGAAGGTCGATTTACCGCCCATGTTCGGACCGGTGAGAAGCCAGATCGCGCCGGCCTGCTCTTCACCCGTTGGCGACAGGTCACAGTCATTGGCGACGAATGGCTCGGCCAGCTGCCGGCGCAGCGCCTGTTCCACCACCGGATGGCGTCCGCCCTCGATGTGAAATTCGAGACTGTCATCCACCTGCGGGCGGCAATAATCTTCGGCCTCGGCAATCGTGGCGAGCGCGGCCGAAACATCGAGCACCGCCAGCGCATCTGCGGCGGCGCGAATGGCGTCGGCAGCCGCCACGGCTTCTCCAAGCAGTTTCTCGAAGGCCGCCAGCTCGATCTGCTGCGCCCGGTCGGCGGCATTGGCGATGCGGGTTTCCAGCTCGGCGAGCTCGGTGGTGGTGAACCGCATGGCGTTGGCCATGGTCTGGCGGTGGATGAAGCGCGCCTTGGCCTCGTCCGTGCCGTTCATTGCCGCCGCGTTGTTGGCCGTCACCTCGATATAGTAGCCGAGCACATTGTTGTGCCGGATCTTGAGCGACTTGACCCCGGTTTCCTCGGAAAGCTGCCGCTCCATCTCGGCGATCACCCGGCGCGACTGGTCGCGCAGCGCGCGCATCTCGTCGAGTTCTTCATTGTAGCCCGCGCGGATGAACCCGCCGTCGCGCTTCAGAAGCGGCAGCTCATCGGAAAGCGCCCTGTCGAGATGGGCCGCGAAATCCATCGGCAGGCCGGCAATGCCCGAAAGCGCCCCGGCGATCTCTGCGGGAACCTCCCTGCCCTGAAGCAGCTCGGCCACGCCATGCGCCGCCTCAAAGCCGGAGGCAAGCGCGCCAAGGTCGCGCGGGCCGCCACGGTTGAGCGCCAGCCGCGAGAGAGCGCGGGCAATGTCCGGCACGCCTTTCAGAAGCCGGCGCGCATCGTCGCGCAGCCCTGCCTCGGACAGGAAAAAGGACACCGCATCAAGCCGCCCGCCAATCGCGTCCGGGTCGGTGAGCGGCGACATCAGCCGCTCGTAGAGAAGCCGGCTGCCCGCCCCCGTCACCGTGCGGTCGATCGCCTTGGCAAGACTGCCATCGCGGCTGCCCGAAAGCGTGCGGCCAAGCTCCAGGTTTGCGCGGGTGGCCGGGTCGATGAACAGGCTCGCGCCCTCATCGTCACGCTCCGGCCGGCCAAGCGGCGGGCGTTCCGCCTTCTGTGTCTTCTCCACATAGGCGACCGCGCCCGAAATGGCCGAAAGCTCGGCGCGCGAGAACCGGCCGAACCCTTCCAGCGTCGCCACGCCGTAAAAGCGCGTCAGGCGCATTTCGGCGGATGCGGAATCGAACATGTTTGCCGGCTGTGGATTTGCCGTCCGCCCCAGCACGTCGAACACCGGGCGGTAGGACTGGTCGTAATAGAGCGCTTCCGGCACGATCAGCTCGCGCGGGTCGATCCGCAGCACATCGGCCAGAAGCCGGTCGGGCCGCGTGGGCGCAACGCGGAACGCGCCGGTGGAAATGTCGATCCAGGCCAGCGCCAGGCTCTCATCCCCGCCCTTCACCCGGCCAAGGGCCATCAGGTAGTTGGCTTCTGAAGGATCGAGCAGCTTTTCCTCGGTGATGGTGCCCGGCGTGAACAGCCGGATCACATCGCGCTTCACCACCGATTTGGAGCCGCGCTTCTTGGCCTCGGCGGGATCTTCCATCTGCTCGCAGACGGCCACGCGATGGCCAAGCCCGATCAGCTTCTGCAGATAATCGTCGGCCGCGTGCACCGGCACGCCGCACATGGGAATGTCGTCGCCCTGATGCTTGCCCCGCTTGGTGAGCGTGATGCCCAGCGCCCGGCTGGCGATCTCCGCATCCTCGAAGAACAGCTCGTAGAAATCGCCCATGCGATAGAACAGCAGCGAATCGGGATTCGCCGTCTTGATCTCGATGAACTGGGCCATCATCGGCGTGGCCCCGGCGGCAGCGGCCTGCATCGCCTTTTGGCGCATGGGCGTTTCGTCGTTCAAGGAAGGGCTCCCCGGCCTTTGCATTGGCTTTGTACTGGCTTCAAATCAACAGCTTCAAACTGCTTGGCCATTTACTGGGCAAAAGTGTAGCCTTATGCACCCGTCACTGGCAAAACTCCACAGAAAGCACATGCCAGAGCCCGTCTCCCGGAGGAAACACACCGACATGCCCGCCAGCAACAAGCCCGAACGCCAGGGACCGTCCGTCAGCCCGCAGGAAGCCCTCGACTTCCACTCCACCGGCAGACCCGGCAAGCTCGAGATCACGCCGACCAAGCCGATGGCGACCCAGCGCGACCTTTCGCTGGCTTATTCGCCCGGCGTGGCCGTGCCCGTTCAGGCCATTGCGGAAGACCCCAGCCGCGCCTTCGACTACACGACGCGCGGCAACATGGTGGCCGTCATTTCCAACGGCACGGCGATCCTCGGCCTCGGTAATCTGGGCGCGCTCGCCTCCAAACCGGTGATGGAGGGCAAGTCCGTGCTCTTCAAGCGCTTCGCCGATGTCGATTCCATCGACCTTGAGGTCGACACCGAAGACGCCGACGCCTTCGTGAACTGCGTCAAGCTGCTCGGCCCCTCCTTCGGCGGCATCAATCTGGAAGACATCAAGGCGCCCGAGTGCTTCATCATCGAAAGCCGGCTGCGCGAGCTGATGGACATTCCCGTCTTTCATGACGACCAGCACGGCACCGCCATCATCGCCGTTGCCGGCCTCATCAACGCGCTGCACCTCACCGACCGCGACATCAAGACGACGAAGCTCGTCTGCAATGGCGCCGGCGCTGCCGGCATTGCCTGCATCGAGCTTGCCAAATCGCTTGGCCTCGCGCCTGAAAACGTCTTCCTGTGCGACACCAAAGGCGTGGTCTACAAGGGCCGCGAGCAGGGCATGAACCAGTGGAAGTCGGCCCACGCAGTGGAGACCGACAAGCGCACGCTGGCCGAAGCGCTCGAAGGGGCGGATGTGTTCTTCGGCCTTTCGGCCAAGGGCGCGCTGACGCCGGCCATGGTGCAGTCCATGGCCAAGAACCCGATCATCTTCGCCATGGCCAATCCCGATCCGGAAATCACGCCGGAGGAAGTCGCCGAGATCCGCACCGACGCCATCATGGCGACGGGCCGCTCGGACTATCCCAACCAGGTGAACAACGTTCTCGGCTTCCCCTACATCTTCCGTGGCGCGCTCGATGTGCGCGCGACCACCATCAACGACGCGATGAAGGTGGCCGCCGCCGAGGCGCTGGCCGAGCTAGCCCGCCAGGACGTGCCGGACGACGTGGCCGCCGCCTATCAGGGCAACCGCCCGAAATACGGCCCCAACTACATCATCCCCGTGCCGTTCGATCCGCGCCTCATCTCCGCCGTTCCGGTGGCCGTGGCAAAGGCCGCGATGGATTCCGGCGTTGCCCGCCGCCCCATCCTGGACATGCAGAAATACACGAACGAGCTTTCCGCCCGTCGCGATCCGCTCGCCTCCACCCTGCAGCGCATCTACGACCGGGTGCGCCGCCAGCCAAAGCGCGTGGTCTTCGCCGAGGGCGAGGAAGAACAGGTGATGCGCGCCGCCGCGTCCTATGTGAACCAGAAGCTCGGCACGGCCATTCTCGTCGGCCGCGAAGAGCAGATCCGCGAGACCGCGCGGCACGCGGGCGTGGACCTTTCCAAATCCGGCATCGAGATCATCAATGCGCGGCTTTCGCGCCGCAACGCCATCTATGCCGACTATCTCTATGAGCGCCTGCAGCGGAAGGGCTATCTCTTCCGCGATGCGCAGCGCCTGATCAACAACGACCGCAACCACTTCGCCGCCACCATGGTGGCGCTGGGCGATGCGGATGCGATGGTGAGCGGCGTGACCCGCAACTATTCGACCGTGCTGGACGATGTGCGCCGCGTGATCGACGCCCGCCCCGGCCACCGGGTCATCGGCGTGTCGCTGGCGCTGTGCCGGGGCCGCACCGTGCTCGTGGCCGACACGGCGGTGCATGACATGCCCAATGCCGAAGAGCTGGCCGACATTGCCGAGGAGGCCGCAGGACAGGCCCGCCGCATGGGCTATGAGCCGCGCGTGGCCATGCTCGCCTACTCCACCTTCGGCCACCCGCCGGGCGAGCGTTCCGACCGTGTTCAGGAAGCGGTGAAGATGCTCGACAAGCGCCGGGTCGACTTCGAATATGACGGCGAGATGGCCGCAGACGTGGCCCTGAATTCGAGCCTGATGCAGCAATATCCGTTCTGCCGCCTGTCAGGCCCGGCGAACGTGCTCGTCATGCCCGCCTTCCACTCCGCCTCCATCTCCACGAAGATGCTTCAGGAACTGGGTGGCTCCACCGTCATCGGCCCGCTTCTGGTGGGGCTGAACAAGTCGGTGCAGATCGTTCCGCTGAACGCGAAGGATTCGGACATCGTGAACATGGCGGCGATTGCGGCGTATAACGCGGCGGTTTGATTGGGGGGGGGGGCAAGATCCAGGCACTCGTAGCCCTAATTGCAACAGATTAATCGCAAAATTGCGCGACCTGAACTGGTGGCGGACCATGAGATTGGTCCGCCGCTATTGTTCCAGGAGATACGCGCGCGCAAGCAACAATCTTTAGCTGTATAGCGACTGATCGCATTTGACATCGCTTTCAATACGAAATCGATTTCCTAGCGTACGAAGAACTTCGAAGCTACGCCCCCGCTCATCTCCTATCCTACTGATTTCACAAAGAATATAAATCTACTAGTTGATAAAGTAGGTTTGAGTGAAGTTCTCTGAAAATCTCTCAGTCCTGATAAAATCACGCAATTGCTCCCTCGTCCTAGCCTCTGATTGGCCGATGAGTTTCTCGATGTGCTTTGATACTTTTTCGATATGAGCTGCGTAGGCACTATTATCTCGTATCACGCTCATAACCGACCTATGAACTGAAGAACGTTGCGTACCGGATGCCTCAAGAATGTTCGGCATCGTCCAAAACTGGCGAACCAATGCGTAAAGCACATAGAATTTGTTGATCGCGAACGTTCTAGGAACTCTGGACGTACGTACGAGATAGTCGAACTTGTACAATGACAATGCGGCCATGTGATAAAGTTCGACGCTATGATTACGGAGGAAAATTTTCTTCGAAAACTCTTTTCGGATACCTCTGTGATCGCGGGCCGCACGGTTAGGCTGAAAGAAGAAAGCTGCAGCTGCCACCTTCATGAGGTCAGACGGCTTCATGATCCTAGTACGTTCGATCGCGACATCCCGATACTGGTTGTCACGTCTCTCTATAAGTATTCGCTCGTCCCCATCCTGTCCAGAGCAATAAATCTCAAGATCTTTCATAAATGGAAGCAAAGCCCAGAACTGATCCTCGCGCACCTCGTTTTGCTTGTTAGTACCAACAATAATTTTTGATACAAAATCAGGGTCTGAACTCCCAATTAGACGTAGCGGAACACTAATTTCACCTGCCGAATCACGCGCCTGAGCCAAAATATTCGTCGTTTGACAACCGTTAACTATTTGATAGTCATCAATTTTAAAAGTATCCCCCTTCCTTGAAATACTCTTCGCAACAACAGTTATACCATTATTCTTAAAAACGAAAGAAGAAAGATCTCCACATTCTATTTCTTTTAGTATTGACTTATTTATATCTGAATTTGGATTGAAATCCCTGACGTTATCGTAAAACAATGCTCTATTTATATGGCGCTCCCCGATACTATCAGGCTCACCCAAAGCCATCTCCAAAACCTGATCCGCTGTAACATACCCAATATAAGCCTCTTCTGCACTTGAATGCTCAGGAAGAGTTATGTTCTTAGGAAAAAATATTGAAGCGGATGATGAATTGGTCGCTGCGCGAAAAGCCTCCTGAATACTCCGGGCTCCTAGACAGATTATATCAATGGAACCAAATACATTAAGCTCTTTAAGGCGCTCCTTATTTTTCTGTATGAGAGAATCTATCTCACTAGACACCTCGCCAGATCCGGTCGTGCAAAAATAACACTTAAGATCTGGATTGGAACGCGTCGCCGCTGCGAAGACCTGATCGCGGGCCCCCACCAAATCGTCAATCTGAGGCCCTTTTAAAAGCTTTAGGTCCGTGAAGAAGTCATAAACGGCGTCGAGAAACTTAGATACCTGACCATAATCGAGCTTATTTGACATCTTTGATTGATACATGTGGAACGAACCAACATGGTTCTTCCCAACGGATAGTACGGAAGACGCTTCATCCTCATCGACACACAGTATTCCTTGAACACTGATAGCTATACCGTCAATCCCAAATTCCTCACCTTTTAAATGCGCCCTGAAAGGATTAATATTCTCTCCGAGAATACCATTCTCGACTGCGAATATCGACATAACCTCGAAGAATTCGCTATCACTTCCTTCTTCGCTTGGATTAGCACTCTTGAAATCTTTAAGCTGGGCCCTGACTATGGGGTTCATTGCCATCGAGCTCGCCTCCCGCCGCTTTATCTTATCCAGAAGTATAATCTCATAAACACATTTTATAGAAATCATCTCATTCAACAATAGCGTTATGAGAGCGCCTACATACGTGCCTCAAAAAGCAATAAAATTCGACTTAGCCGACTTACCTATTAACGAAGCGCCGCATCGATAATAGATTTCCAGAAACATGAATAAAATTCAAAAAAAAAAAGAAATAGGGAAATTATTCTAGATCCGAATCCTAAATTATCCGATGGAACATTTACACTCAACTATGTGCCACCCTATATAAAAAACCGGGCGACGCGCCTCACGCATCACCCGGCCTCAATGCCGCTCAGCTTTAGCCGCGCATCAGCGCGCGCCCCCCCCCTCAAGCCGCAAAACGCTGCGCTTCGGCCCCGTAGTAATTGATATACCGGTCCGAGATCGCCTCCACCGGCAGGACCACGAACACATCCGTGGTGCCGAAATCATGGTCGATCACGCAGCCTTCGCCAAAGCGCGCGCCGAGGCGCAGATAGCCTTTTACCAGCGGCGGCATGGCGGCGAGCGCGGTGCGCATCTGGATGGCTTCCTTCGGCATCAAATCCATCGGCGCATAGCGGCTGGCCACAGCGCGCACATGCCAATCGGCCTCCACCTGGCAGAAATGCCCGAGAAAGGAGAGCGCCTCCGCATGGGCGGCCGGCACCACGCCGGGGAATGAGGCGCAGCCCATCATCACGTCGATGCGCTTCTTGCGGCAATAGGCCCAGATGCCCTGCCACAGAAGCTCGATGGTGCGCTTGGTGCGATAGGCCGGCAGCACGCAGGAACGGCCAAGCTCCAGAAAGCGGCGGCCATCATGGCGGGCCATCAGCGTTTCGATGGCGAATTCGTCTTCGGAATAGAACTTTCCGGCCCGACGCGCGCCCTCCGGCGTCAAAAGCCGGTAGGTGCCCACGATCCGGTCCACATCCTTGCCCGGAAGCGTGGTGTCCAGCACCAGAAGATGGTCGCAGACGGCGTCGAAACCGTCCATGTCGCGCTCTTCGGCCATGCCGCCCTGCGGCGCGCGCGCGCCCATCTCCTCGTAGAACACGCGGAAACGGATGGTCTGGGCGGCGGCGACTTCCTGCTCGCTGCCGGCAAGGCGCACTTCAAGCGGCCCGATGCGGCCGAGCAGTGCACCGTCGGCGCCGTCAAGCAGCGACGCTGCGGCCCGATCGTTCAAAGAGGTCTGGTTCAGCGCGATGCCCTGCATTGCTCTTACTCCTCCGCGTGGCGTTGACGCTGAAATACTGCTCTGCTGCGACAGAACTGTGACACTAAAGCATCGGACCGAAAAGTGGAATCCGGTTTTCGGTTATCCCGATGCTTCATCATTATTTGTGATTGTCCTTCGTGCGTCCGAATGAACACACGACGATCTGGCGTCGAGGTCGTGATTCACGAGAGGCAGGTATCAGACCACCGCGTGCATATCCAGTGCGGTGAGCAATTCATCCGGGTCCAGCGGCTTGGTGACGAACCCGTTGGCCCCGTGCGCCAGAACGCCATGGCGGGTTTCTTCCTGCCCGTCGGCGGTCAGAACGAGGATTGGCAGCGGCGCAAGGCCCGTTTCCTCCTCATGCCGGCGGATCGCATTGATGGCGTCCAGCCCGTCCATCACCGGCATGTGCAGATCCATCAGAACGATATCGTAGCGCGCATGCGCCTCGTCGTTCACCGCTTCCACCGCCTCGCGCCCGTTCGACACGATGCGCACCCGGTGGCCGGCCTTGCCGAGTGCGGCGCGCGCCAGCATGGCGTTGATCTCGTTGTCCTCGGCCACGAGGATGTTGAGCCCGTTCTTGCGGTGCGCGGGGCGGGGCGCGCTGCCGGCCTCTTCGCCCGCCTCGGCCACGGGCCAGGCGATTTCGCCATGCGCGCTCAGAAGCTGGCGCACCAGCGTGTTGCAGCGCACCGGGCGGGCGAGGAAGGCCCCGTAGCCACTGGCGCGGAAAGCCGCCAGACGCCCGCGCTCCGATGGCGTGATCAGGGTGAGCGCGCGCCCGCCGCCCACGCCAAGCCCATGCAGCCGGGTGATCAGCGCGCCATCGTCGCTTTCAAGCGAGGCGTCCACCAGAACCGTGTTGAACGGCGCGCCGCCATCTTCGGCCAGCCGCGCCGCATCCTCTGCGCTGGCGGCAATTGCCGCGCGCCCGCCATGGACGCGGATCGTCATGGCGATGGTCTCCGCCTCCTGCGTGAAGGGCGAGAGGATGACCGCGTTCACCTCTTCCAGAATGGGCTCCACGCGCATGCCCTCATCGTCGCTCTCGCCAAGCGGCAGGAGCACGGCGAACTCCGAGCCCTCGCCCGGCGTGCTGGCGACCGTGATGGAGCCGTTCATGGCGTCGATGATGCGCTTGGTGATGGCAAGGCCAAGCCCCGCGCCGCCATGACGGCGGGTCGAGCTGCCATCCACCTGCTCGAAATCCTTGAAGATGCGGTTGATGTCGTCCTTTTCCAGGCCCGGTCCGGAATCGGCCACCGCAATGCGCAGCGCCGGCTGGCCGTTCTTCTCCGCCCGCGTCACCGCCACGGTCACGCCGCCCTCATCGGTGAACTTGACCGCATTGCCGAGCAGGTTGAGCAGCACCTGGCGCAGACGCCCCGGATCGGCCGTGATCGTCTTCGGCAGGTCGGGCGCGATGTAGCAGCCAAGCCCGATATCCTTGGCGAAGGCGCGGGCCGCCAGAAGCTCCACCACGTTCTCCACCATCTCATGAACCGAGAGCCGGCGCGGCTCCAGCTCCAGCCGGCCTGCCTCGATCTTGGAATAGTCGAGCAGATCCTCGATCAGCGCCACCAGCGCGCTTGCCGAGGTGGAAACCGCCCCCACATAGGTGCGCTGCTCGGGCGTCAGCTCCGTGTCGGCCAGAAGCGTGGCCATGCCCATAATGCCGTTCATCGGCGTGCGGATCTCGTGGCTCACCGTCGCCAGAAAGCTGGATTTCGCGCGGCTCGCCTGCTCGGCCCGTTCGCGGGCGTTGATCAGCGCCGTCTCGGCCCGTTTGCGCGCCGTGATGTCGCGCGCGATGGCGCGGTGCGAGACCGAGTCCGCCTTGTCGTCGCGCACCGAATGCTCGATCCACGAATACCAGCGAATGCCGTTGCGCGTGTGGATCGCCACATCGGTGGAGCTCAGGCATTCGCCATCGGAAAACGCCGCATCCGGCACGAGGCCGATATCGATGCCAAGCTGGCTAAGCGTGTGCCCCATCAGCGAAGACGGATCGCGGCCCAGAAGGTCTGCGAACACCCGGTTCACATAGACGATGCGGCCACCCCGGTCGCGATGCACGATCAGATCGCCCAGCGCGTCGACCAGCCCGTGAAAGCGCTCTTCGCTTTCGCGCAGCTCCCACATGCGGTCCGCCAGATCTTCCAGCTCGCCGCGATTGACCGCTTCCTTCTCCGCCAGTTCCGAGACAAGCCGGCGGTCCATGGTCGAGGCGCGGAAGGCCACCGCCAGCGCTATGCCGCCCAGGATCACCAGCATCATGCTGATGAGCGGCGAAGCGCCCGTCAAATGGCTGAGCCCGGCAATGAAGATGATGGCAAGCCCGACCGCGACCTCGCCGTAATGCGTCTGCACCGGCAGCGTAAGCGACACCGGCGCGAGCGCCGGCGGCTTGATGCGGATCCGTTTGCGTGGCTTCGTCTCTGTCGCGAGCTTCTTCGCCGGCTTTGGATCGATTATGTGCTTCCCCGCCCTTTTCATGGCCGCGACTTTACGCGACGGGAATTACGGAAGCTTTTGGCGGATCGCTCGCATTTTAACGGTTCCGCGCCGTTACGGCATCTCCACCACCACCCGGCCGCGCACCCGGCCTTCGATGATGTCTTCCGCCGCCGAAAGCACGTCGCCAAACGGGATCACGCTGGCGATGGAGCTGAGTTTCGCATGGTCGAGTTCGGTGGCGATGCGCCGCCAGGCTTCCAGCCGCAGCGCTTTCGGGGCCATCACGGAATCGATGCCCAGCAGCGACACGCCGCGCAGGATGAACGGCGCAACGCTTGTCGGCAGGTCCATGCCCTGCGCCAGCCCGCAGGCCGCCACCGCCCCGCCATAGGAGGTCATCGACAGCACATTGGCGAGCGTGTGGCTGCCCACGGCGTCCACGCCGCCGGCCCAGCGCTCCTTGCCAAGCGGCCGGGCGGGACCGGAAAGCTCCTCCCGGTCGATGATCTCGGCAGCACCCAGTTCCTTCAGATAATCGGCTTCGGAGGCCCGCCCCGTCGAGGCGATCACGTGATGCCCCTGTCCGGCAAGCAGCGCCACGGCGACAGAGCCGACACCGCCGGCAGCGCCCGTCACCACCACCGGCCCGCGCTCCGGCGTGATGCCGTGGCGCTCCAGCGCCATTACGCACAGCATGGCCGTGTAGCCGGCTGTGCCCACCGCCATCGCATCCTTCGCGCTCATGCCGTCGGGCAGCGGCACGAGCCAGTCGCCATTGACCCGCGCGCGCTGGGCATAGGCGCCGTAATGCGTCTCGCCCACGCCCCAGCCATTGAGGATGACGCGGTCGCCTTCCTTCCAGTCGGGATGGCTCGATGTCGTGACCGTGCCGGCAAAATCGATGCCGGGAACAAGCGGAAAGCGGCGCACCACAGGGGCCTTGCCGGTGATGGCGAGCCCGTCCTTGTAGTTCACCGTGGTCGCTTCCACGGCAACCGTAACGTCGCCCTCCATCAGGTCGTCTTCGGAAAGCTCCGTCCAGGCAACGGATTGCTTCTTGTCTTCATCCCGCGAAATCAGAACCGCTTTGAACGTCTCCGTCATCACTCACTCCGGCTGGTTACGGTCTTCAATGATGAGAGAGAGTGCGGCGCGCGGGGCGCAAGGTCAATCCGGGCGCGCCTCACCGCCTGAGCGGCCTGAGCGCCCGCGCCGCCAGTCGAGAAACTCCTCGAGGATCACAAGCCCCGCTCCCACGGTGATGAAGACATCCGCCAGATTGAAGATCGCAAACGACCAGACCGGCGTGTGGAAGTAGATGTAATCGGTGACGAAGCCGAGGGTCAGCCGGTCGATGAGATTGCCCACCGCGCCGCCCAGAATGAGCGCGAAGCCTAGCCGCGCCCAGGTCTGCGAAGCGCCGGTGCGCAGCGCCAGATAGCCGATGAACAGGATCACCCCCGCCATCACGATGCTGAGCCCGATGCCGCTCATGCCCGAGAACATGGAGAAGGCGATGCCGGTGTTGCGCGAATGCAGAAGCGAAAGGAACGGCAAAAGGTCGATCCGCTCATGCAGCGGCATCATGGTCTCGACCAGTTCCTTCACCACCTGATCGGCAAGCGCAAACAGAGCAATCAGGAGGCCGTAGAAACCGATGCTGCGCATGCTCATGGGCCCGCCCTTTCCTCAAGCGGCAGCGCATCGCGCCGGATCTCGTAGAGCATCACGCCCGTCGCCACGGCGAGGTTGAGCGAATCCGCCCGCCCCGCCTGCGGAATGCGCACCAGCGTGTCGCAGCTTTCCGCCAGCACGTCCGGCAGGCCCTGCTGCTCATTGCCCATCAGGAGCAGCACCGGCCCCTTCCGGTAATCGACGGTGCGGTAGTCGACCGAGCCCTTCAGATGCGTGCCGACCACACGGCCGCCAAACCCCTTGCGCCAAGCAAGAAACGCATCCTGGCTCGCGCGCACGATCGGCACGGCGAAGATGGAGCCCATGGTCGCGCGCACCGTCTCGAAGGAGAACGGGTCGGTGCAGTCGCCAACCAGGATGATGCCCTTTGCGCCAACGGCGTCGACCGTCCGCAAAACCGTGCCCAGATTGCCCGGATCACGCACCCGGTCGAGCGCCACCCAGACCTCGCCATCGGCCGGCTTCACGCTGGCAAGCGGCGTCGTCTTCTGCTCGAAAACGCCCACCACCATCTGCGGATTGTCGCGCTTGGTAACGGCCGACATCACCTTCTCGCTGACGATCAGCACGAGGCCGCCGGCAGCCACGGTGCGGGCGGCAAGCCGCTCCACTGCTTCATTGCCGCGCCCCGCCTTGGCGTAGAGCAGTGTGCGGATCGTCCAGCCGGCGTCGAACGCATCGATCACCAGCTTCTGCCCCTCGGCGATGAAAGCGTGTTCGCGGTCGCGAAACTTCTTCTGCGCCAGCGCGCGAATGTCCTTGATGATCGGGTTGGTCAGGCTGGTGACTTCCTTCACCTGGCCCGGCCTGCGCCGCTCGTTCTCATGTCCGCTCATGACGCCACCCAGCGCGAAAACAGCGAGGTCGACAGGGCCCGGCCCGCCGATTGCTCGCGAATGATCAGTTCACCCGATTCCACCCGACCGCCATAGCCCGCAAATGTGTCACGCATCAGCGCGTGAATGGCAAAGAAGGAAGAGCGGATGGAATAGGCCGTCAGCACCACGGCCAGCGGCTTCGGCGTCAGGATCGAGCGGCAGAGATCCGCCAGATAGGGCAGATCCTCGAACAGCTGCCACACCTCGCCCTTCGGTCCACGGCCATAGGCCGGCGGGTCGAACAGCACGATGTCATAGCTGTTGCCGCGCCGCGCCTCACGCTCGGCAAACTTCACCGCGTCTTCGCAGATCCAGCGGATCGGCTTGTCGCCGAGCCCGGCCATTTCCTGATTTTCCCGTGCCCAGCCAATCGCCTTCTTGGAGGCATCCACATGGGTCACTTCCGCGCCGGCGCGGGCGGCCACCAGCGAGGCAAGCCCCGTATAGCCGAACAGGTTCAGCACCTTCACGGGACGGCGCGCCTCGCGCACCAGCGTTTCCATGTGCGACCAGTGGGTCGCCTGCTCGGGGAAAACGCCCACATGGCGAAACGAGGTGAAACGGCCCAGATAGTCGATCCCGTCATGGCGCATGGGCCAGGTCTCGCCCAGCGGCTCCTTCGGAAAGCGCCAGCGCCCCATGCCCTCTTCATCCGTGTCGCCGGTGAAGATGGCGTCGGCCTTCTGCCACTCGGCCGGACCGAGTGCGGGCTGCCAGATCGCCTGCCCCTCGGGGCGCACAATGCGGTAAGGACCGTATTGCTCGAGCTTCTGCCCGCCGCCGGAATCCAAAAGCGCATAATCGTCATTGGGCAGCACTTCCAGAATGACGGGCAAACGCTCGTCAGGAAGCTTGCCCTGACGGCGCGGCGGCGCGGGGCGTGAATTGGGTTCGGACTGGCCCTGCGTCTTCTCGCGGGGGGCCGTCTGTTTTTTTGGGCTGCGCCGGTCATCGTTCCGGCGCTTGGCGCGCGCAGGCTTCAATCGGGTCTCCGCCAATGAGCTATAATGCCCGCGCTTCTGCCACAGGCGCGCGGGACAGGCAACAAAGCCGTCAGCGATGCTTTTCGTAGATCGCGATACCGCCGGCCAGATCTTCGATGGCCGCGCCGACGGATTTGAACAGCGTGATTTCGTCGTCGCTCGTCCGCCCCGGCTTCTCGCCGCGCGTCAGCTCGAAGAAATCCGCCTTGATGTCATCCGCCGTAAGTGCGCCGGCGGCAATCGCCTGAACGACGTCGCCGGCCTCCTTGGTCGCGCCGGCATGCGTGTCCACGAAAACCGACGCACGGCGCATCGCCTCGTCGTCGCTCTCGCGCATGGTCGGCGTGAACGCGCCCACCAGATCCACATGAACGCCGGGCTGCAAAAGCGCGCCCTTGACCAGCGGCACGGTGGAAAGCGTTGCACACGACACGATGTCCGCTTCGCCGATGGCAGCATCGAGATCGTCGGCCACGGAGGTGTTCATGCCCTCAGCGCGCAGCGTCTCGGCAACCTTCTCGGCATTTTCGCTGGAGCGGTTCCAGATCCTGATATCGTCAATCGGCCGGATCGCCGAATGGGTGCGTGCCAGCATGGGCGAAAGCGCGCCCGCTCCGACGATCAGCAGCTTCGAGGCATCCTTCCGCGCCAGATAAGAAGCGGCGAGACCGGAGGCGCATGCGGTGCGCCATGCCGTCAGGCGCTGGCCGTCGATCAGCGCCAGCGGTTCGCCCGTGGTGCCATTCATCAAGAGATAGACTGCCATCACCGCCGGTTTGCCGATGGCGTTGTTGTCCGGCGAGACTGCCGCGATCTTCACACCGATATAACCGGAATCGTCACCCGCCAGCCGCGAAAAATCGCTCCATGCCGGCATGAGAAGAAGCGTGCTGTCCGCGCCTTCAGGCCGTTCGATATTGTGGTGATGACGCACCGGCTGAACGGCGCCCTTCCTGAAGGCTTCGCCCAATGTCTGCACGAGTTCGGCATAGTCCAGGCACGCGTCGACCTGGTCGGCGGAAATGGAGAGCATTGGCTGGGCCTTCTGGCTGGAGGGTCAGGAGGGGGATTGCGGGATCTGCGGTGCGTTCGGGCTGGCCGGCGGGGCCTGGCGCAGCTTGTCGACTTCCTTCTTGCGCTCGCGCGCATCACGCCGGTAGCGCCCCTGACGCAGCCAGGTGGCGAGACTGCCGACAATCATGCCGAAACCAAGGGCGGCAAAAAGATAAACGAACAGCGGCCACTCGATGGTGAGCGCCGGATTGCCCGGATTGAACGGGTCGATGGTGAAAGGCACTGCCGCGCGGTTCGCCACTGCAAGCGCGATGATGATCACCGCCAGAGGCACGAGGACAAGAACGAGAATGATGCGGTTGGCCATTTCAATCCACTGCTATCTAAAAAGTAAGTGCCCCCTGAAGAGTAAGTGTCCGGGGGAAGGACTAGCTGTCCTTGTCCTCATTGAGGCGCTCGCGCAGCTCTTTGCCGGTCTTGAAGAAGGGAACCCACTTCTCCTCCACCTCAACGGATTCACCGGTGCGCGGGTTGCGGCCCGTGCGGGCGGGACGGTTTTTCACCGAGAACGCGCCGAAGCCCCTTAACTCCACGCGATTGCCTTCTGCGAGCGCGTCCGAAATCTCTTCGAAGATCGCGTTGACGATGTTCTCGACGTCGCGAAGGTAGAGATGCGGGTTGCGATTGGCGATCGTCTGCACGAGCTCTGATTTGATCATGGATTCTTTTCCGCCGCTGAAATGGCCTGTTTAACGCCCGGTCGTTTACGACACAATGGTGATTTTGTTTGCTTTTTTTAGTCAGGCAACCTTCTGTTTTCAGGTTGCCAGACCGACAGCAGACCGTCAAGGAAGATGCGATCCGCGCCCAGCTCGCGCAGGATGTCCGCGCCGCCTTCCGGCACACCGAGGAAACGCGAGGCAAGGTCCGGCAGGAACAGGTTCCCCGTTGTTTCGCGCTTCTTCCACTCCACCACGTCCAGATCTTCGTCCAGCCCCTGTGTGACCAGCCAGGCCTTGGCTTCGCGCTCACCGCCCAGCTCATCGACCAGCCTGAGTTCAACGCCCTGCCGCCCGGTAAAGACCGAGCCGTCCGCAACCTCGAGCACCTCGTCGCGCGTCAGCGGGCGGCGCTCCGCCACCAGATCGACGAACCAGTCATAGCTGTCGAGGATCATAGAGCGGATCATCGCGCGGGCTTCTTCGCTGGTTGGCTTGAAAGGAGAAGGCTCGGCCTTGAGCGGCGAGGATTTGATTTCCTCCAGCTTCACGCCGAGCTTGTCCATGAGGCCGCTCACATCGGGATACTGGAACAGGACGCCGATGGAGCCGACGATGGAAGACTGCCGTGCAACGATGTGATCCGTGGCGCTGGCGATCATGTATCCGGCGGAAGCGGCAAGCGTCCCCACCTGTGCGACAACGGGCTTTTCTGCGGCCAAAAGGCGGATTTCCTCGAAAATGGCTTCACCGCCAGCCGTCGTACCGCCGGGGGAATCGATGGTCAGGATGACGCCCTTGACCGCCGGCGTCTCGCGAATCCGGTCGAGCCGCTCCAGCAGTTCGTCATCCTCGAAGATCGTTCCGGAGATTTTCACCTGCGCAATGTGGCTGGAAGACACGCCGGCCGCATCGCTCATCAGGCGCTGCGTGGCGAAGCCGATTGCCAGCACGATCACCACGAAGGCGGCAATGCGCCAGAAGGTGAGCTTGCGCCGCAAACGCCGACGATCGATCAGTTCATCCGCACGATTGGACATGACAGCCTCGCTTTCACCTTCACAGGGATTTCGTCCTAAACCAGCGCCTTTTAGTCCAAAGCCGCCCCCGGAACCACCGCCTTGTACAAGATTTCGCCGGGAATTCGCGCAACAGCTGCAAACACGAAGAAACTTGCACGTAAATCATTGTCGTTAATCCAAAAATAGCCATATTGGGGTGAGATTTGGAAGCAAGGGGCAAGTTTAGGATCTGAGGCTTTCCGGCTACGCAGTTCTGACCAAGGGGTCGGCGACATCGTTTCGCCGTCAGGCGCGAGGTGCATTCCTCGAGGTGCATCCCTCGAGGTGCATCCCTCCGGGGGATGGCGCTGACTGTATCCGGGAAGGGCCATGCCCGGGCGTCCACCCGGGCGTCCAGTTGACTGGCCGCCAAGCTCACGGAAAAGCGCAAAGCACATGAGTAACCCAAAAGACAATGCCGCAGGCGCGGCAAGGAGAGGTCACGGCGACGCGATCCGCAACACCGAGCGCGGCGCCGAAGACTTTGCGCTGGCCTCGCGTCACTCCCGGCGCGTGCGCCTTTTGAAGCGCGTGCTGCCGGCTGTTGCAATCGCCATCACGGTGGTCTTCGTTGGCTATTCCTACCTGTTCTCCGGCACACGCGGGGCGATCGATCTGGCCAGCGCCTCCATCGAGGGCGGTTCGCTGGTCATGTCCAGCCCCGAGCTGAACGGCTTCACCAGCGACGACCGCCCCTACAAGATGACCGCCGAACGCGCCCGCCAGAAGCTTGGCGGCGAGGATGTAATCGAGCTGGAAGGCATTCGCGCCCATGTGCCGGTCGATGGCGACAATTTCGCCACCATTCAGGCAAGCGACGGCGTCTATGACCGCGGCAACAACCGCCTCGACATCACCAGCGAAATTGCACTGCGCACCACGTCGGGCATTGTCGCAAAACTCGACTCCGCCGAAATCGACATCGCAAAAAGCAGCCTCTCCTCCTCGAATCCGGTTGAAATCGAACTTGACGGGACGAAGATTGCAGCCGATTCCTTCGCTGCGGAGGAAGGCGGCAAGGTGTTTGTATTCGATAAACGCGTTCGCGTTACAATCGACCCGTCACGGATCCGTGAAACCGCCGACGCACGCAACTGAGGCTGCGGCACAAGAGGGAACGGAAAGGAACATCATGCGCATCAGAAGCTTCTCAGGGCTCGCCACGGGCGCGCTTCTTTTGGCCGGACTTTCGTCCGCCGCACTTGCGCAGGATTCGCAAAGCCGCCTGACCGGGCTGCAGCTTTCCGGCGACAAACCCATTCAGATCGAGAGCGAGCGGCTTGAGGTTCGCGAAGAAGACAATGTCGCCGTGTTCTCCGGCAATGTCTCCGTCGTTCAGGGTCCGACCCTGCTCAAGGCCGGACGCATGAAGGTCTACTACTTGCAGGACGGCGGTTCGGCCGCAACCGGCAGCGCCAATATCGACCGGCTCGAAGTGGACGGAAACGTCTATGTGAAGTCGGAAAACCAGGTCGCCACCGGCGACAGCGCCACATTCGACATGAAGACCGAAGTGCTTGTTCTCTCGGGCAAGGAAGTGGTCCTGTCCGAAGGCGAGAACGTTATCGTCGGCTGCCGTCTCACGGTTCAGATGAAGAACGGCCAGGCCGAACTCGATGGCTGCAAGGACACGAAGGCCGGCGGCCGCGTGAAGATGCTCCTCACTCCCGGCTCCCAGAACAGGCAGTAAACCGCGTTGATTTCCAAGTTGCGTAAAATGCGGGCCGCCAAGGAGCCCGCGGCAGAGAATCCTGCGAGCGGCAAGCTTCCCGAGTACAAGGGCACGCTCATCGCACGCGGCCTCACCAAGGCCTATAAGGGCCGCCAGGTCGTCAGCGGTGTGTCCATCGGCGTGCGCGCCGGCGAGGCCGTGGGCCTGCTCGGGCCGAACGGCGCCGGCAAGACCACCTGTTTCTACATGGTCACCGGCCTCGTGCCGGTGGATCAGGGCACGATCCACATCGACGGCCACGACGTGACCGGCATGCCCATGTATCGCCGCGCCCGGCTTGGCATCGGCTACCTGCCGCAGGAAGCCTCGATCTTTCGCGGCCTGACGGTCGAGCAGAACATCCGCGCCATTCTCGAAGTGGTGGAGCCGAGCCGCAAGGAACGCGACAAGAACCTCGACGCACTTCTCGAAGAGTTCAACATCAGCCATCTGCGCAAATCGCCCTCCGTCGCCCTTTCGGGCGGTGAGCGGCGGCGTCTGGAAATTGCGCGCGCGCTTGCCAGCCGGCCCAACTTCATGCTGCTCGATGAGCCCTTTGCGGGCATCGATCCCATCGCCGTGACCGATATTCAGCAGCTCGTGCGTCACCTGACGGCGCGCGGCATCGGCGTGCTCATCACCGACCACAATGTGCGTGAAACGCTGGGCCTGATCGACCGGGCCTACATCATCCATGCCGGTCAGGTTCTGACCCACGGCCGCCCCAACGAGATCGTCGGCAATGCCGATGTGCGTCGCCTCTATCTGGGCGAAGGCTTCACGCTCTAAGCTGCGGCTTCACTGCTTTCTGGCTTGACAAGCAAAAGTCGGGCCAATTGAATCCCGTTCTGCGGCAACATTGTTGCCGCACCGAACAGGGGCCAAAACTTCATGGTGCTCGCGCCAAAACTCCATCTGCGTCAGACACAATCGCTGGTCATGACGCCGCAGCTTCTGCAGTCCATCAAACTGCTGCAGATGACGCATGTGGAGCTTGAGCATTTTCTCGACGCCGAGATTGAGCGCAATCCGCTTCTGGAACGGGGCGAAGAGAATTCAGAAGAACGCGCCGAAACCTGGCAAAACGAGCCGGAACCACGCGAAAACACCGCAAAATCCATCTCGGAAAAACTGGATTCTTCGCTCGAAAACCTGTTCCCCGACGATCCCGGCACGCAGGAGCGTATCAGCGCCGACCTCTCGGCCCAGTGGAAATCCGCCGGCGGAAACGGCCTGCAAGGCTCCGGCGGCAGCGCCTTCGACCTCGAAAGCACCACCGCCGCCGCAACCACGCTGCGCGACCATGTGAACGGTCAGATCGCGCTCGCCTTTTCAGACCCGGCGCAATTGCTCATCGCTCATGAACTGGCCGATGGCCTCGATGAGGCGGGCTATCTGGCTGTCGAAACGGCGGAGATTGCCGAACGCATCGGCGCGGAGCCCGCAACGGTCGACGCCGTGCTCGCCACCTGCCAGACCTTCGATCGGCCCGGCATTTTCGCGCGCGATCTGGCTGAATGCCTTGCCCTGCAACTGATTGCGCAGGACCGCTACGACCCGGCCATGAAGGCGATGGTCGACAATCTCGACCTTCTGGCAAAGCGCGACTTCCGCACGCTCGGCCGGCTCTGCGGGGTGGACGCCGAGGATCTGGCCGACATGCTGGCCGAGATCCGCATGCTTGATCCCAAGCCGGGCATGGCGTTTTCCGGCGGCACCGCCGATCCGATCGTGCCCGACATCGTGGTGCGGGCGGCAAGCGACGGAAGCTGGGCGGTGGAGCTGAACCCGGAGACCCTTCCGCGCGTTCTCGTCAACGAGCCCTATTACGCGGAGATTTCTCCCCAGGCGCGCGACAATGAGCGCGAATTCCTGAGCGAATGCCTGCAAAGCGCCAACTGGCTGGCGCGAAGCCTCGACCAGCGGGCCAGAACCATACTGAAGGTGGCGTCCGAGATCGTGCGCCAGCAGGATGCCTTCCTCGTCCACGGCGTGAGCCATCTTCGCCCGCTCAATCTACGCACGGTGGCCGAAGCCATCGGCATGCACGAGTCCACCGTCAGCCGCGTCACGGTCAACAAATACATGATGACCCCGCGCGGCACGTTCGAGCTGCGCTACTTCTTCACCTCCGCTCTCGCATCGGCGTCGGGCGGCGATGCACACTCGTCAGAATCCGTGCGCGACCGCATCCGTGCGTTGATCGACGCGGAGAAACCGGCCACCGTTCTTTCCGACGACGCGCTTGTGGATATGCTGCGCTCGGAGGGCATCGACATAGCCCGCCGCACCGTCGCCAAGTACCGGGAAGCGCTCAATATTCCCTCTTCGGTACAACGCAGGCGCGAGAAGAAGATGCTGGCGGCGGCAGGGGCCGGCTCCTGACCCGAAACCCCGGTCGAATTGACAAGACCGCCGGAAAACACTAGAAGCCCGCCCGCATGGACCACAGGCCTGAGAGCCTTTTAGACTTTTGTCCGTAGTGCCAGCAAACGAAGAAGGGAAACGCGGCAGACCGAGATCACAATCCGCCGCGGCACCTTGTACATGCAAGCCACACGTATAAACTCGATTCGTTCGGTGTCTGATCAGGAAAGGTCTGTATTCAGATGAGCTTACGTATTTCCGGAAAACATATGGACATCGGCGAAGCGTTTCGCTCGCGTATCGAGGGACGCATCGGCGAAGCCGTCGACAAATATTTCGACGGTGGGTTTGCTGGTCGCGTTACGGTAGAAAAGTCGGGTTCTCGTTTTGCCGCCGATTGCATGATCCATCTCGACACTGGCATGGTGTTGCAGGGCACGGGTCAGGCGCAGGAGCCGCAAGCCGCTTTTGATGCTGCCGCAGAGCGCATCGAAAAGCGTCTTCGCCGCTACAAGCGCCGGCTTAAGTCCCACAACAACGGCCAGCATGTCGATCAGATGGACATTGCCTATCGCGTCATGGCCCCGGTGGCCGAAGATGAAGAAGAGGTCCCGGAAGACTACGCGCCGACCGTGGTTGCTGAATCGAAGATGGCCCTGCAGACCATGTCTGTGGCTACCGCCGTCATCGAACTCGACACCAAGGACAATCCCGTCTTCGTGTTCCGCAATGCCGGAAGCAACGAAGTGAACATTGTCTACCGACGCGCCGATGGCAACATCGGCTGGATCGATCCGTCGGTAGTGGCAAGCGCATAAGTTCCGTGCCAGCGTCAGCGCCGGCCATCGAGCATGGCCGGCGGACAGACAAAGCAAAGGATGCATAAGACATGGATCTGAGCGATCTGATCGACCAGAAAGCGGTGATCCCGGCGATGAAGGCCAATTCGAAGAAGCAGCTTCTGCAGCTTCTTGCCGAAAAGGCGGCTGGGGTAACCGGATTGCCGGAGCGCGAGATCTTTGACACGATCCTGCAGCGCGAACGCCTGGGCTCCACCGGTGTGGGCAATGGCGTCGCCATTCCGCACGGCAAGCTGCCCGGCATAGACCGCATCACCGGCGTGTTCGCACGCCTGGAAACGCCGGTCGACTTCGAAGCCATCGACGATCAACCCGTCGATCTGGTCTTCCTGCTGCTTGCGCCGGAAGGCGCCGGCGCTGACCATCTCAAGGCGCTGTCGCGCATTGCGCGCGTGCTGCGCGATGCCGAGAACACCGCCAAGATCCGCGGCACCAAGGATGCTGCCGCCATTCACAGTTTCCTGGCGCAGACGCCGGCTTCCAACGCCGCCTGATCGTCTGCGACAAGCCTGATCGTCTGCGACAGGCAAAATGCCGGAACGGCCTTCTCACATCGAGAAGGCCGTTTCCTTTTGCGTGACCGCAATTTCGACGAAGGGAACCGCCGGATCATTGCCCCGGCGGATGTGCATGCGCCGCTCGGCCAGATCCATGGCGATGGTGCAGATCGTGCCCTTGCGCCCCAAAAACCCGTCACTGTCCCGATACGGGGCCAGGATGGCGTGTTCGGGATGCGCATTGTCGGAAAGCACGGCTTTTAGCCGGGCGAGATCAGCCGGCGTTCCCGGCGCCGTCAGCGCACGGATGCGCTCAAGCCGCGCCGTGGAATTCTCCAGCAGCTCGGCATCGACCGGAGCCTTGCAGGTGACGTAGTGATTGGTGTGCGTGGTCGCCGTACCGCCCGGCTCCATGCGCCGCGCCGCATCGCCCTCATACTCGATATTGATGGCGCGGCCGTCCCTGCCGGCGACCAGAAGATTGAGCGAGCGCCCCACCCCTGCCCGCTCAAGCGTCTCTTCCACATCGGCCCAGGAGCCGGCGTCGAGAAGTGACCGCAGGAGAATGTGGGAAGGCACGCCGCGCGTGGGCTTGGGCGTCGGCAGGAAGTTCAGGCACACGCCGAAGCCCGCATCATTGAGGCCGACCTTGGCCAGCATGCCGGGCTCGGTCATTGTCAGAAAGCGTTTGCCGCGTTCATCTTCCGAGCGAATGAGAACGACCAGCTCTTCAAGCTTTTCCGACCAGTCCCAGTTCTGCCCCACAAAGGGCGTTCCGGTGTATTGCACCACGGTGCATTCGGACGCTGAGAGTGCGGAGAGAAGCTCGCTGCGCGCATTGAGCGCGACGATCCAGAGAGGATCGACATCCGCACCATCGGCGATGCCATCCATCTCGGCGCAGGCGCGCGGATCGAAAGCAGCGATCACATCGCGAAACTGCGCTGCCGCCGCGAGGATTTCGCCTTCGGGGCGGTCGAAATAGGTTTTGTAGATAGAAAGCGTACGGGCGATCCGCTCATTCAAGGCCGAACCGATCTGGCGGCCTCTTTCTTCCGGTTTGCCCCAAACATCAATAAGCGGAAACGTCCTGCTGCTGGCCGGCATGGCCTTCCTCCAGATTTGACGGCAATCACGATGTAAGTGCCTGCGCCATTCCCTGGAAGATCGGCCCGGCTGTCAAGACGAAAAGGAGACGGCTACCGGCAATCTCTCACCGAAATCCGCCACGTAACTGTGACTTTTGACAGTGGCTTTCCATCTGCGCGGAAGCGGCGTCGCCTGTTTCCGCGCAGAACGTGTTCGGTCAGTGGAGACTGACGGTCTCCAGATCGTTCTGCATCGCGCCTGCGAGCGCTGTGTCGCGGGCGTCTGCCAGTAAGATGGGCTGACCGTCTGCGCCGAAAAGCGCCCAGAGCCGTGTGCCCGGCTTCAGGTCAGGCATGCCGGGAAACTTGCCCTGCAGGTCTTCGGCATCCATCTCGCGCATATAGGCCACTGCACCCTCGCCGATGTGGGCAAGCTGCTGCTGGGTAATGGCGATCTTGCTTTCATGTTCGGTCATCGAAGCCTCCTTAACGCAGGCGTTTCCCCTGGAAACCAACCCGCTGAAGAGCCCAAGGTTCCGGGACGGGTCAGCCCGCCCGGTTTCCTCCCGAATAAGACCAGTATGTCAGTCTTTCACGGAAATGTTTATTTTTTGTACCAGCCGTTCCGGCTCGGGTCGGTCCAGGTCTATGGACAGGAGGCCGTTCTTGAGATCGGCGTTCAGCACCCGCATGCCTTCCGCCAGCACGAACATGCGCTGAAACTGGCGCGCGGCAATGCCGCGATGGAGGTACTCACGCTCGCCTTCTTCGGTCTGTCGGCCGCGAATGATGAGCTGGTTTTCTTCCGTTGTGACGTCCAGATCATCCGCACCGAAGCCCGCTACGGCCAGTGTTATGCGGAGTCTCACGCCCTGCCCGCCTTCGGCGCGGATGCGCTCGATATTGTAGGGCGGGTAGCCATCGCCCGATTTCGCAATGCGCTCGAGCGTTTTTTCCATGCTGTCGAACCCTAAAAGGAGCGGATTCGAGAAAGGCGTCATACGCGTCATTTATTACAGTCCTCAAAGAGCGACGTGGATAGAAGAAAACCCGAATGGCATTTTCTCCGTTGCAACTGATATGGTCGCTCAAACCCTGCGTTTCAAGCATTTTGGAGCAACTGCATGACGGCGGCGCGCAAGATTATTATCGACACGGATCCCGGTCAGGACGACGCTCTTGCCCTGTTACTTGCGCTGGCCAGCCCCGAGCTGGACGTGCTGGGCATCACCGCCGTGGCCGGCAATGTGCCGCTGGCGCTGACGGAGAAGAACGCGCGCAAGATCTGCGAACTGGCCGGAAAGCCCGGGACGAAGGTTTTCGCCGGCGCGATCCGCCCGCTGGTGCGCGATCTGGTGACGGCGGAGCATGTGCATGGCCGCACCGGCCTTGACGGTCCCGATCTGCCGGAACCCGAAATGCCGCTTCAGGATGGCCATGCGGTCGATTTCATCATCGACACGCTGATGGCCCATGGCGAAGGCGAGATCACGCTTTGCCCGCTTGGCCCCCTCACCAACATCGCGCTGGCGCTGAACCGTGAACCGCGGATCGCCACGCGCATCCGCGAGATCGTGCTGATGGGCGGCGGGTTCTTCGAGGGCGGCAATGTCACCCCCACGGCAGAGTTCAACATCTATGTGGACCCGCATGCGGCCGATGTGGTGCTGCGCTCGGGCGTGCCGGTCGTGATGATGCCGCTCGACGTGACCCACAAGGCGCTGACCACGCGCGCCCGCATCGCGGCCATTCGCGCGCTCGACACGAAGGTCGGCGCGGCATGCGCCGAGCTTCTGGAATTCTTCGAGCGCTTCGATGAAGAGAAATACGGCACCGATGGCGGGCCGCTGCACGACCCCTGCGTCATCGCCTATCTTCTGAAGCCCGAACTCTTCACGGGGCGCAGCTGCAATGTCACCGTGGAGACCGGCTCCGAACTGACCATGGGCATGACGGTGATCGACTGGTGGCGGGTGACGGACCGCCCGGAAAACGCGCTCGTGATGCGCGACATCGACGATGACGGCTTCTTCACGCTCCTGACGGAGCGGCTTGCGCGGCTTTAGGTCGGGTTGCAGTCAGGTGAAAACACCTGACTGCTGAACGCTCAGGCGAGCGCCGCGTCCACATCCTTACGCAGCGGAATGGCAGGCTGCGCACCGGGTTTCAGGCAGGCAAGCGCGCCTGCCGCCGCTGCCTGACGCAGTGCGGCTTCCAGTTTCAGCCCCTCGGCCAGCCCTGCCGCCAGATAGCCGCAGAACGTGTCGCCCGCACCGACCGTGTCGACCGGCGTGATCTTCATCGACGGGCAGGTGACGAAGCCGTCCGGCGTTGCCGCCCATGCCCCCTCGCCGCCCAGCGTCACGATGACGGTGCGGCCGGTCTCTGCCACGAACGCTTCCATGCGCGCGCGCCGGTCTGCGCCTTCAAGTCCCAGCGCATCGGCGTAGAGGTCGAACTCGGTCTCATTGGCGACCACGTAATCCGCATCGGCAAGCAGCGACGCCGCCTCGGGCCGGTAGGGCGCGGTGTTGAGCACCGAAATGGCCTCGGCCCTGCGCGCTTCCTCGATGGAGGCCGCAACGGTCTCGATCGGAATCTCAAGTTGCAGAAGCACACGGTCACCGGCGGCCAGTGCGGCCTGCGCCACATGGCCGGGCAGAACATCGGCATTGGCGCCCGGAACGACGGCGATGGTGTTTTCGCCTTCCCGGTCAACGAGGATATGGGCCGTGCCGGTGGCGCTTTCGGCCCGGTGCACGGCGGAGAGATCGACACCCGCCGTCTCCAGAAGCTCCAGCGCCTCGCCGGCGAAAGGATCATTGCCCACCGCACCGACGATGCGGGTGCGCGCTCCGGCCCGCCGTGCGGCCAGCGCCTGGTTCGCTCCCTTGCCGCCCGGCGCAGTGACGAATGTGTCGCCGGGCACCGTTTCGCCGGGCTTCGGCAGCCGATGCACCGTGGCGATCAGGTCGAGGTTGATGGAACCGATAATGACGATCAAGACTGTCTCCCGCGCTTATTCGCGCCGGAAAGTAGAGCATCGGGCCGAAAAGTGGAATCCGGTTTTTCGGTTGTTCCGATGCGCACTCAAGAGACGTCTTTGCGGGGTCAGGCCGGCTGGCTGTACTGCGAGAGCTGCCCCGCTTCCCAGCCAAGGATGGCGCGCTTGCGCGTGAGGCCCCAGTGATAGCCCGTGAGCGCACCCGACTTGCCGACGGCGCGATGGCACGGCACCACAAAGGAAACCGGGTTGGCGCCCACCGCAGCACCAACCGCGCGCGAGGCGCTGGGCTTGCCGATGGTGCCGGCAATGTCGGAATAGGCGCAGGCGCGTCCCATCGGAATCTTGAGAAGCGCGTCCCAGACCCGCACCTGAAAATCGGTTCCGATCAGCACCACGCGCAGCGGCTCGTCGGCACGCCAGCGCGACGGCTCGAACACGCGCGCCGCACAGGGCGCGGTGGCGGCCATGTCTTCCACATAATCGGCATTGGGCCAGCGCGAGGCCATGTCCTCGAACGCCGCACGCTCCTCGCCCGCGTCGCAGAAGGCAAGGCCCGCGAGGCCGCGTTCCGTGACCATGATCAGGGCCTGACCGAAGGGCGAAATGTGAAACCCGTAGCGCATGGTGAGCCCTGCCCCGCGCGCCTTGTATTCGCCGGGTGAAATCGCCTCATGGGTCACGAACAGATCGTGCAGACGGCCCGGCCCCGACATGCCAAGTTCAAGGGCTGCATCAAGCAGCGGCATGCCGGAATCGAGAAGCCGCCGCGCGTGATCCAGCGTCACCGCCTGCAGGAACGCCTTGGGCGAAAGCCCCGCCCATCGCGTGAAGAGTTTTTGCAGGCCGGTCGGCGTGTCGCCCACCTCCTGCGCGATTTCCTCCAGCGAGGGCTGGTCGCGATAATCGAGGCTGATCTTTTCGATGACCCGGCGCACGATCTCGTAATCGCTGTCTTCCGGGGTCACATCGCGTTGCAAAAGCGCGGTCTGCATGTTCATGGCGTCCATTCCCGGCGCCGGTCGCTGTCGCGCCGCGCCTCGTCAAATCTCCATCGAAGCCGACAATGACGGTTTCAGCGCATCCGCACCACCCGTTTCCTGCAAAGCTCAGCGCCCCTTGGCGGTGGCCAGCGCCTGCCCGAATGCGGTCGCGAAGCTTTCACGGTCGTCGGGGTTCAGAAAGCTGCCCAGTTCGACCCGCTCGCCACGCATTTCCACCGCCATGTCGGTGATGCCGATCTCGTCGTGACGGTCGATGCGGAACCGCGTCCAGAACGGGTTGAAATGATGCTCCTCCGCCTTGCCGGAGGGCGGCACTTTGCGAATGTCGAGGCTGGTGCGCGACAGGCGCACTTCCTCGCGCACCCGCGCGGCGCGGTAGTTCACCCGAAACGCCACATAGATGGCCAGAATGTCGAGCCCGAAAAAGCCGAACACCGGCCATGCGCCGATCCGCAGGAAGACCGCGCCGATGGTCAGCCACACAAGCAGGAGAAGGCCCATCAGAACGGCAAACCCGCGCCCGCTCAGCGAGCGATAAGGCGTGAGCAACGCCTGAAAAACAGGTGCGTCTGCGGTGTTTGTTTCAGCCATGATCCCGATTATAGAAGGCACATGGAAAAGCCCAAGAAGAAAATTGCAGCACCCCGCAAACCAGGCCGCACCCGTCGCCGCAGGACCGTTTACACGCCAGAGGAGATCCACGAGATCTTCCGCCGTTTCTCGGTGCAGCGCCCGGAGCCGAAGGGCGAGCTGGAGCATGTCAACGCCTTCACGCTTCTGGTGGCGGTGGTCCTGTCGGCACAGGCAACCGACGCCGGCGTGAACAAGGCGACGCGCGATCTCTTCAAGGTGGCCGACACGCCGGAGAAAATGCTGGCGCTCGGCGAGGAGCAGGTGGGCGAATACATCCGCACCATCGGCCTGTGGCGCAACAAGGCGAAGAACGTCATCGCGCTGAGCGAGGCGCTGATCCGCGATCACGGGTCACAGGTGCCCGACAATCGCGAGGCGCTGGTCACCCTGCCGGGCGTCGGGCGCAAGACGGCCAATGTGGTTCTCAACATGTCGTTCGGGCAGCCCACCATGGCCGTCGACACGCATATTCTGCGCATCGGCAACCGGATCGGGCTTGCGCCGGGCAAGACGCCCGAGCAGATCGAGGACACGCTGGTGAAGATCATTCCGGCGGAGTTCATGCGCCACGCCCATCACTGGCTGATCCTGCACGGGCGCTATGTCTGCAAGGCGCGCAAACCCGACTGCGTGGCCTGCGTGATCGCCGATATCTGCAAGTCGGCGGAGAAGACGAACGAAATCCCCGCCCCGCTGGTGGAGCTGGCTCCGCAGGCCTGATCCAGCAATTCCAGAAGAAGCGGAAGCGCTCTAGCCGCGCAACTCCACCCCGCGCGCGGTTCTTGCCGCGTCTTCCTGCGAAATCAGCTTGTGCAGGTGCACCATCATGGCGGCCGCAAACAGCGGCGTCAGCAGGTTGAGGATCGGCACGGCCAGGAAGCCCGCGATCACCAGACCGGCAAGGAAGATGGTGCCCGCATGGCGGCGGCGCAGCGCCTTTGCATCCGCCTCGCTGCGGAAGCGCATGGCGGCGAATTCGAAGAATTCACGCCCCAGCAGATAGCCGTTGACGAGGAAGAAGGCGAGAATGTTCACGCCCGGCACCAGAAGCAGCAGGAGCGCGATGATGTTGCCGAGAATGACGACGCCGAAAAACTTGATGGATGTGGCTATGGCCGCGCCAAGCGGCAGCGCCTTGCCGGGCGGGTCCTGCGGATAGTCTTCCTTCTCCACCACCTCGGCCACATCGTCGAGGAAGAGACCGGCGATCACGGCGGTCACCGGCGCGATGAGAAGCGCAAGCCCGGCCGCAAGACCGAGCCCCGCCGCAATCGCCGCGACGAAGCTCAGCCAGCCCAGCCATGAAGGCATATCCGGGAAGAACGCATCGAACCACGGCAGCGCGAAATACTCGAACAGTTCCTTTGTGCCGAGCCACACGCCGACAAGCACGAGAAGCGTCAGACCGAGCGTCTTGAAGAACACGCTGCGGAACTCACGGGAGAAAAGACGGCTTATGGCGGCGCGCGCCGCATCAAGGATCATACGGGTAAAGGGCCTTTCACGGTGTGTCTGCCGCTTCGAGATAGGGTGCGCTCAAGGCCGGCGCAAGGCGCACGGTTCGCACCGATGGCTTGCAAATCCCGGTCAAACCGCTAAACCGCCCGGAGATTTGAGCCAACAACGCTTCCCTTGCATATCTGGAGATCTGAACTTGAGCGAATATGACGTGCTGTGCATCGGCAACGCCATTGTCGACATTATCGCCCGTTGCGACGAAGCGTTTCTGGAAGACAACAACATCATCCGCGGCGCGATGAACCTCATCGATGTCGACCGCGCCACCCTGCTCTATGACCGCATGGGACAGGCCATCGAGGCTTCCGGCGGCAGCGCCGGCAACACGGCGGCCGGCATTGCGGGCTTCGGCGGCAAGGCTGCCTATTTCGGCAAGGTCTCCGACGATGCGCTCGGCAAGATCTTCGCGCACGACATTCGCGCGCTGGGCGTCGCCTTCGACACCAAGCCGCTTGACGGGCATCCGCCGACAGCCCGCTCCATGATCTTCGTCACCCCGGATGGCGAGCGTTCCATGAACACCTATCTGGGCGCCTGCGTGGAGCTTGGCCCGGAAGACGTGGAAGAGAAAAAGGCCAGCGGTTCCAAGGTCACCTATTTCGAGGGCTATCTGTGGGACCCGCCGCGCGCCAAGGAAGCGATCCGCATGACCGCCGACGCGGCCCATGCCGCAGGCCGTGAAGTGGCCATGTCGCTGTCCGACCCGTTCTGCGTCGACCGCTACCGCGACGAGTTTCTGGAACTGATGCGTTCAGGCCGCGTGAACATCGTTTTCGCCAATGAGCACGAGCTTCTGTCGCTTTACCAGACCGCGTCCTTCGACAGTGCACTGGAAGAAATCCGCAGAGACACTAGCATGGCGATCGTGACCCGCTCCGAGAAGGGCTCGATCATCGTCACCAGGGATGAGACGATCCCGGTCGACGCCATTGCCATCGACGAGCTGGTGGATACCACCGGCGCAGGCGATCTCTATGCGGCAGGCTTTCTCTACGGCTACACGAACGGGCGCAGCCTCGCCGATTGCGGCCGGTTGGGCTCATTCGCCGCCGGTCTGGTCATCCAGCAGTATGGCCCGCGCCCGCAGAAAGACCTGCGCTACGAGGCCGAACAGGCTGGCCTGATCTAGGGGCACTACTCTAGCTCTTCCGGCGGACGGCCCGGCCGCGAACGATAGCGCGGGATCGTCCAGCCGAATTTGAGTGCACCGCCGCGCACCAGAAAAGCGGCGGTGACGGCGATCAGGGCCGCCACAGCGCCCTGCACACCTGCCAGATCGGCCACGGTGAACACGCTGGCACCGACGAGTGCGGCAGAGACATAGACTTCCGGACGCATGAGAACCGACGGTTCGCCCGCCAGCACATCGCGCAACACGCCGCCGAATGTTGCGGTGAGCATGCCCGTCACCACCGCCACGATGGCCGAACCGGACGCTTCAAGCCCCTTGGCCGCGCCCAGCACCGAATAGGCGGCAAGGCCGGCGGCATCGAGCCACAGAAGCAGCCGATAGCGATATTCCACCAGCGGCGCGCCAAAGAAGACGAGCAGCGCCACGACGGCGCAGACGATGATGTAAATGTGGTTTTCGACCCAGAAGACCGGAACGCCCAGAACGAGATCGCGCAGCGTGCCGCCGCCTGTGCCCGTCACACCGGCCAGGAACATGAAACCGATAAGGTCGAGTTCCTTGCGTGAGGCCGCAAGCGCGCCTGTGGCGGCAAACACCGCAACACCCGCATAATCAAGAAGCTGAATAGGATCCATCTGGCCCTCCCCGGCACTCTGGATAGCCGAAGGGCGGATGAATAGGAAGCAAGCGCCGCTACAAAGCGATTTTTGCGCCCGGAAAGAGGTGCAGGAGAGGTCTGTCGCCGCGGGCGCGCGATGCCCCGCGGCGATGAACAAATCACGCCTTACGCGTCGCGTTCGGCCTGCGGATTGGGCGGACCGGGCTCTGCCGAAGCATTCTCGCCATTCTGCACCGCGCCGGCCTTCGGGCCGCCCTTGGCGACGCCGACCATGGCCGGGCGCAGAACGCGCTCGCCGATCACGAAGCCCTGCTGCACCACCTGAACGACGGTGTTTTCAGGGGTTGTCGGGTCCGGCACCTCGAACATTGCCTGATGGAAATGCGGGTCGAAACGCTCACCCTTCGGGTCGAGCTGCTTCACGCCATGGCGCTCCAAAGTGGAGAGCATGGAGCGCTCCGTCATCTCGACGCCTTCCATCAGCGAGGCAAGTCCGCTGTCGGCAGCCGCACGGGCTTCCGCCGGCACCGCTTCGAGCGCACGGCGCAGATTGTCGGAAACCGTCAGCATGTCGCGGGCGAAGCCGGCGATCGAATAGCTGCGCGCTTCGGCGACGTCGCGTGCGGTGCGCTTGCGCAGGTTTTCCATTTCGGCCGCGAGGCGAAGGGCACGTTCCTTCAGCTCCTCGTTTTCCCTGGCCAGCCGCACCAGGACGTCTTCTTCCGAAACCGCCTCGCCGCCGGCGTGCGCTTCGGACGCCTTCAGGTCCTGCTCCTCGGCCGTTCCGGGTCTGGTTGCTTCGTTGTCCTTAGCCTGATTGGTCATGACAGTCCGTCTATGGTTCTACAATTGTTCGGATATTGCGTCCGATATCGAGGTTCGTGCGGGCAAAATCAAGGGGTGGCCTGATGCATTCGCGTACTGGCTTCCGGTGTGACTTAATCCGCTAACGCAGAAGGCGCCCCACGATCTGGGCCGTATAGTCGACCATCGGCACGATGCGGGCATAGTTGAGCCGCGTGGGGCCGATGACGCCAAGCGCGCCGATCACGCGCGATTCCTGATCACGGTAGGGCGCAACCACAAGCGACGAGCCGGAAAGCGAGAAGAGCCGGTTTTCCGAGCCGATGAAGATGCGCACGCCCGACCCTTCCTCGGCCATGTCGAGAAGCTGGATGAGACCTTCCTTGGTCTCCAGATCTTCGAACAGCCGGCGCAGAAGCTCCAGATCGGCCTCCGCCGTCAGGTTTTCCAGAAGGTTTGCCCGGCCACGCACGATCAGCCGCGCCGGCTGGCCGCTTTCGGTCCCCGCCCACACGGCGAGCCCCTGCTCCACCAGCTCCTGCGAGAGCGTGTCGAGCGCGGCGCGTGTTTCTTCCTGCAGGCGCGACAGCTCGGTCCGCGTTTCGGCGAGCGTGCGGCCACGAATATGCGCATTGAGGAAGTTGGACGCCTCATGCAATTGCGAGATGGTGACGCCTTCCGGCAGATCGATGACGCGGTTTTCCACGTCGCCATTCTGCGAGACGAGCACGGCAAGCCCCTTGCGCGGCTCAAGCTGCACGAATTCGATGTGCTTGAGCGCTGCTTCCGACTTTGTGGCGAGCACCAGTCCCGCACCGCGCGAAAGGCCGGACAGAAGCTGGCTCGCCTCCGTCAGCATGTGATCGAGCGAATGACCGCTGCTCGACGCCTTGACCTGCGTTTCGATGATGCGGCGCTCATTGTCCGACAGGTCGCCGATTTCCATGAAGGCGTCGACGAAGAAGCGTAACCCCTGCTGCGTGGGCATGCGGCCGGCAGAAACATGCGGCGCGTAAATGAGGCCCAGATGCTCCAGGTCGCTCATCACGTTGCGGATGGTGGCCGGCGAAAGCTGCGTGGAGAGAATGCGCGAAAGGCTGCGCGAACCCAGCGGGTCGCCGTCTCTCAGATAGGATTCCACGATGACGCGGAAAATCTCGCGGGAGCGGGAATCCAGCGATTGCAGTGCGTGTTCGTGAAAATCTCTGTCCAAGACTGGTTTCGTCATTCGCGGCCTCTGATATGTCGAATATAAGCGGCATCCCATGGATGACAACAGTCATGAAGGTGCGCGCACAGCTGGATTTCCAGTCGTTTCCGGATTTCCTTTGCGTTGACGCACCCGCGAAGCTACAAGCCGCCAACACCAAATGACACTGGAGAGAACCGCCCATGCGCCCTTCCAAACGCGAACCCGATGAAATGCGTGCCGTCAGCTTCGAGCGGGGCTTTTCCAAGCACGCTGAGGGGTCGTGTCTGGTGCGCTTCGGCGACACCCATGTGCTGTGCACGGCCAGCCTTGAAGAGCGCGTTCCGCCATGGCTGCGCAATTCCGGCCAAGGCTGGGTGACGGCGGAATACGGCATGCTGCCGCGCTCCACCGGCGACCGCATGCGCCGCGAAGCCTCTTCCGGCAAGCAGGGCGGCCGCACGCTCGAGATCCAGCGCCTGATCGGCCGCTCGCTGCGCTCGGTCGTCGACCTGCAGGCGCTTGGCGAAAAGCAGATCACCGTCGACTGCGACGTGATCCAGGCCGATGGCGGCACCCGCACGGCAGCCATCACCGGCGGTTTCATCGCCCTTTCGGACTGCCTTTCGTGGATGGAAGCGCGCCAGATGGTCAGCCGCGACAAGGTCCTCAAGGACCATGTGGCCGCCATTTCCTGCGGCATCTACAATGGAACGCCCGTTCTCGACCTCGACTATCTCGAAGATTCGGCTGCCGAGACCGACGCCAACTTCGTGATGACCGGCAAGGGCGGCATCGTGGAGATTCAGGGCACGGCTGAAGGCGAGCCCTTCTCCGAGGACGAGTTCGCAGCCTTGATGGGACTTGCCCGCAAGGGTATCACCAAGCTCGTGGACATGCAGAAGATGGCAATCTCCTGAGCTGGATCGCCGTGCGTCCCATTCGGACGCACAAAGGACGATCTGAACATTAGATGGAGCATCGGAATAGACCGAAAACCGGTTTCCACTTTCGGTCCGATGCTCTGATCCCGAAAGGGTCGTAACCGAGCCATGCAACCCCCGGCCATACTGGAAGCCGCGCTCTATGTAAGTGACCTTGCCGAAGCCGAGCGCTTCTATGGCGAGGCGCTCGGGCTGGAGCGGATTGCCAGGGTCGAGGGCAGACATGTGTTCTTTCGCTGCGGGCAGACCGTACTGCTGCTCTTCAACCCGGCGGCTACCGCCGAACCGCCCGCAGCCGACGCCCGGCTTCCCGTGCCGCCGCACGGCGCGCGCGGACAGGGCCACCTCTGTTTTGCCGCAACTGCCGAAGAGATTGCCCGCTGGAAGGCGCATCTCGAAGCGGCGGGCATCGCCATCGAGGCGGATTTCGAATGGCCGGGTGGCGGTCGTTCGATCTATTTCCGCGATCCTTCCGGCAATTCGCTCGAATTCGCCGAACCGCGCATCTGGGGACTGACTTGAGACCGATCGACAACAAGACCTTTGTGCTCGCCAGCCATAACAAGGGCAAGCTTCGCGAGTTTTCAGACCTTTTGGCCCCGTTCGGCTACACGGTGCGCTCGGCTGCCGAGCTTGGCCTGCCCGAGCCGGAAGAAACCGGCACGACGTTTGAAGAGAACGCCCGCATCAAGGCGCTTGCCGCCGCCGAGGCCACCGGCCTGCCGGCGCTGTCGGACGATTCCGGTCTCTGCGTGGATGCGCTGGACGGCGCACCCGGCGTCTACACCGCCGACTGGGCGACGAAGGATGACGGCAGTCGCGACTTCATGATGGCCATGGAGAAGACGCAAAAACTGCTTTCCGAGGCTGGCGCGGACACGCCGGAAAAGCGCACCGGCCGCTTCGTGGCGACGCTTTGCCTGTGCTTTCCCGATGGCGAGACCGAATACTACCGCGGTGAAGCCGAAGGCCATCTGGTCTGGCCGCCGCGCGGCACGGACGGGTTCGGCTATGATCCGGTGTTCCAGCCCGAGGGCTATGACGTCACCTTCGGCGAGATGACGGCCGAGGAGAAGCACGGCTGGAAGCCCGGCGACAAGCACGCCCTCTCCCACCGCGCCCGCGCGTTCCAGAAGTTCGCCCGGGCAAGGCTGGGCGCCGCGTGATCACCCCGCTCGATAGGACGCCGGGCTTCGGCATCTATCTGCATTGGCCGTTCTGCGCGGCCAAATGCCCTTATTGCGACTTCAACAGCCATGTGCGCCACCAGCCGGTGGATCAGGAGCGCTTTGCCGCCGCCTTTGAGCGCGAGCTTGCCACCATGCGCGCCCGCACCGGGCCGCGCACCGTCACCAGCATCTTTCTGGGCGGGGGCACGCCCTCGCTGATGGAGCCGCGTACGGTCGGCGCTCTGCTCGACGCGGTCACCGCCAACTGGAGCGTTCCCGACGGCATCGAGGTGACGCTGGAGGCCAATCCAAGCTCCGTCGAGGCCGACCGTTTTCGCGGCTATCGCGCTGCCGGCGTCAACCGGGTTTCGCTCGGCGTGCAGGCGCTCAACGACCGGGATCTCAAGTTTCTCGGCCGTCTGCACAATGTGGAAGAGGCGCTGAAGGCCATCGGCCTTGCCCGCGAGACCTTCCCGCGCCTTTCCTTCGACCTGATCTACGCGCGCCCCGGCCAGAGCGAGGAAGCCTGGGCCGAAGAGCTCAGACAGGCCATCGGCCACGCCGCCGACCACCTGTCGCTCTACCAGCTCACCATCGAGGAAGGCACGCGCTTCCAGCTTCTGCATGCCGCCGGCAAGCTCGACATGCCCGATGGCGACCACGCCGCGCGGCTCTACGAGATCACGCAGGAGGTGACGGCGGCGCACGGCCTGCCGGCCTATGAGATTTCCAACCATGCCCGCCCCGGCGCGGAAAGCCGCCACAACCTCGTTTACTGGCGCTATGGCGAATATGTCGGCGTCGGCCCCGGCGCCCATGGCCGTTTCATCGAGAATGGCCGCCGCCATGTCACCTTCACCGAGAAGATGCCGGAAACCTGGCTGGAGCGGGTGGAGACCAAGGGCCATGGCGTGATCGGCGGCGAGGTGCTGACGCATGACGAGGAAGCCGACGAGTTCCTGCTGATGGGCCTGCGCCTTGTCGAGGGCATCGACCTGCCGCGCTACGAGGCGCTTTCCGGTCGTGCGCTTTCAAACAGCCGCATCGCCGTATTGCAGGAAGAGGGCCTTGTCGAGCCCATCGGCAACACCCGCCTGCGCGCCACCCCGCAGGGCATGATCGTGCTGGATGCGGTCGTGGCCGATCTGGCGCGCGAATAGACCGGCATTCGCGGGTCTCAGAAACCGATTGCAGCATATGGCAGGAGCGAATGCGCCTGCCGCCGCCTCGCCTTGTTGCCTCGCCGGTGGCCCGCTATAGCTCGGGGCCTGGGAAGAGGAGACGATTGATGGCAGAGCTGACGCTGACGACGTTCGACTGGGTGCCCGAGCTGCCGCGCGGCTATGTGCGCGACCTGAGGATAAGATGGGCTCTGGAAGAGGCCGGCCTGCCTTACCGCGTGGAAAGCGCGGCGTTCAGCGACCGGCAGCCCGGGCACTTCTCGCACCAGCCCTTCGGGCAGGTGCCGTGGCTGACGGATGGCGACACCTCGATCTTCGAAAGCGGTGCGATCCTGCTGCATCTGGGCGAAAAGAGCGATGCGCTGATGCCCACGGATGAAAAGGGCCGCAGTGAAACCATCGCCTGGCTGTTTGCAGCGCTGAACTCGGTCGAGGCGGCAAGCCTGCCCTGGACGATCTTTCAGTTTCACGGCCTTGCCGGCGACACGCCCGGCTGGAAGCCCCTGAACGACTTCCTGAACGCCCGCCTGAAGCACATGGAGAGCGTTCTGGCTGACCGCGAATGGCTCGCGGACAGCTTTTCCATCGCCGACATCGCCATGGCCGATGTGCTGCGGCTGGTCGACCGTTTCGACGGGCTGGCGGGTTATCCGGCCTGCCGCGACTATGTCACCCGCGCCACCGCCCGCCCGGCCTTTGCGAAGGCGCATGCCGACCAGATCGCGCATTTCGCCGCAGCAGACTGAGCCGGCGCTCGATCAAAAACCGATCTAGAAAGCCCCGCCGAACCGGGTTGGCGCGGCATCAATGACCTGCGGACGGCCCTCACGCACCTCGTAGACCGCATAGCCGCGCTCGGTCGTGCCATCGCCATTGAAGCGGAACAGCCCGGTATAGCCATTGAAGCCGACCGGCGTTTCAAGCGCATGGCGCTGAACGCCGCCGCCGCCCTTTGCAATGTTGGCCACCAGAACGACCGTGTCATAGGCGAGCGCCGATGTGAGCGAGGGCTCGGCCCCGAAGCGCGCCTGATAGCGCTGCTTGTAGGTGTTGACGCGCGCCTGATCCGTATCGGCGAACCACGCGCCCTGAAGCGCGGGATCGGCGAGGTTGGCGCTCGTCCACTGCCCGGTTCCGAGGATCTTCTTGTTGGAAACGTCGATGCCGGTTTCCGTCATGGTGGTGACGATGGTCGCCGGGCTGCTGCCGCCATCGGGAATGAACACCGCATCGGCGGCCCGCACGGCATCAGCCACGCTCTGCACGGCTTCATAGACGGACATGTTGTCATAGGCGTAGCGCGCCACCGCCGTCAGCTCACCGCCGGTTTGCTGCATGGTGCGCCGCGCCTCGGCCTCGGCGAGGTCGCCCGCCGCCCCTTCCGGCAGGATCGCCACAACGGAGCGCACGCCCTGACCGGCGGCATAGGTGAGCGTGCGGTTCACGACGCCCTGCGGCAGGAATGAGTTGAGGTAGACGCCCGGCGAAGCAGCCGCGCGGTCCGACGAGAATGCGATCATCGGCGTCTGCGTTGCCTGCAACGCCGGTGTTGCAGCGCGAACATTGGCCGAGAAGAGCGGCCCCAGAACGGCAGACGCGCCTTCCGTCAGCGCCTGCGTGGCGGCGGCGGTCGCGCCTTCGGTCGTGCCGCCCGTGTCCTTGACCACGAGTTCCAGCGTCTGCATGCCGCTGTCATCCATCGCCAGCAGGGCCGCGTTCTTGAGTTCAGCGGCAATGCGGCTTGCGTTGCCCTCACCCGTCAGCGGCAGGAGAAGCGCCACCCGCGTATCGCCCGAGCCGATCACCTCGCCAGTGGCCGGCTGACGCGGGGCATTGTCCGCGAAGGGCTGGTTGAAGCCGCTCTGGCCATTCGTCTGCGGCACGCCGTAAGGCACATCGCTGCCCATGCAGCCGCCAAGCGCCAGAAGCGCTGCAAGCGCGCCCGTGAGAAACCCGGCCCTGCGACCGGGCATTGTCCATAACTTCATTACCGCATCCGTCCCAAATTGAGCGCGCGACTTTGCAACCCTCATGTCGGCATGTCAAAGAGATGAGCGAATAAGGACCAATGAGCTATGGATAACCCGCGCGTGGAGAAAAGTTTCGTCGTCGGCAACGCCCGTATCGGCGCCGACCCGCTGGAGCCCGCGCTCTATCTGGTGGCGACGCCCATCGGCAATCTGGGCGACATCACGCTGCGCGCGCTCCACATTCTGGCGGGCGCGGACATCGTTGCCTGCGAAGACACCCGCGTCTCGCGCGTGCTGATGGCGCGCTATGGCATCAGCCACAGCCTCACCGCCTATCACGAGCACAATGCGCGCGAGGCAGGGCCCCGTCTGCTGGCCGCCATCGGGGATGGCATGAGCGTCGCGCTGATCTCCGACGCCGGCACGCCGCTTGTCTCCGACCCCGGTTACAGGCTTGTCGATCAGGCCGTTGAAAAGGGGTTGCGCGTCGTTCCCATTCCCGGCCCCTCGGCGGTGCTGACGGCGCTTTCGGCCTCCGGCCTGCCAACGGATGCCTTTCTCTTCGGCGGCTTTCTGCCGGTCAAGGAAGGCCAGCGCCGCGCGCGGCTCGAAACCTTCCGCCAGACGCCGGCCACGCTGATTTTCTTCGAATCCCCGCGCCGGCTGGCCGACAGCCTTGCCAGCATGGCGGCAACGCTGGGAGCGGAACGCTCTGCCTGCGTCGCGCGGGAACTCACCAAGACCTTCGAGGAATTCCGCCGCGGCACACTGGCCGAGCTGGCCGAGCATTATGCCGAAACCGGCGCACCCAAGGGCGAGGTCGTTGTCTGCATCGAGCCGCCGCAGGAAGAGGAAAGCGTCAGCGCCGAGGATGTCGACCGGCTGCTTCTGTCGCTCTCCACCGAAATGTCGGCCTCCAAGGCCGCCGGCGAGGCGGCGCGCATGACGGGCGGCCGCAAATCCGAACTTTATCAGAGGCTTCTGGCGCTGAAGGCCGAAAGCGATGCCGGCTGAGGCGCGGCGCAAGGCCTACAGGCTCGGCCATCGCGGCGAATGGTTCGCAGCAATGGCCCTGCGCCTCAAGGGCTACCGCATTCTGGCCCGGCGTTACCGCACGAAACTCGGCGAGATAGACCTGATCGCCCGGCGCGGCGATGTGGTTGCGATTGTCGAGGTCAAGGCGCGGCCGACGCTGGAGCAGGCAATGGACGCGGTCGGCTATCAGGCGCAGATCCGCATCGAACACGCCGCCGATCTGTGGCTTGGCCGCCAGCCCGACCACGCCCGCCTTTCGCTACGCTTCGATCTCGTCGCCATCCTCCCCCGCCGCTGGCCGGTGCATGTGGAGAATGTGTTTCAGGGGGGATAGTTTTCGAGGGCCAGTGTCCGAACGATCCAGCCGTTCTAGGACACCTTGAACCGCGCCATGCGAGGATCGTCTGCGAAGACGGAAAACGGTAGTGACAACCGACTACTGGGCCAGTCGCAGAGAGCATTTATACACTGCTTCGAAAATGCCAGATGCCAGGTTGCCCTTGTAACTGGACGGCTCGCAGTGAAGGCTTGGCAATCCAGTATCGCCAGATTTGCTCCGCCAGATGGATCGCGAATGGACCGGTAGCGAAGCAGCTTGGTCCCGATTGCGCGCGCACCGTCTGCCAGTTCCAGACAAGCTGAATAGTCAGTTGGATGCAGCCAGTGCCGGGAATCCCTGTTCAGATTCGGTGCAGTCAGATCGAGTGCGAGATCGACAGCGAAATTAACTTCAAATGCGGTGAACTCGAGGGCATTCCGAGGGAGAGGAGTCTCTGGGCTCTCAGCGAAGAAGAGAGCCCGATAAAAAGCCGTTTCAGCCACCGCCGTATGGACCGCCTCGCTCGCATAGAACACACCCGGAGTGTAACCTTCGCGACGAAAGCGTGAGTTGCCCGGATAGCGCCCATAACGAAAGGGCGTAGACAGCAGAAAATCGAGGTGACTGCACTGCGGAGGAACCGGCGGTTTGGTTTTCTCCAACTCCGCCTCTAAAAGCTCCTGCTCCTCCAGTGTATCAACCAGTTTCATTGTCGATACGAGGTGTTGCGCCTCAACAAGCCGCCAGCCGCTGCCCGTCAGGGGCCGCGTCTCAGAGCGGAGCGCGTCTTGTGTCCAGATAGGCAAGGACATGCACCAACCCGTCAATCCTCAGAATGCGTTCTGCGGGCACGCCACCCAACAATTCATGATGCGCATGAAGCCATGCGCTGGATGCCTGATCATCTCCGCCTGTAATCGCATCCAATGAACGATAAAGGCGAACAAACAAGAGAGCCAGTTCATAAGGTTTGCCGTGAAGAATACCCGCATCGGGCGCACGACGAATACGAGACATCGTAGCCTCGGAAACCCCGAGAATTCTGGAAAGTTCACGCCCCGAAACCTGCAGCAATTCTGCAGCCTTCACTGCAGCTTTTGCTGCAACAGCAGTCTTCTCCGGCGCCGAAATCTTCTGCAACTGGGGCATGCAATCACCACTCCATGAGAAATAAATAGTAATTTCAATTTCACATGAAATCAAGAGAGCGCCGGCTCACGCGCATGGGCAGGCCGCCCTGTGGCTGGGTGGTCAGTTTCTGAACCGGCCATGGCTTCGTTTCCGGCAGCGTGTCGAAACGGAAGCGGGAAAGCAGGATGGCGAGCGCGATGACGGCCTCCTGCATGGCGAAAGTGGCCCCGATGCACACGCGCGGCCCCGCGCCGAAGGGCAGATACTGATAGCGGTCGAGCGTCTCCCTGTTGCCCGGATGGAAGCGCGACGGGATGAAGGCGTCGGGATTGTCCCACAGCGCCCGGTGACGATGCACCGTCCATGGCATGACAAGCACCTGCGCGCCCTTCACGATGGTCAGGTCCTGGTAGCGATCCTCCGCGATTGCCTCGCGGTTGATCGAAGGTGCAGGCGGATAAAGCCGCAACGCCTCCTCAAACGCGGCGCGCGTCAGGGGCATGGCGTCGAGCCAGTTGACCGGATCGGGCTCGCGGGCGAGCACCGCATCAATCTCGGCTTCCACCTTCTCGCGCTCCCAGGGGGCTTCGGCGAGACAGTAGATGGTCCAGCCCAGCGCCCGCGCCGTGGTTTCGTGACCGGCGCCGATGAAGGTGATGATGTTGTCCTCGATCTCCTCGCGCGTCAGCCCTTCCGGCCCTTCGGCGCGCAGGAGAAGCGTGAGGAAGTCTTCCGGCACATCGCTGCCGCGCGCCATCTTCTCTTTCCGTAGAGCCATGGTCTCGGCCACGATGTTGCGGAAGAAGGTAAGCGAGTTGCGCCCCAGAAGGCGCGTGATGCGGGGCAGCCAGTCCGGCGCGCCCAGAAGATCCAGCGGATCGACGCGCCCCATGGTTTCAAACAGGCGATCCACCTGTTCGGCGAAACTGCCCGGCTCGCCCGCAATTTCGCCGGAGAAAAGCGTCTCGGCCAGAATGTCGAAGGTCAGGAGCGTCATGTCGCGCGACACATCCACCGGCCCTGCCGCATCTTCATAGCGTTCGACGAAGGCGCGGCTGCGCTCCAGCATCGGCTTTGCAAAACCGGCAATGTGGCGCGGCGTGAAGACCGGGGCCATGGCCTTGCGCGAACGCCGCCACACGGCCCCTTCCGCCGTAAGAAGACCATCGCGCAGGATCGGGCGAAGGATTTTTTGGCGCACCCGCGCCATCTTGTAGTTCTTCGCATTGTCGACGAGCACATGCCGGATCAGCCCCGGATCATTGGCGATGACCAGCGGCCCGCCAATCGTGTTCTCGATGTTGATCCACGGCTCGTTGTAGGAAGGTTCGCCCCACAGTTCGAGCGGATTGCGATAGACGATCCGCATCATCTCCAGCGTGGAGGGCGGCTTGGTGCGCGGGCTGGGGGCCGGCGGCACAAAGGGGGCGGGCTGGCTTTCCATGATCGCTTCCTTTCCCGCTTGATTTAGGTCCTGCGACGCTGCGCTTCAATTTGGGCGCGGCTATGAAAAGGCGGGAACTTCATCACCGCTCGCGCATTGTTGAGACACCTAGGCCGATGAAGACAAACCGGAGTGCACTCCGCAGAGATGCGGAAGGATAAGTCATGAATTGGAATCAGATCGAAGGCAATTGGGAACAGTTCAAGGGCAAGGTCCAGCAGAACTGGGGCAAGCTCACCAATGACGATCTCGACGTGGTGCGCGGCAACCGACGGGAACTCGCCGGAAAGCTGCAGGAACGCTACGGCAAAGCCCAGGAAGAAGCCGAGCGCGAGATCGACGACTGGCTTTCGCGCCACTGAGCGCACGCACTGACCGCGCTTTGAGACATCCCTGCCCCAAAGCAAAAAGCCCCGGCAATGCCGGGGCTTTTTTCATTCTAACACAATCCTGGATCAGTGGTTTTCGTGCTGCTCGCCCGAACCGCCGACGGCCACGATGTTGTAGGGCATACCCTCAACGGCAATGTCGCGCGCCTTCTCGAAGGTCTCTGCGTCGACCGCACGGATAACGCTCTTGAGCGGGTCCGTGACCATGATCTCTTCGCCGGTGACGGCGATGCGCGGACGCGGATCGGACCAGTGGCCATCCATCGAATAGGCTGCCGTCAGCTCAACCGACTTGTCGATCTTGCCCGAAAGCACATTGATGCGGTTCAGCTTGCCATCCTCGGTGAAGACATAGGCGAACTTCGGACGCACCGGGTCTACCACGAAGTGCACGGCGCGCACCGGCAGTTCGATCAGGCGGAAGGCATCTTCGTCTTCCGGGTCGATCAGGACGAGGTTCGACTTGCCGAAATTGCCGAGGAAGTACTGCAGCGCCTTGCCGCCGGCGAGCGTCGAGACCTTCAGATCCTCGGGCAGCGACTTCGTGTAGGCGAGATGCTGGATCACGGGCGCGGCACTGCGGCTTCCCGAAACCAGGAGCAGGCCCGTATCGCAGGCAATGGCCGTGATGTTGCCGGAGGTGGCTTCACCATGCAGGCCCGGGCAGGCAGCGGCATCCCCCACGGCTTCTCCCCTGGCGTCCACCACCTGCACACCCTCGGGCAGCTCGCTCGGGTCCTTGCTGTTGGGAACGGTCGCGATGGCGTGCGCGCCATAGGGAATGACGACGCCATGGTGCGGTGCGGAGGTCTTCAGCTCGCGGGATTCGGGCTTGCCGTCCTGCACCTGCTTTTCCGAAACCACGCGGGCCACGCCCTCGCCATCGAAGAAAAGGGCGATCTCGCCATAATGGGAGACGAAATGCACCGGCCGGTCGCCATCGACGGAACCGTCGAGCGCCTTGGGAGCGCTGACTTCCATGTCGGCATGATCGCCGTGATCGTCGAAATGGATACCGCTGGAGAACGCCGTCACCGTGTTGGCGTCACGCTGGACGGCAAAGACGGTCTCATTGCTCTCCGTGGCGTAGACGCGCGCAGGAGACTTGAGCGAGAAGGTTTCAATCGTCTCGCCCTTTTCCGCATCGAGCACACGAAGCTCCGGCGCGGAATGGTCGGCGACGAACAGCCGCCAGGCCTCGTGCTCATCGGCGTGGGCCGGATGCAGCGCGGCGAGTGCTGCACCCGCGCTCAAAAGCCCCGCACGCAGAAGGACTATGGAAGGACGCATCGTTTCTCTCCTATTTGTTATAACGTTACTAGAATTGGACAAGCAAATGCCGGCTTTCACCCGGTAGAGAACCGGGCGCAGGCAAGTCTGGAAACTCGGGCCACCCCAGAGGCGGGCGGCTACTGAAACGGGTTTTGGCGAGGGGCCGTCATCCGGCCGAGCTGGTAATGGGCTCGGAACCCGGCCGGATGAGCGGGCCTGGAAGCAATCGCCTCCATGCCCCTGAACCTATTTCGTGAGACAGGTCTTCAACGAGGCCGCCATGCCGCGCATCAGCTCGAAATAGAGATCCTTGCCATCTTCGATCTCGGCGCCCAGCGGATCGAGCACACCGGATTTCGCGTCAGTGCCTTCGGTGACCACCTCCACGAGACGCGGCTCGAACTGGGGCTCGGCGAAGACGCAGGCCGCATCAAGCTCACGCACCTTGGTGCGGATTTCATCGACACGCTGCGCACCGGGAATGATCTCGGGGCTGACGGTGATGGAACCGGCTGCCGCAAGGCCGAACTGTTTTTCGAAATACTGATAGGCATCGTGGAACACGATGAAGGGACGGTCTTTGACGGGCTCCAGCTCGGCGGAAAGCTCGGTCTGGAGCGCCGCGATGCGCTCGTTGAGTGCGGCGGCGTTGGCCGCATAGGCAGACGCGTTCTCCGCATCGGCCGCACTGAGCGCCTCGGCAATGGCGCTCACCATGATCTTCGCATTGTCCGGATCAAGCCAGAGATGCGCGTCGGGACCATGCTCATGGGCGTGATCATGGCCGCCTTCTTCCGCTTCGTGGCCATGGTCGTCATGGTCATCATGATCGTCGCCATGCGAATGCGCTTCGAACGCGCCGCCCTCGCGCATCTCGAGCAGGGTCAGGCCCTCGCTGTCGGAAAGCGCCACCTGCGTCGCCTCGCCGGCCAGCGTTTCCAGCGGCTTTTCAAGAAAGACTTCAAGGCCCGGCCCGACCCAGAACACCAGATCCGCATTGGCCAGCATGCGCGCCTGCGACGGGCGCATCGAATAGGTATGCGGCGAACCAGCGCCCTGCAGGATGAGCGCCGGCTCGCCTACGCCCTCCATCACCCCGGCCACGAGAGAGTGCACGGGCTTGATGGACGTGACGACCTCCATGTCGGCGGCGAAAGCTCCGGTCAATGCGCCCGGCGTCAACAGCGCAAGGGAGGATGCGGCTGCGGCGAGCGAAAGGCGAAACGACTTCATGGAAGGCTCCTGTAGGCATTGAACGGACGGACATGGCATGCAAGCCCAACCTTCACCGCCTCGGTGAATGTTATGACATTACATATCCTTGCGTTACGCTATAACGTGTGCCATATCCGCTGACAAGTCGGAAAAATCACATGCTGAAAAAACAAAGCCCCTCCCCCGAAACCGCCGGTGAAATGCTGGTGGAGATGCACAATGCCGGCGTGAGCCGCAGCGGGCGCTGGCTGGTGCGCGGCGTCGACCTTTCGGTGCGGCGCGGCGAAATCGTCACGCTGATCGGCCCCAATGGCTCGGGCAAGAGCACCACCGCGAAGACGGCCATCGGCGTCATCCAGCCGAACGAGGGGCATGTGCATCGCGCGCCGGATCTCAGGGTCGGCTATGTACCGCAGAAAGTGGCCATCGACTGGACGCTGCCGCTGACCGTCGAGCGCCTGATGACCCTGACCGCGCCAGCCGGCAGCGCCGAGATCAAGGCAGCGCTCGCGGCAGCGGGCGTGGCGCATCTGGCGGGACGCCAGGTGGCCGCCCTTTCCGGCGGCGAGTTTCAGCGCGCGCTTCTGGCCCGCGCCATGCTGCGCAAGCCGGACCTGCTGGTGCTCGACGAACCCGTTCAGGGCGTCGACTTCACCGGCGAGGCCGCGCTTTACGAACTCATTCGCGAGATCCGCGACCGCACCGGCTGCGGCATCCTGATGATCTCGCACGACCTGCACATCGTCATGGCCGACACGGATACGGTGATCTGCCTGAACGGCCATGTGTGCTGCCGCGGCGCGCCGCAAAGCGTCATGGACAGCCCCGAATACCGCAAACTCTTCGGCACGCGTGCGGCGGAAGCGCTGGCGCTCTACCGCCATCACCACGACCACACGCATCTGGCCGACGGGCGCGTGCGCCATGCCGATGGCACCATCACCGAGCACTGCCATCCCGAGGATGGTCACCACCTTCACGACCATGCCTGCGACAGCGACACGCCGGCGAAGGGAGCAAACAATGCTCGATGATTTCTTCACCCGCGCGCTTGTGGCCGGTGTCGGGCTCGCCCTGGTAACCGGCCCGCTTGGCTGTTTCGTCGTGTGGCGGCGCATGGCCTATTTCGGCGATACCATGGCGCACTCCGCACTTCTGGGCGTCGCGCTGTCGCTGGTCATGGAAATCAACCTGATGGTCGGCGTGTTTCTGGTGGCCGCGCTCGCCTCGGTGGCGCTCATCATCATGGAGCGGCGTCGCGCGCTCTCCACCGATGCCCTGCTCGGCATTCTCTCGCACTCGACACTGGCGCTCGGCCTCGTCATGGTGGCCTTCATGACGTGGGTGCGCGTGGATCTGATGGGCTTTCTGTTCGGCGACATTCTCGCCGTCTCGAAACTCGACATCGCCGTCATCTATGGCGGCGGCGCGGTTGTTCTCGGGCTGCTTATCTGGCTCTGGCGGCCGCTTCTGGCGGCCACCGTCAACACCGACATCGCGCAGGCCGAGGGGCTGAAACCCGAGCGCTCGCGCCTGATCTTCATGCTGCTCATGGCCGCGGTCATCGCCATCGCCATGAAGCTGGTGGGCATTCTGCTCATCACCGCGCTGCTCATCATTCCCGCCGCCACCGCCCGCCGCTTTGCCGGCGGGCCGGAGATGATGGCCGTTCTGGCCGCGATTGCCGGTGCACTTTCGGTCATCGGTGGGCTGACGGCGTCGCTGCAATTCGATACACCGTCCGGACCTTCAATCGTGGTGGCTGCGCTGGCGCTGTTTCTCGTCAGCCTCATGCCGTCGCCAAGGGCAGGAACCGACGATCGCGCAACGGAGACCAAGCCATGAGTGCCGACCTGACACGCAACCAGGCGCTGGTGATGAAAACGCTCTCCAGCGCAGAGGCTCCTCTCAGCGCCTACACGATCCTCGACCGGCTGCGCGGCGATGGCCTGCGCGCGCCACTGCAGGTCTATCGTGCGCTCGACAAGCTGACCGAGATGGGCCTTGTGCACCGGCTGGAAAGCCTGAACGCCTTCGTCGCCTGCGCACACCCCAACTGTCACGAACAGGAACTGATCGCCTTTGCCATCTGCGAGGCCTGCGGCAAGGTGGAAGAGTTTTCCGACGAGATCGTGAAGGACCGGCTCGACGGCTGGGCCAGAAGCCACCGCTTCAAGCCGGCCAAGACCACGATAGAGATCCGCGGCAATTGCGGATCATGCGTGGCGAAGGCCTAGAGAGCCTCACCATCGCCCGGCGGCTGCAAAAGCAGCGCCTTGGCCCTTGCCGTTCTGGGATTGCGCATCGCGCTTTTGAGCCACAGCAGGTAATAGGCGATTTCAGGATTGCCGCGTGGCCCTGCGATCACGTCCAGCGCACCGGAGCGCAGATGCGCGGCCACCAGATAGCGCGGCAGAACACTCCATCCGAACCCTTCAACCACGAAGTTCCTGAGCGCTCTCAGATCGGGCGTCGTGACCGCCTCCTCCGCATTGCCGATGGACATCTGATTGTGCTCGATCCACATGCGGATCATATAGCGTTGCAGATCATAGGAGAGGAACGGAACCTCCTGCAGCGCTTCCGATAGCGCCGTTTCACGCCCTATCCGCTCCACGACCTCAGGCGCAGCCACCAGCAGCAGTTCCTCACGGCCATAGAGCGCAGCCTCGATCCGTGGATCGTCCGGCACCTTGACCGCAAAGGCGAAGTCTGACCGCCCCTCGACCAGCATGCGGGGTGGCTCGTCATCGACGGCGGGGTGAAGCTGCACCGCCAGATTGCTGTGCATCAGGGTCTTGATCCGGTCGGTTATGAGATCGGACAGAATGTCCGACGGGCCGCAGAGATGGATCGTGCCGGAAACGCGCATGGAGCGGGCCCGCACCTCCGCCAGAACATTCTCCGCCACATCGATGGCGCCGGTGACGCGACTGGCCAGTTCGTCGGCAATGACCGTCGGCGTCACGCCACGGGCGTGGCGCGTGAAAAGCTTGCGCTCAAGCTGCGCTTCAAGACTGGCGATATGCCCGGTGACGGCTGGCTGGGTGAGCCCTAGCTCATGCGCGGCGCGACTGACCGAACCCTGACGGTAGACCTCAACGAAGCTTCTCAGATGCGTGATCGACATGTTCGAGACATAACATATTTTATGCCTATTCAAAAATCCGATAATTGGCTTTCTGGCATGACAACACCGATCTTCAGGTCACGGGCAGCGATGAGGCTGCCGAAGAAATTGTCTGACCAAGGAGATCATGATGTCCAAGCTTGTCGCGATCAGTTTCAAGGATGATGCAACGGCCTTCGCCCTGCGTTCGGATCTGGCTGCCATGCAGTCCGATTATCTGCTTGCCCTGGACGACATTGTCGTCGTGACCAAGGACGAGAAGGGCAAGCCCAAACTGCACCAGCCCGTCAGCCTGACCGGGGCCGGCGCACTGAGCGGCGGCTGGTGGGGCACGCTGATCGGCTTCCTTTTCCTCGCCCCTCTGGCCGGCCTCGTAATCGGCGCGGGCACCGGCGCACTGGCCGGCAAGTTCACGGATATCGGCATCGATGACCGCTTCATGCGCGATGTCGCCGCGAGCCTGGAGAAGGACGAGGCCATGGTGTTCGTGCTCGTCCGCGATGTGACAATCGACAAGGTGATGGACGGTCTGAGCGCCTATCGGGGCAAGGGCAGAATCCACACGACCTCGCTCTCCCGCCGCGATGAAGATGAACTCAGGAAGCTTATCGAAGCCGCCTGACCAGACCCTCAAACCCTGTTGCCCCCCCAACCCCCTACTGAAAGGACAGGATCATGTCCGACAACAAAGTCGCCATCGTCACCGGTGGCGGAACCGGCCTTGGCCGCGCCATCGCGATACGTCTTGCCGAAGACGGTTTCTCGGTCGTCGTCAACGGCCGCGAACAGTCCAACCTTGATGAGATGGTCGCAAAGCTCGGCCCGGAACGGGCCATGGCCGTCGCTGCGGATATCTCCGTGAAGGCGGAAGCAGAACGCCTGATCGCCGAAACCCTGACGCGCTTCGGGCGCATCGACGTTCTCGTCAACAATGCCGGCGTGGCCAATCCGGGAACGGTGGACACGCTGAGCGACGACGATTTCGAAGCCATGCTGGCCATCAATGTCAGCGGCCTGCGTCACGTCTCTCTTGCCGCCCTTCCCGCCCTGCGCCGGTCGGGAGGCAACATCGTCAACATGTCGTCCGTTTCGGGCATGCGCGCCGACTGGGGCATGTATGGCTACAACGCCTCGAAGGGTGCCGTGACGCTGATGACGCAGGGCATGGCGATGGAACTCGGGCCGGAAGGCGTGCGCGTCAACGCAGTGGCCCCTGCTACGGCGAACACGCGCCTGGTCAACGGCCTGAAAGGCAAGCGCGGCGCGCTGGAGGCCTTTGCGGATCGCATCCCCATGGGCCGGATCGTCGAGCCCTTCGAGGTCGCAAACGCGGTGGCCTTTCTCGCCAGCGATCAGGCAAGCTTCATCACCGGCGTCATTCTGCCGGTCGATGGCGGCCTGACCGCATCGAACGGCCAGCCCAACTTTCTCACCCTGATGGCCTCCTGATCCTGCCGCCGGTGAAAGACAAGAACCTGCCCCCGCGTCTTTCACCGGCGCTTATCCTTCGCCCCGGAACCGGACCCACGCAATGTCTGAACGCTTTCTGCGCAACACGCTGTTCTTCACGTTTTTCTACAATCTCATGGGCTTCGCCACATTCATGTTCCCCGCACAGTTCGGCGGCATGGCGGCGCTGCCCACGGATGTGCCCTTCCTGTATTCAGGCTTCATCGCGACGAACATTCTGCTATTTGCCCTTGTCGGCCTTTGGCAGGCCCGCGCGACGACGCTTCACACACCCGTGCTTGTGATCTTCGGTGTGAGCAAGATCGTGTTCTTCGGCCTCATGACAGCCGCCTGGTCTCTTGGTGAAGTCGCATTTGCCGGTGTCGCCATGAGCGCGGTGGATCTGGCGATGGGCGTCATCTTCCTGCTGGGCGCAAAACGGTTCGCTGCGTGAAGCATGCCTAGCGCGGTGCCGGCAGATCCCAGTCCTTGTAAAGCGCATTGAGCGCACCCGCCGTGTGGCACTCGACGGCGGGCAGACCGGAGCCGCGCACGACCTCGGCATATTTGGCGTCGCTGTTGCGGGTCTTCACGAGGATCCAGTGGATCATCGCCCACTTCACGCTGTCCTGCGCGCCTTCCAGATGTCCCGCGCGATCAGACCGGTTGGCGAGCGTGCGTCTGAAATAGCGCGCAATGCGCAGCCACGGGCTGGACGTGACCAGAATGACGCCGGTTGCCCGCGCCAGACGCTGCGGCATCAGGCGCGAGTAATTGCCTTCCATCACCCAGCCATCTTCAAGAATGGCCGCATCGTGCAGCGCCGCGAACTCGGCCTCCGGTCGTGGCTGCCAGTCGGTGTTTGGCAGGTGCTGCAACTGATCGAGATGAACCGGCGGCACGCCAAGTTTTTCGGAAAGGGCGACGGCCAGCGTCGACTTGCCCGCATTGGACGGACCGAGGATCGCTATGCGCTCTCCAAGCGAAGACAGGGGCAGCATGTGGGACACCCATTGGCCGCGAGGCAAGGAAGCGCGATGAGCGAAGGACGCACCGGAACCCGGCGCGCCCGTCATTCTTCCCGCACTTGCCTACTCGCCTTTTTCGACGTGGTTGTTGCGCAGCCGCGTAACGGCGTTGCCATGCGCATCGAAGCCCTCATAACGGGCAAAGCGCAGCGTATGAGGCGCAAACTCGGCATAGCCCTGTGCGGTCACGTGACCGATGGACGAGGTCTTCATGAAGTCGTGCACGCCGAGCGGCGAATGCGCCCGCGCCATGCCCGACGTCGGCAGAACGGCGTTCGGCCCCATCGCGTAATTGGCCATGGACCCCGCCGCATATTCGCCCAGCAGGATTTCCGACGCATTGCGCACGTGCGACAGATATTCGAACGGCGTCTTGGACAGGATCTGAAGGTGCTCCGGCGCGTAATCGTTGACGAAGGCGAACGCCTCTTCCGGCGTGTCCGCCAGAACGATGCCACCGCTTGTGCCGCCCAGAACATCGGAGGAATAGCGCACGCGCTCGGCGCTCATCTCCGCCCAGTATTTCGGCAGTGCATCGCGCACCTTTTCTGCAACCTCGCGCGACCAGGTGACGAAGAAGTTGGAGCTGTCGCTGCCGTGTTCGGCCTCGACCAGCAGGTCGAGTGCCGCGATCTCGGGATCGGCGCTCTCATCGGCAAGCACGATGCTCTCGGTCGGGCCGGCGGGAAGCCGCGAGGCGATCTGCCCCTGAAGCAGCCGCTTGGCAGCGGCGATCCACGGGCTGCCGGGGCCTTCGAACTTGGCGCAGCGCGGCACCGTGTCCGTGCCGAAAGCGGCGGCGGCAACGGCCTGACCGCCACCGGCCTTGTAGACGTGTTTCACGCCGGCAATGCGCGCGGCAACCAGCGTCGCCGCATCCACCTTGCCGTCCGGTCCGGGCGGGGTGAGCACGATGGGCATCGGCACGCCGGCCACCACGGCCGGGATCGCCGTCATGAGCGTCATGGAGGGGAAGGTGCCCTTGCCGCGCGGCGAATAGAGCGCAACGCTGTCAATGGGCGTGGCGCGCTCGCCCACCAGAACGCCGGGGCGGATTTCCTTCATCCACATTTCCTGCGGGCGCTGCGCCTCGTGGAAACGGCGAATGTTGTCGGCGCAGAATTCCAGCGTCTCGATCATCTCCGGATCAAGCGTCTTGAAGGCGGCGTCGAAATCCTCTTCCGTCGCAGCGATCGCGTCCGGCTCGACCTGGGCCTTGTCGAACATGCGCGCGAAGCGGGCCAGCGCCACATCGCCTTCCTTGCGCACCGCCTCGATGATGGGCGCGACATTCTCCAGAAAATGGGTGAGATCGTCTTCCGTTCGTGTGAGGAGCGTCTTGCGCTCTTCAGCAGACAGTTTCGACAGTTCGTGCCAGGCAACGCGGTTCGACATTTTCACCCACCAGTTCAAAGGATGCGTTTCGGCGCCACGTATAAATCATTTTCGGGCGAGGCATAGGGTCAGGACCAATCAAATCGGCAAGATTGACCGGCCACGACCTCATGCCGCAGCGCCAACTGCTCAGCGCAGCATGTCGCCATAGATGCCGGGGGTGGAATCGGGAATCTCGATTGCGCCGCACTGGCTCTTGTAGAATTCGATCGGCCCGGCGCTGCCGATCACGCCATAGACATAGCCCGCATCGCGCATCGCCTGGAGCGTGGCCATGAGCAGCGCCGCCCCGACGCCGCGCCCGCGCGCGGCCTCGTCAACGCCGGTCGGACCGAAGAAGCCCTTCGCCGTGGCGTCGTAACAGGCAAAGCCCAGAAGCTTTCCGTCTTCCACCGCGACCAGAACATTGGCCGGCTGCGCCGCCATGGCCACGGCGCACTCGCTGGCCCAGTTGCGGCTGAAATGCTTCTCGGCGAAATCGCACACGACATGCATTTCCGGCCCGATGGCGCGACGAATGACAATGCCCTCGGCCACGGGTTTGGCCGGCGGGAGCTTGTAGAGGGGCACGAGCATATCAGTCATGGTCTGCATCCGAATAGGCAACGAAATGGTCTGGCGCAACTTCACGATAACCGGAGATGGGACGCGCCGCACGTGACCGCACGGCCTCCGCCTGCCGCGTAAAGGCAAGCCCGTCGCCATCGGCGTCGTCGAAACGCTTCGCCGGATCGGGCACGGCGGAAATGAGAAGGCGCGAATAGGGATGGCGCGGATTGCGGATGACCGCATCGGACGGGCCGCGCTCCATCACCTGCCCGGCATACATCACCGCCGTTTCCTCTGCGATGTAGTGAGCGGTCGCGATATCGTGCGTGATGTAGAGGAAGGCGATGTTGCGCTCCTCCTTCAGCCGCCGCATCAGGTCGAGCACCGATTTGCGGATCGACACATCGAGCATGGAGGTGGGTTCGTCGGCAACGATCAGCTCCGCGCCCACCGCAAGCGCACGGGCAAAACTGACACGCTGGCGCTGACCACCGGAAAGCTGGTGCGGGAACTTCTCCAGCGTGGTGTCGGGATCAAGCTCCACATCGGCCAGCGTCTGCCTGAGCCTTGCTTCGAGATCCGCCGTCCCACCATGCAGCCGCAGCGGGCGTTCGAGGTGGTGGCGGATCGTGTGGGTGGGGTTGAGCGAGGAGAACGGGTCCTGAAACACCATCTGCACCGCGCGCAGATAGGCGCGGTCGCCGCTGCGGGTGCGGTTCTCGAAAATGTTCTCGCCGCGAAACCGGACCGTGCCGGCGCTCGGCTCGAAATGGCGGATCACGGCGCGCCCGCAGGTGCTCTTGCCCGATCCGCTTTCGCCCACCAGCGCCAGCGCCTTGCCGGGCTCGATGGAGAAGGTGACATTGCGCAGCGCATCCACGCGGCGCACCGCACCCAGAACCGGGCGCACATGGAAGGTCTTTGAGACGCCTTCAAGCGACAGAAGCGGGGCGTTCATGCGGCTGCTCCCTCAATGCGCGGCATGGCTGCCCAGAGCTTGCGCGTATATTCGTGCTGCGGATCGGCCACCAGGCTGCGCGCCTCGCCCTGCTCCACGATGCGCCCTTCCAGCATGATCGCGATGCGGTCGGCGAACTGCGCCATCAACGCCAGATCATGCGTAATGAAAAGCACCGAGAAGCCGAGCGTTTTGCGCAGCGCCACGATCTCCTGCAGGATCTCGCGCTGCACCACCACATCGAGCGCGGTGGTGGGCTCATCCATGACCACGAGGCGCGGCTTGAGCGTCAGCGCCATGGCGAGCACCACGCGCTGGCGCATGCCGCCGGAAAGCTGGTGCGGGAATGAATCGAGCCGGTCTTCGGGGATGCCCACCATGGCCAGCATCTCGCCGGCCTTCACGCGGGCCGCGTCGCGCCCCATCTTCTCGTGACGGGCGAGCATGTCGCGGAACTGCTCGAACACCGTCAGCACCGGGTTGAGCGAGTTCATCGCGCTCTGGAACACCATGGACGCCCCGCTCCACCGCCACGCCTCGAGCCGGCGGCGTGAAAAGGCGAGAACATCCTCACCCTTGAACAGGATCTTGCCATCGCTGATGAAGGCCGGCGGCCGGTGGAGCCGCATGATCGAGAAGGCGATGGTGCTCTTGCCACACCCGCTTTCGCCGGCAAGCCCGAGAATCTCGTTCTGCCCGATGTCGAGCGAGACATTGCGCACGGCGCGGAACGTGCCATTCGGCGTCAGGTAGTCGACGCACAGATTCTGCACCGAAAGAAGTGGCTTTGCGGTCTCCATGCTCATGCCCCCTTCTCCGCAAGACGCGCGCGGTCGAGCTTCTTCTGCAGCTTCATGGCCTTGCCGATGGCGCCCAGCGTGCGCAGCCGCGGATTGGAAATCTCGTCGACGCCGAAATTGAGCAGCGACAGGCCGACGCCGATGATCACGATGGCGACGCAGGGTGCGGCCATCTCCCACCATGCGCCCACGGTAATCGCCGAGGCGTTCTTGGCGTTGTAGAGCATCGTGCCCCACGAGACGGAGAGCGGATCGCCGAGCCCGAGGAACTCCAGCGTGGCCTGGGTGATGATGGTGAAGATCACGCTGCCGATGAAGTTGAAACCGATGATCGACAGAAGGTTCGGCAGCATTTCCACCAAGATCATGCGCCAGACCGGCTCGCCGATGAGTTGGGAAGCCTGAATGAACTCGCGGTTCTTCAGCGTCATGGCCTGTGCGCGTGTCACGCGCGCGCCCCACGCCCATGATGTCAGGCCGATGATGATGGCGATGGAGAGCGGCCCCACTTGCCCGAGAAACGCCGCCAGCACCAGAAGCAGCGGCAATTGCGGCAGCACCAGCACCACATTGGTTGCGAAATTGAGCGTCTCGTCCGTCGCGCCGCCATAATAGGCGGCGGTCAGGCCCACCACGGTGCCGATCAGCGTGACGATGAGCCCGGCCAGAATGCCGACCATGAGCGAAGTGCGCGTACCCCACACGAGCTGGGTGTAGACATCGCGGCCCATGCGGGTGGTGCCCATCACATATTCCGCGCTCGGCGGCTGATGCGGACGGCTCACGCGCTTGTTGGGATCGTGGTCGGTGATGAGCGGCGCGGCCAGCGCCACCACCACGTAGAACACGACGATGAAGACGCCAAAGGCTGCCTTGCGGTTGCGCACGAAGACCTTCAGGAGATTGAGCATCACGCCCTCCTCAAGCGCGGGTCGAGCGCCACATAGGCGATGTCGACGGCAAAGTTTGCGCTCAGCATGGCGAGCGTCATGATGAGAAGCTGGCCCTGAATGAGCGGGAAATCGCGGGCGATCACCCCCATGTAGAGCAGGTTTCCAAGTCCCGGATAGTTGAACACCACCTCGGTGATGAGCGAGCCGCCAAACACCGAGCCAAGGCTGATCGCAAAGGCGGTGATGGACGGCAGGAAGGCGTTGCGCGCCGCATAATTGTAGCGCACGCGGGCATCCGAAAGCCCCTTCGCCTCCGCCAGATGCACGTAATCCTCGCCGAGTTGCCCGATCATGTTGTTGCGCATGGTGATGAGGTAACCGCCCACCAGAACGATGCTGAGCGACAGGACCGGCATCAGCGCGTGAAAGAACACAGAGGACAGGAACGGCCCGCTGAGCGACGGCTCAAGCGAAGGGTCGAATGCATAGCCGGCCGGCAGCCAGTTGAGCGAGACGGAGAAGAGGAACATCGCCGTGATCGCGATCACCACCGGCGGGATGGACTGCAGCGCCAGCGCCAGCGGGGACATGAAACTGTCGAACCCGCTGCCACGCCGCCACGCGGCGCGAATGCCGAACAGCGTGCCGAGCGCATAGGCCAGAAGCGTCGCCGTTCCGGTGAGGAACAGTGTCCACGGCAGCGCGCGGGCAAGCAGGTCGAACACCGGCGTCGGGTAGTATTTGACGGAAAGGCCGAAATCCCAGGTGAAGATCGAGCCCAGATATTTGAGATATTGCAGATACAGGGGTTCGTTGATGAAGCCGAATGTCTCCATCAGCGCCTCGCGCGCCTCGGGCGGAATGGTGCCCTGGGCCTGGGCCAGCATGACGTCTGCCGGATTGCCCGGCATCAGCCGCGGTATGAGGAAATTGAATGTGGCCGCCACCAGAAAGGCAACGAGATAGAACGCCAGCCGGCGCAGAATGAAGCGCATGGTGTCCCCCTGCTCTGTGCGCCGTCAGACGGCCCGAAGGCCACGGCGTCTTTTCTGAAGGCGGGGCGAAGGCCCCGCGTCAGCTCCCGGTTTTCCCCTCCGTGGAACCCTTCTCCCCGCGAACGGGGAGAAGGGGGGAGGATGCAGTCAGATCGAGGATCGGATCAATCTTCGACCGGACGCAGGGAGAGCAGGTGAAGGAGACGCTCCGGCGTCTCGTCGTGAACGACGGGCTTGGCCTGTGGATTCTCGGCGCTGAAGAAGCCCGTGAAGCGCTTGGTGTTGTACTGGTACCAGAGCGGGTTGTTGAACACGGCGATGAACGGCATGTCACGACCGACTTCCATCTGGATGTCGTTCATGATCGCGCGCTGCTTCTCCGCATCAACGGTCTGGAAGAAGGAGTCCAGCAGGCCGTCGAGTTCTTCGTTGTAGTAACGCGTCGCGCCGAAGCGGGTCTTGCCCTGGTTCTGCGAATGCAGGCCCAGATCATACTGGTAATGCGGCGTGACACCGGTGAAGTAGGCGTTCATGGCCATGTCGTAATTGCCGTTGATCAGGCTTTCCGACCAGACCGCATGCTCGGGCGTGGCCACCTGGGCCTCGATGCCGATCGCCGTCAGACCTTCCACCGCCAGCTGCACCGTGTTGATCCAGTCGGTCCAGCCATTCGGCACGATGATGTTGAACGAGATCTTCTTGCCGCTCGGCGTTTCCAGATTGCCGTCGCCATCGGTGTCCTTGTAGCCCGCCTCGGCCAGAAGTGCCTTGGCGCCCTCGACATCATAGCGGGTGAACTTGCCATACTCGGCATCCACTTCCGGGTTGTTCCAGGAGTGGTAGGCCTGGCCGAGACCGGACGGATACTGGTTGATGGTCGGGTAGCCGTAGCCGGCAATGTCGACCATGGCTTCACGGTCAAGCGACATGGAAACGGCGCGACGGAAATCCACGTCGCTGAACGCTTCGCGGTTGCCTTCGTTCTTGGATTCCATGTTCACGTTGAACATGACGAGCGAGCCGGCCGGGAACCAGTATTTGTGGTTCTCGGGATCCTTGCCGACAAAGGTCTTTTCGATGTCTGGCAGGAACGAGCCCATCCAGTCCAGTTCGCCACGGGCGGCAGCCGCCAGCGCCTGATCGTTTGTGGCGATCTGCGGGAAGCGCATGCAGTCGACCTTGAGGGTCTCCGCATCCCAGTATTTTTCATTGCGGCACTGGATGTATTCCTGCGGCGTGAACCGGCGGATCTCCGTCAGCGGACCGGTGCCGACCGGGTTCGGGTTGGTGAAGGTCACCGGGTCCTCGACGCTTGACCAGACATGCTCGGGCACGACCGCCAGACGGACGATGGAGTAGATCGCGCCGGAATTGGCATCGCTCAACTGGAAGCGGACGGTCTTGTCGTCCACAGCCTCGACCGTATCGACGAGCTTGCCATGACCATAGATGTCGAGCGGCTTGTTCTCCTTCACCAGATTGAGGCTGAACACCACGTCATCAGCCGTGAAGGGCTCGCCATCGGACCAGGTCACGCCGTCCCGCAGGGTGACTGTCAGCGTCTTAAGATCTTCGGAGAATTCATAACCCGTCGCCAGCCGATAATTCGGCTCACCGCCTTTCAGGGTATTGAAGATGATCAGCGGCTCGTAGATGAAGTCGTTGACCGAAGGCAGTCGCGAGGACTGGTTGAAGGGATTGTAGTTTTCAATCCACGCCGTGCGCTGGATCGGCAGGGCCGTGAGAACGGATTCAGCCGCGGCCGCTTGCATCTGCAGAATACCGGCGGCAAGGACCAGCCCGGCCGTCAACGAATGTTTCATGCTTTCCTCCCTCAAGAGTCCGGGCGGACCGTCCGCCCTCTTCTACTGCTCCGCCAAAGGCTCCACCCTGGCGCGACACGCGCCGGCAAGAACAGTCCAGTCATTCTGGTAGATAGGACCAATCTAATGCCACCGTCTATTTCGTAAATTTCGTCAGTTTCGTTGCATTCGCCTTCGGGCGTGGCTCGCGGTCTTGGCGGAGCCTTCGGCTTTCGCTAGCGTATTCATTGAAAGGCGTGCTTTTTGCCGTCTCGGGAGGATTACATGAATTGGCGCAGGATTTTACCGGCCGGTTTCCAGGCGCGGCTCTTATTGGTCTTGCTTGCGGTATCGATCGTGCCGCTGGCGATCAGCGCTGCCGCCTTCTACTCCCTCGTCAACGCAAACATTGCACGCGAAACCTTCGAGAAGATCGCCTTTGCGCGCGATGCCAAGACCAGTGAACTGACACAATATGTGTCTTTCGCCAAGCGGCAGGCCGAAAGCCTCGCCCAGACCAATATAGCGCGCTACTCGATTGGCGATTTTTACGGTTTCAGCTACGCCATGAGCCAGATGGCGCCCGATGAGGAGCAGGCGGCGGAAGAGCTGCGCAGCCTGTTCGAGGTCGGGCCGAACGAGCCGGCGCGGGCCGAAGCGCCCAGCCATGACCGGCTCCTGCGCGAAGCCCTCGCCTACGCCAATGCGCACAGCCAGTTTCACGAAGAATATCTGACCTTTGTTGAAAGCTCCGAGTTCGACAATGTCTATCTCGTCAATGCGCGCGGGCGGGTCGTCTATTCCGTTTTCAAGGACGATTATCTGGGCAGCCTCCTGACCAAAGGCGATTCAACGCTTTCCAGGGCGCTGATGGAGCTGCGCTCCGCGCCCGACGACCGGCACATCGTGTTTTACGATTTTGCGCGCGATCCGCGCACCGGCGAATTCGCCGCCTATTTCGCCGTTCGCGTGAGCCTTTATCAACGCGCCAGCGGCGCGGCCATTCTGCGCCTGCCCGCCAGCAAGCTTGCCGCCCTTCTGGGTGGGCATGAAGGCGTCAACGGCACGCTCAGCCTCATCTCGTCGCGCGGCGCCGTCATCGCCTCTTCGGCCCCTGCCCTCAAGACCGGCGTGAGCGCCAGCGTGCCGGAGGAGATGGAAGCGAAAAGCGGTGTGACGATGCTCGAAACGGGACTGCTCGGCGCACCCGTCCTTTCGGCATGGACGCATCTTCTCCTGCCCGACGCCACCTGGCTTTTCGCCGTCGATGCGGACGCCGCATCGGCCTTCGCGGCGAGCACCAGACTGCGCAACCTCATCCTGGCGCTGGCGGCACTCGCGCTGCCGCTGATCCTGCTTCTGTCCTACTATCTCGCCCGCTCGCAGACCCGCCCCCTGAAATCCGTCACCGATGCGGCAGAGGCCGTGGCCGACGGCGCGCTGGACATGAGCCTGCCGAAATTCGACAAGCCGACGGAATTCGCGAGGCTCTCCCATTCCGTCGCCCGCATGCGCGATGCGCTGCGCGATCAGCTTCAGCTCATCAGCCAGAAGAACCGCGAACTAGAAGTGCATATCCGCGAGATCGGCGAAAAGAATGCGGAGCTGGAACAGGCCGACCGCATGAAGGACCAGTTCCTCGCAAACACCTCGCATGAGCTGAGAACACCGCTCAACGGCATTATCGGCATCTCCGAAACACTGGCTGCGGGTGCGGCCGGCGACATCGCACCGACACAACGCAACCAGCTTCAGCTCATCACCTTCTCGGCCCGCCGCCTGTCGCGCCTCGTGGACGATTTGCTCGACCTCTACCGCATCCGTCAGGGCCGCATGCGGCTCGACATTCAGGGCGTCGATGTGGCCACCAGCGTGCGCCAGGTTCTGCTTCTCTCCGAGCCGCTGCTTTCCGGCGAGCCGGTGAGCCTCAGGGTGGACATTCCCGATGTGACGCCGCCGGTAATCGCCGACCCGGTGCGCTTTGAGCAGATCCTCTACAATCTCATCGGCAACGCCATCAAATATGTCGATGACGGGCACATCCACGTCACCGCATGGCACGAGGGCGAAGGCGACAGCGCGACCGTCTCCGTCGCCGTGGAAGACACCGGACGCGGCATCTCGCCCGAAAATCTGGAGCGCATCTTCCAGCCGCTCGAACAGGCAGAATCCGGCGACGTCACACAGAAGAAGAGCGGGACCGGCCTCGGCCTCGCCATCGCGCGCAATCTTGCAGCCCTGCTCGGCGGCACGCTGACCGCGACCAGCGAACCGGGCAAGGGCTCGCGCTTCGTGTTGCAGCTTCCCGCCGCCAGCGCCGATGCGGCAGAACAGGCGCGCGGGAAATATCCCGGCGGCCTGCACCAGACCATCAATGCGCTCGATGCCTTCGAGACCTCCGTCTCCGAGCGCGGCGACGCCAATGCGCAGACCATCGTGGTGGTGGATGACGAGCCGATCAATTTACAGGTTCTGCGCAACGTGCTCCTGCCGCAGGGCTATCGCGTCATCTGCGCCGACAATGGCCGCGACGGCATCGAGGCCGTTCTGGAACACAAGCCCGACCTTCTCATCCTCGACGTGATGATGGACGATCTCTCGGGCCTCGAAGTGGCGCGCAGGCTGCGCCGCCAGTTCTCGCTGATCGACCTGCCCATCATCATGGTGACGGCGCGCAGCCGCACGCGCGACATGATCGCCGGCTTCGAGGCGGGTGCGAACGACTATGTGGTGAAGCCCTTCGTCAAGGATGAGCTTCTGACGCGCATCTCCACCCTGATCGACGCCTCGCGCGCCCGCAGCCGTGCGGAGGAAAATCAGGAACTGCGCGACGAGGTGGATCGCCGCATCCAGGTCGAAGACGCATTGCGCCTGTCGCAGCGCCGCATGGCGCGCCTGCTCGACGCGCTGGAAGCCGGTCTTGTCTGCGTCAACGACAAGACGATCATCACCTATGCCAACCGGGCTGCGGAGACGATCTTCAGTCGCCCGCTCGACCGCGCCACGCCCCTGTCTCTCCTGCTGCCGTCGGACATGGCCGCGCTGCTCGACAGCCAGTGCCGGGTGGATGGCGAAAGCAGCGCCACGCTGCATCTGGGCGGACGCGAATTCACCATCAACGCGTTCGAGCTGGAGCCCGAGGCGGGCGCGGGCATGGCGCTCGTTCTGAGCGACGCCTCGCTGGAGGCCGAGAACCTGCTCGTTTCGGTGCGCGGCGCCATCGACAGCGCGCTGCCGGTAATGGCCGGCGAAGCGCAGGCCGAGCCCGGCCCTGCATCGGATGAAGCCTATCGCGCCCTCATCGTGCAGGTGATGACGGGCAGCCTCAACCTGTGGCGCGACGTGACCGGCAAGGAGCGGATCGAATTTGCCGAGGAGAGCGGCATCTGGCGCGTCAGCCTCGACAAGACATCGCTGCAGACCCGCACGCTCGACAAATATCTGCTGATCGAAACGCTGCCGCTCAACCCGCGCTGGCGCGATGTGGTGCGCTCGGCCGAGTTCACCCTTGCCCGCGCGGAGGCTGCCGACCGGCAGGCCGAAGCGCAGAAACTCGCCGCCGATCTCGCGCGCCTGCGTGAGCATCTGCGGATCGCCAACTCACCCCGGCAGCGGCAGGACCAGCCCACCGCCGCCGATCTCTGAAATCCATCAATCCACGCATTCTTTTTCGGGAGGAACACCGATGCCGAACAGCCATGCCTGCCGCCTGCTGACCAATTGGGACGCAGAGCGCCGCGTGATCGAGCTGAAGCTCGAAATGACCGAAGGCGCGCCCATCAGCGGCGCGCAGCTCGCCACCACCTCGCTCTTCCGCATTCATCCCGATTGCGAGATCGAGGGGGCGACGCTTGCCGACCAGCTTTCCAACTACCACGTGTTCCTCCAGCCGAGCGGCGCAGTGCTTGCGCCGGGCGAAAGCTGGGTCATTCGGGCAGACCGGCTGAGCCATGTGCTGCGCCACTACACCTATGGCCCCAAGAGCGCGCATCTCATTCTGAAAGACGGAACCACCTGCCCCGTGGACGTCGAACCAATGACGCTGAATGGCGTTCCCGGCGAACCGAACTGGGAGAAACTCGAGCCGACCGCGCTGCCGGAAGGGGCGGCCCCCGTCTCCGTCATTCCCGCACCGCTGGACGTACGGGTGGATGGCCGGCGTGACACGGCTGCACCCTTCGTGCTCGCAGCCGGGGCCACGCCGGATGCGCAGAAAGCGTTCTCGGTGGTCAGCGCGCTCGCAGGCCGCCTCTTCGCCGGTGAGGAGGCGCTGTTCGGCCACGACGGCGGACATGTGGTGACGACGACGGCCGGTCCCGATCTGGGCGATGGCGCTTATGCGATCACTTTCAACGCGGAAGACATCGCGCTCAGCGCCGGTGATGAAAACGGCTTCCGCCACGGCCTCATCACGCTGGGACAGATGCTGCGCGGCGCGCGCCAGCGCCCGGACGAGTTCACCCTGCCGGCCAGCGGCGCGATCAGCGACAGGCCGCGTTTCGGCTGGCGCGGCGCGCATCTCGATGTCGCCCGCCAGTTTTATCCGATGCAGGATCTGAACGACTTCCTCGACTGCCTCGCCTGGAACAAGCTGAACCACTTCCACATCCACCTGAACGATGACGAGGCGTGGCGTCTTGAAATTCCGGGCTGGCCCGCGCTGACAGAGCGCACCGCGTTTCGCGGCGGCAACGAAATCCTGCCGCCGCTTCTGGGCACGCCGGCAGAGCGTTCCGGCGGTTTCTACACCGGCGACGACATGCGCGCGCTGGTCGCCCATGGCGCGGGGCTCGGCATCGAGATCATTCCCGAGATCGACATTCCCGGCCATTGCTACTGCGTGCTGCGCGCGCTGCCCCAGCTCTGCGATCCGGGTGAGAACCGCATCTACTATCGCTCGGTGCAGTATTTCCCGAACAACGCGCTCAACCCCGCGGTCGACGCCACCTGGACCTTCCTCGGCGATGTGTTCGACACGCTGGTGGACATCTTCCCGGCACGCTACATCCACGCCGGCGCAGACGAAGTGGCCGAGGGCGCGTGGCTTGAATCCCCGCTCGCCCGCGCACTGGGCGAAAAACTGTTCGGCAAGGTCGAGACCTTCTCGCTGCAGTCCTATTTCCTGAAACGCGTGCAGGAGATGCTGCGCGAACGCGGTCGCGACATCGCCGTATGGGAAGAGGGTGCGCTTGGCGGCGGTCTCGATGTGGACGGCGCGCTGCTTGTCGCATGGAAGGAATCGAAGAGCGGTCGCGCTCTGGCCGAACAGGGCTATCAGGTCGTGCTGGCCCCTGCCGAGCATTACTATCTCGACATTGCCCGTTCGACGGAATGGTGGGAACCCGGCGCAAGCTGGGCCGGAACCGTGACGCTGCGCGACGCCTATGACTATGAGCCGGGCGGCGACTGGCCGGATGCACTGAAAGATCAGCTCGCCGGTGTGCAGACGTGCCTCTGGTCGGAGAACCTGGCGACGCCCGGCCTCTTCGCACATCTGGTCTATCCGCGCATCTCCGCCATGGCCGAGACGGCGTGGTCGGCAAGTGAGCGCAAGGACTTTGACCGGTTCCGGGCGATCCAGGATCTGATGCCCGTTTCACACCGCACGGTGTCGTAAAGAAATTCCGCCCTCATGGTCCGACAGGCTGACCATGAGGGCGGAAACAGTGTCAGCCCTGCAACTGGCGGCTGGCGAGATACGCAGCCTTTGCCGGCACCGAGAGCCAGGCCTTCGCAAGCGCCACGCGCTCGGGCGTGTAGTGATGCTCGACATCGAGGATGTTGACGGTGCCAACCAGCGTATCGCCCAGCACCACCGGCAGGTTGATGACCGAACCGCAGCCGAGTTCACCGATCAGCGTGGCGTCGGGGAACACGGTGTCGATGTCGGCCAGCGTGTTGGCGACGAAGCATTCGCGCTTCTTGTGCACGGTCTCGAACCACCGGTCATAGTGGATCGGCTTGGTGCCGGACACCGGATATTCTTCCGGATGCGAGGTGTAGGAACGGCTTGCCGTTTCCGTCTTCATGTCTGCCGTCATGAAGGTGAACAGCTTCGTGCCGACCACGGCACGCGTCAGCTCCAGCAGCGCATCGAAGGGTGCATCCGGGGTCGTGGCGAGTGAAAGCGCACGGTCGAATTCGGCCAGCGGGCCGGTGTAGTCGGTCATTTTCAGTCTCTGTTATGCGGGTTGGAGCGTGCCGCCACTGGCGGCGTAGAGTTCGCGCGAATAGGGATCGGAAAGCCGACCCGTCTTCAACGCATCCACCTCTGCGATCTCGACAACACGGCCATGACGCATGACCGCCATCCGGTCGCAGAGGAAGGAGACCACGGGCAGGTTGTGGGTCACCATCAGATAGGTGAGCCCCTGCTCGCGGCGAAGCTTCTTCAGGAGGTTGAGGATTTCCGCCTGCACCGACACGTCGAGCGCCGAGGTGGGCTCGTCGAGCAGCATCACACGCGGCTCCAGCATCAGCGCGCGGGCAATCGCCACGCGCTGCCGCTGGCCGCCCGAAAGCTGGTGCGGGAAGCGGAAGCGGAAACGCTGGTCGAGACCGACCGCGTCGAGCATGTCCTTCACGCGCGTGTCGCGTCCGCCGATGCCGTGCACGGCAAGCGGCTCGGCCAGGCAGTCATCCACCGTCTTGCGCGGATGCAGCGATCCGTACGGATCCTGAAACACCATCTGGCAGACTTTTGCGAACGCGCGGTCCGGCGCATGGCCACGCGGCTTTCCAAGCACGGAGATCTTGCCGGTCCAGTCGGGCGCAAGCCCGCTGATCGCCTTCAGGATGGTCGACTTGCCGGAACCCGACTCGCCCACCAGCGCGAAGCTCTCGCCCTCGGACACCGAGAAATTGACATCGAACACCACCGGCGTCTTGCCGTAGCTGATCGACAGGTTTTCGAGATGAATTGCGGCGTTCTTCATGTGCCCGCTCCCGTGGTCCAGGTGCTGCGGTCGAGAACCGGCAGTTCGTCGCGGTCCTCGTTCATGCGCGGCATGGCCGCAAGAAGCCCCCTCGTATAGGGGTGCGTCGCCTTGTGCAGATCGCTGGCCTTGCACGATTCAACGATCTCGCCGCTGTTCATCACGAGAATGCGGTCGCAATAGCGCGAGACGAGGTTCAGATCGTGGCTGATGAGGATCAGCCCCATGCCCTTGCCGGTCACGAGATCGTCGATGATGTCGAGCACCTGCGCCTGCACCGAAACGTCGAGCGCCGAAGTCGGCTCGTCGGCGATCAGAAGGTCGGGCTCGGGGATGAGCATCATGGCGATCATGACGCGCTGGCCCATGCCGCCCGAAACCTCGTGCGGATAGAGGTTCGCCACCCGCTCCGGCTCGTTGATGCGCACGGCTTCCAGCATGGAAAGCACCCGCGCCTTCAGCTCGCTGCGCGGCAGCTTCTTGTGGGTGAGCAGCGCCTCGCCAATCTGCTCGCCGATGGTCATCACCGGGTTCAGCGAGAACTTCGGGTCCTGCATCACCATGGAGATGCGCGCGCCGCGAAGCTCGCGCATCTGCCGTTCGCTCTGCGACAGAAGGTCGATGCCATCGAAGGTCATCCGGTCCGCCGTCACGCGGCCCGGCTTGCGGATGAGCCGCAGGATCGACCGGCCCGTCATCGACTTGCCGGAACCGGATTCGCCGACGATGCCCAGACGCTCGCGGCCAAGCGAGAAGGAAATGCCCTTCACCACGTCGACCGGTCCCCTGGACGTCGGGAAGGTGACTGTCAGGTTTTCGATTTCAAGCAGCGGTGCGCTCATTGCTTTTCTCCCTGCTTGGGATCGAGCACGTCACGCAGACCGTCACCCAGGAAACAGAAGCCGAGGCTGACGAGAATGATCGCGAAGCCCGGCATGGTGGCGACCCACCACTGATCGAGGATGAAGTTGCGCCCGCGCGAGATCATCGCGCCCCATTCGGGAAGCGGCGGCTGCGCGCCGAGGCCGAGGAAGCCGAGGCCGGCGGCGGTGAGGATGATGCCCGCCATGTCGAGCGTCACGCGCACGATGGTCGAGGACGCGCAGAGCGGCAGCACGTGACGCAGGATGACCCGCGTCGCCGAAGCGCCCTGCAGCCTGACCGCCGAGATGAATTCCGAATCCCGGAAGGTGATCGTCTCTGCGCGTGCGATGCGCGCATAGACCGGCCATGCGGTGATGGCGATGGCGATGATGGCGTTTTCGATGCCCGGTCCAAGCGCCGCCACGAAGGCGAGCGCCAGAATGAGCTTCGGCATCGACAGGAAGATATCGGTCACGCCCATCAGGACGCGGTCGACCCAGCCGCCAAAATAACCGGACACCGCACCGACCACGAGGCCGATGGGAGCGGCGATGACGGCCACCATGGTGACGATCAAAAGCGTGATGCGCGCACCGTAGACGACGCGCGAATAGATATCGCGGCCAAGCTCATCCGTGCCCATCCAGTGTTCGGCGGAGGGCGGCATGAGGCGGTTTGCGAGATCCTGCCCAACGGGGGAGTAGGGCGCAATCAGCGGTGCGAAGATCGCCATGACGACCAGCACCAGCACGATCAGCGCGCCGACAACGGCGAGCGGATTGCGTAACAGTGCGGTCCAGACGCGCCATGCGCGGCCCATATTGGCCTGCAGGCGCGAAGTCGGGGAATCGTCGAGAAGCCAGTCAATCATCGGCGTGCCCTCGGGTCGAGGATGCGGTAAAGCACATCGGAAATCTTGTTGATCATGATGAAGACGGCGCCAATCACCAGCGTCGCGCCGAGAACGGCGTTCATGTCGGCGGTCAGAAGCGCGGTCGTAAGATAGTTGCCGATGCCCGGCCACGAGAACACGGTCTCGATCATCACCGAACCTTCCAGCAGCGCTGCATAGGACAGGCCGATCACGGTGATGAGCTGGATGCGGATCGGATAGAACGCATGCCGCCAGATGACGCGGCGCTCGGACACGCCTTTAACCCGCGCGGTCGTCACATATTCCTGCCCGAGCTGGTCGAGCATGAAGGAGCGCGTCATGCGGGCGATATAGGCCAGCGAGAAGAAGCCGAGGATCGACGCCGGCAGCATCAGATGGTCGAGCGCGTTCCAGAAGATATCCCACTCACCGGCGATCACGCTGTCGACCAGATAGAGCCCGGTCACGGGATCGAGCAGGCCGTCATAGAAGATATCGACGCGGCCCGGACCGGCAACCCAGCCAAGCCCAGCATAGAATATCGCCAGACCGACAAGGCCGAGCCAGAAGGCCGGCACCGAATAGCCGAGCAGGCCGAGCACGCGGATCACCTGGTCGATCCAGCTGCCCTGATGCGTGGCGGCGACAACGCCCATGGGCACGCCCAGCACGACGCCGATGATGATGCCGATGGTGGCCATTTCCAGCGTCGCGGGGAAGACGCGCGCCAGATCGTCGACCACCGGACGCCCGGTGGAGATCGACATGCCGAGATCGCCCGTCAGAACGTCGCCCACATAGGCGAAGAACTGCACAATGAGCGGCCGGTCGAGCCCCATGGCCTGACGCGCCGCCTCATAGACTTCCTGTGTCGCCCGGTCGCCAACGACCGAGAGCACTGGATCGATCGGCACGACACGACCGATGAAGAAGGTGATGGCCAGAAGGCCGAGAAAAGTGCCGGCGACGACGACGGCGAAACGCAGGACGCTCGCAACGCCTTCCCAGGCACGGCCGGCCAGCATGCTCAAACGCGCGCTGGCAGCCCCTGTGGATGGTTCAAATGCCATGGCTTGTTTGCTCTCTGGCCGCTGTTTTTGTTGATGGACGCCCCAAACGCGCCTCCTGTCCCTTGGCTGGCCGGCAGGCCTGCCGTGAGACAAACCAGACGCCAACGTCTTGTTTTCATGCAACTTTGGGGCGCTCAAGCTCGTCCCGCGCCCTGCCAAGTCAGTCAAAAAAGTGCTTGGATCATACAAAAAAATCTGATTACATCAAAAAAATTTTTGTGGGGGAAAAATCTTTGAGCAGCCCGACGGTCCGCGCCACACCCGAAGTCGACACCAGGATTGGTGTGCTTATTCGTGCACGCCGCCGCCAGCTCGGCCTCACGCTTCAGCAGCTTGGCAAGGCGGCCGGTCTTTCCGTTGGGTATCTGAGCCAGGTGGAGCGCGACAACGCCACGCCGACGCTCGGTTCGCTTGCCGGCATTGCCCGCGCGCTTGGCGTCGGCCTCGACTATTTCGTCTCCCAGCCCCGCGCCGAAGACGGCCTGACGCGGGCCGAAAGCCGCCCGCAGTTTTCCATCGCCGGATCGCCCATCGTCTATGAGCGGCTCGGGACCGAGTTTCCCGGCAGCCAGCTTTCTTCCTTCCTGCTCACCGTACCGCCCGGCTACGCCTCGGAGACGGTGAGCCATGAGGGCGAAGAGATGATCTACGTCCTCGAAGGCTCCATCACCCAGTATCTCGATGGCGAAGAGATGGAGATGAAGGCCGGCGACAGCCTGCATTACCGGGGCAACACCCCGCACGCCTGGAAGAACGGCACCGACAGTCCCGCACGCCTGTTGTGGACCGGCACGCTGACCGTGTTCGGCGCCAATGGCCAGGCGACCAACCGCATTGAACTGGTATCTCCGGACAAGGGCAGCCCCAAAGGCTCCCGGTCGGGAACCGGTTCGTCAACCAGCAAGACCAAGAGCAATTCCTGATCCATAAGGAGGAGAAAACAATGAAGCTCTTCAAAACGGCGCTCCTTGCCGCCGCTCTCACCATGCCGCTGTCGCAGCATGTGCTCGCAGCCACGCCGGACAATGTTCTGGTCGTCGCGCAGAACATCGACGACATCGTCGCCATCGATCCGGCGCAGGCCTACGAGTTCTCGTCGGGCGAGCTGGTCACCAACATCTATGACCGTCTCGTGCAGTACGACGCCGAAGACCCGACGGTGCTCGCTCCGGGCCTCGCAGCCGAGTGGGAAGCCGATCCGGAAGCCAAGACGATCACCTTCACCATGCGCGACGGCGCGACCTTCCATTCGGGCAATCCGGTCCGCGCGGAAGACGTGGCGTTCTCGTTCGCCCGCGTCATCAAGCTGAACCTGACCCCGGCCTTCATTCTCACCCAGCTCGGCTGGACGCCGGAGAATGTCGACGCGATGGTCACCGCCGATGGCGACAAGGTCGTCGTGAAATATGAGGGCGACTTCTCCCCCGCCTTCGTGCTCAACGTTCTGGCCGCCCGCCCTGCCTCCGTCGTCGATGAAAAGACGGTCATGGAGCATGAAGAAAACGGCGACATGGGCAACAAGTGGCTCAACGCGAACTCCGCCGGTTCCGGCCCGTTCAAGCTGACCGCCTACCGCCCGGGCGAGCTGGTGCGCATGGGCGCCAACGCCGACTACTTCAAGGGTGCGCCGAAGGTCGAGAACGTCATCATCCGTCACGTGGCGGAAGCAGCGACCCAGCAGCTTCTCCTGCAGTCGGGCGACGTGGACATGGCCCGCAACCTGACGCCGGACCAGATCAACGGCATCAAGGCCGACAACATCAAGGTCGAGACCTACCCGCAGGCCGCCGTGCACTTCGTGTCCTTCAACCAGAAGACCGAAGCGCTGCAGCCGGAAGCCGTCTGGGAGGCCGCGCGCTACCTCGTGAACTATGAGGGCATGGCCGACAGCTTCCTCAAGGGACAGATGGAAATCCACCAGGCCTTCTGGCCGAAGGGCTTCCCCGGCTCCTATGACGAGACGCCCTACACCTACGATCCGGAAAAGGCGAAGCAGATTCTCGCCGACGCCGGCATTGAAACGCCGATCAAGGTCACGCTCGACGTCATCAACTCGACGCCGTTCACCGACATGGCGCAGTCGCTGCAGGCAAGCTTTGCGGAAGCCGGCATCAACTTCGACATCATCCCCGGCACGGGCTCGCAGGTCATCACCAAGTACCGTGAGCGCAGCCACGAGGCGATGCTGCTCTACTGGGGCCCGGACTTCATGGATCCGCACTCCAACGCGAAGGCCTTCGCCTATAACCGCGACAATTCCGACGACAATTACCAGGCCACCACCACATGGCGGAACGCCTGGGCCGTGCCGACGGAGATGAACGACAAGACCGCTGCCGCCCTGGCCGAATCCGACGCTGACAAGCGCAACGAGATGTATGTCGAGCTGCAGAAGGAAGTGCAGGCCAAGTCGCCGATCGTCATCATGTTCCAGGCTGCCTACCAGGTCGCCATGGACGAGAAGGTGAACGGCTACGTCAACGGCGCCACCTCCGACTTCGTCTACTACCGGCTCGTCACGAAAGACTGACGAACGCCGCACCAATCGAGGCCGCCCCGCCAGCCGGGGCGGCCTCTTTCCTTTGCATAGCGCCATTCTTTTCAGGAGTTTCTGATGTCCAACACCTCCGCCCGGCGGCTTGAGGCACTGCGCCAGCGCATGAGCGAAACCGGCACCGACCTGGTGGCCATCGGCCCGTCCAGCCACATGGTCTACCTTGCCGGCCTCGACCCGCACGGCGACGAACGCCCCGTCATGCTTCTGATCTCGAAGGATCATGCCGGCTTCCTGATGCCCGCGCTCAATGTCGACAGCTCGCGCCAGAAGACCGACCTGCCCTTCTTCCCCTGGCGCGACGATGACGGCCCGGACGCCGCTCTTGCCGGGCTTCTCAAGGCATCGAACCTGCCGGAGACCCCGAGCGTGGTGATCGACGAGACGATGCGCGCCGATTTCGCGCTGCTCCTGCTCGACGCGCTGCCGGGCGCGAAGCGCCGCTTCACCGACGACACGGTCGGCCACCTGCGCGCCCGCAAGGACGAAGACGAGTACAAGCGCCTGAAGGCGAGCGCGGTGCTCAACGACAAGGCCGCCATGGCCGGTTTCGATGCGCTGAAGCCCGGCGTCACCGAGCTGGAAATTTCCGCAGCCATCCGCGACGTCTACAAGGCCGCGGGTGCGGTGCCGGTGTTCACCAGCGTCTGCTTTGCCGGCAATGGCGCATTCCCGCATCACCACACCGGCGACACGAAGCTGAAGGAAGGCGACGCGGTTCTCATCGACACCGGCGGCCGGCTGGACGGCTACCCCTCCGACATGACGCGCGTCGGCTACTACGGAAAGCCCGATGCGGAGTTTGAGAAGGTTTACGCCATCGTCGAGCAGGCGGTTGCCGCGGCTCTTGCCGCTGCAAAGCCCGGCGTCACCGCAAAGACCATCGACAAGGCCGCGCGCGACGTGATCACCGAGGCCGGTTATGGCGATTTTTTCCCCCACCGCACCGGCCACGGGCTCGGCATCGACATTCACGAGCCGCCCTACATGACCGCCACCTCAGAGACGGTTCTGGACGAAGGCATGGTGTTCTCCATCGAGCCCGGCATCTATCTGCCCGGCAAGTTCGGCCTGCGGCTGGAGGAGATCGTCATCATGCGCGCCGACGGTGCGGAGATCCTCTCCGACCTGCCGCGCACCGCGCAGCTGCGCGGATAGAGGCTCACAAAACCAGGCGGCGGTCGGGAAACCGATCGCCGCTTTTCTTTGGGCTGAAGGTCTGATACGCCTCCAGCCGCCGGAGAGTTCCGGCACCGGTCGCAGCCTACCCGGTCATTAAAACAAGGAACCCGATCATGAAAACGCTCGTCGTCTGCTCAGGCGGACTCGATTCCGTTTCCCTTGCCCACAAGGTGGCGCGGGAACAACACCTTATTGGCCTGATCTCCTTCGATTACGGCCAGAGACATCGCAAGGAGCTGGATTTCGCGGCAAAGGCAGCCGCCCGGCTCGGCGTCCCCCACGACCTTCTCGACATTTCCGCCATCGGCCGGCATCTGGCGGGCTCCGCCCTCACCGACGCCATCGACGTGCCGGATGGTCACTATGCCGAGGAGACCATGCGCGTGACGGTGGTGCCCAACCGAAACGCCATCATGCTCACCATCGCCTTCGGCATTGCCGCAGCGCGCGGGGCCGATGCCGTGGCCGCAGCCGTTCATGGCGGCGATCACTTCATCTATCCCGATTGCCGGCCGGGCTTCATCGATGCGTTTCAGGCCATGCAGGACGCTGCGCTCGAAGGCATAGGCGCGGTCAGCCTCTACACGCCCTTCGTGAACGGCACCAAGGGCGACATCGTGCGCGAGGGCGCGCGCGTCGAAACGCCGTTTGCCGAAACCTGGTCCTGCTACAAGGGCGGCGAAAACCATTGCGGGCGCTGCGGCACCTGCGTGGAGCGGCGCGAGGCCTTCCACGAGGCCGGCGTTCCAGACCCCACCCTCTATGACGATCCGGACTTCTGGCTTGCCGCCACCGGCCGGCAGACCACCGCACGACAGGCCACCGCACAACAGGCCACCCCACGACAGCCCACCGGGGAGGCAGACCATGTATAGGGTCAGCAAGGAGTTTCATTTCTCCGCCTCGCACCGCCTGACGAACCTGCCCGACGACCACCCCTGCGCGCGGCTGCACGGGCACAATTACATCGTGGTGGTGGAACTGGCCGGCGAGCGGCTCGACAATCACGGCTTCGTCCGCGACTACCGCGAGCTCAAGCCCCTTAAAGACCATATCGACGACACGCTCGACCACCGGCACCTGAACGAGGTGTTCGGCCATGACGGCGTCACCGCCGAGTTTCTGGCCAAGGCGCTTTTCGACTGGTGCCGGACGCGCTGGAGCGAGGTGACGGCGGTGCGCGTGAGCGAGACGCCCAAGACCTGGGCGGAATACCGCCCATGAGCACGCTGCGCATTGCCGAGATTTTCGGCCCCACGATCCAGGGCGAAGGCGCATTGATCGGCATGCCGACCGTGTTCGTCCGCGCCGGCGGCTGCGACTATCGCTGCCGCTGGTGCGACAGCCTCCACGCCGTCGACAACACCTATCGCCACGACTGGCTGCCGATGCAGAGCCAGGATGTAATGGACCGCATAAGGGACCTCTCCGGCGGCACGCCCGTCATGGTTTCACTGTCCGGCGGCAACCCGGCGATCCAGCCCTTCGAACGGCTGATCGATACGGGCCGCGCCGAGGGCTATCGCTTCGCGCTCGAAACACAGGGCTCCATCGCCCGTGACTGGTTCGCAAAGCTCGACATGCTGGTTCTGAGCCCCAAGCCGCCCTCCTCCGGCGAGACGGTGAACTGGGAGCGTTTCGACGCCTGCATCGCCGCCGCCGGCGATGCGCCCATGGCGATGAAGATCGTCATCTTCGACGAGGCCGATTATCGCTGGGCGCGGCATGTGGCGGACCGCTACCCCGCCCTGCCCCTCTACCTCCAGCCCTGCAACCACACCCCGCCGCCGCCAGAAACCAAGACCGAGACCGAGGACGCCTCCATCGACATGGAAGGCGTTCTGGAGCGCATGCGCTGGCTGGTGGACCGCACCGTTGCCGACCGCTGGTTCTCCCCCCACATCCTGCCGCAGCTTCACGTGCTCCTGTGGGGCAACCGGCGCGGCGTCTGAAAGGAAGCGACCGCAATGACCGACAAGACCATTTACGACAATCTGACCCTTCTCGGCGGCAAGACCGAACTGCCCGCATCCCCCGAAGAAGCCGTGCTCGAACGTGTGCCCAACCCGCAGGAGGATGTGCGCTACGCCGTGCGCTTCACCGCGCCGGAATTCACCTCGCTCTGCCCGCTCACGGGCCAGCCCGACTTCGCCCATCTGGTAATCGACTACGTGCCGGCCGGCTGGCTGGTGGAGAGCAAATCGCTAAAGCTTTATCTCGGCGCGTTTCGCAATCACGGCGCGTTTCACGAAGACTGCACCGTCTCCATAGGCCGCCGCCTCTGCGACCTTCTGGAACCCCACTGGCTGCGCATCGGCGGCTACTGGTATCCGCGCGGCGGCATGCCCATCGACGTGTTCTACCAGACCGGAGAACCGCCAAAGGGCGTGTGGATCCCCGATCAGGGCGTCCCGCCCTACAGGGGGCGTGGCTAGGGAGAGGACCCTAGGTCCTGGCACCAGAGAGAGGAGCGTTCTCTGAACACCTTCTCTCCGTCTGGATACTAGTTCACACGCACCAAGCAAAAACAAAAAACCGACTAAATACATTTAATTTAATCAAGAAATTGGATTTGAATACTTTTTACTGAAAAACAAGAGTAAAGCCTCGCGCAAGCTAACGCCCCTACTCCTCATCTTGATTTTATATAAATGAGGGTTGCCATGAGCCTTTATGGAACGATGCGAACAGCAGTCTCCGGTATGAGCGCACAATCAACGCGCCTTGGAACTGTTGCTGACAACATCGCAAACTCTGGAACTAGTGGCTACAAACGCGCCAGCACCGAGTTTTCATCAATGGTGATGCCCAACACTGGAACCGGTTACACTTCAGGCGGCGTTTCCTCATCCGTCAGATATGCGATCTCCTCTGAAGGCGTGCTGAGCTACACCACCTCGGCCACAGATCTCGCGATCAGCGGGAACGGCTTCTTCGTTGTTTCCGACAAGAATGGCGCGCCAAGCCTAACACGCGCGGGCGCTTTCGTTCCCGATAGCAACGGCTACCTCGTGAACGCCGCCGGTTACAGGCTTATGGGCTATGACTACGCTAATGGCGTTCCAACCCCCACCGCCAACGGTTACGCAGGCCTCGTCCCGGTTTCATTACGGCAGGACGAGCTCATGAGCGCACCATCCACCTATGCAAGGTTCGATCTCAATGTTCCGGCTGAAGCCCAGACCAACGGAACAGCGGTTTCCGGAACACCGCCGTCGGAAAACGGACCATACACCGCCTATTCGTACCGGACGAGTTTTGCCCATGGCGGACCGCTGGGAGGTCTGGCCGGCGACGTCTACTATACCAAAGTCGCGGACAACACCTGGGAAGTCACCGTCTTCGCCAGGGACCAGTCATCACCCGCAGGCTTTCCCTATCCGCTTCCAACACCAGGCCTGACTGCAACCACGACATTGACGATGGACCCGACGACCGGCGCAATCACCGGCGGCAATCCGCTGGTCACGCTCTATCCCGGCGGCGAACCACTCGGCATCGACCTGTCCGGCGTCACACAGAACGCAGCACCTGCGGGAGCGCCAGGTTATCGCCCGCACATGAACCTGGCGTCCAATACTCCGGCAGTCGCCCCGGGCGACCAACGACCATCCGACAACGACCCTGCAAGTATCTTCCATATACGCCAGCAAATGTCCGGCTACACAGGACTTGGCGCCCCCGTAAACATCGATGCCTACTACACCAAGGTCGGCCCCGATACATGGGAAGCCAGCTTCTTCGACAGTGCTCTGGCAGGCCCGCTTGGCTTTCCTTACGGCACAGCCGGCGATCCGCCGCTTGCCACGACGACGCTGGAGTTCGACCCCGTCACCGGCGCACTTGTCTCGGGCTCGCCCGCCAGCATTCCGCTCGGTGGCGGTGACACGTTCGTCATTGATTACACGGACATGGTCTCTCTGGACGACAGCCATCCAGACTGGGACGACGAGCTCGGCTCCATAGCGGTAAACCTCAACCTCTCGCCATTCACGCCGGTTCTTGAGCCCTACATTGCCGGCCTGACGCCCGCCAACAACGCCCCCAACAGCGCTTTCACCAACAAGACATCGTTTGTTGCTTACGACAATCTCGGCGGCGAAGTGCTTCTCGACGTTTATCTGACCAAGGGCCCCGATAATCACTGGGAAGTCACCGTCTTCAACCGGGCCGATGCATCTGCGCATGGTAGCTTCCCTTATGGCGCGCCCGGCAGCGCGCCTCTGGCGACCGGCCTGGTCGAGTTCGATGCAAACTCCGGGCAGTTGATTGATGGTGGCCTGTTGACCGTACCGGTTCCGAACGGGGCTGAACTTACACTCGACATGACCAGCATGACGCGGCTGGCCGCCCCATTCACCGTGCATGACATGAGCGCCAATGGAACGAGCCCCGCCACGGCCAGCGATTACACGATCTCGGATGACGGCATTCTCTACGCCGACTATGGCGAGAACGGCCTTGTGCCTCTTTACCGGCTTGCGCTGGCCACCGTTCAGAGCCCTGACCAGATGTCCGTTCATTCAGGCAACATCTTCCGCCCCAGTGCGGATTCCGGCGACGTACGTCTCGGCTTTGCGGGAGCCGGCGGATATGGCGAAGTGGTTTCTGGCGCACTTGAAAACTCGAATGTCGACCTGGCCGAAGAATTGACGTCCATGATTGAGGCGCAGCGCAGCTATACTGCAAACTCTAAGGTCTTCCAGACAGGCTCCGAACTCATGGACATTCTCGCGAACCTGAAACGCTAGATGGTTCGACACTTCCTCAAGAACCGACGCGCACTGCAAGCAGCGCATCCCTGTCGAGGCGCGTCCTGAAGAAGCGGCCGTCGAAATAGGTCTCGTCGCGGATATCGGGCAGCGCCTTGGCCGCCATGTCGGCGAAGCGCCCTTCGGAAAGGCGCGCGGAAACATAGTCGGCGAACACACCGATGCGGCGCTGCCTTTCGCGCCCCACGCGCCGCTCCTTGCGTGAGGGAAAACCGTGCGCCGCCATCTTTCTGCGCAACCAGAATTTGAAGCGCTGCGGCCCCGTCAGTGTGAGCGGGCGCGCCAGCGCTGCGGCGTCGCAGCCGGCATCTTCCAGAAGCGCATCGTACACATCGATGATGGCTTCATCGATATTGGTCGCGGCGTCGCCCCGGCGGTCGAACCAGGGCTTTTCATACTGACAGAAATGCACGAACACCGGATCAATGGCCGCAAACATGCCGAAACCGAGCACCGACGCCTGAAAATTGAAACGCGGGCTCAGCTCCGTCCATGCGCCATCGAAGAGCCAGGCAAGAAAATCCTGATCGAAACGCTCGGCCTGCGGATATTTTTCAAAATATTCGACAAGCCTGCCGGCAAAGTCATGCTCCCGCCAGCGCTGCGGGTCGATAACCAGAACGCCCGAGTTGAAGCCACGACCGGATGAAATGCCCAGCGTCTCCAGCCAACCCTCCCGGCACAGATTTTCGGCCGTTGGCGGCAGCTCGAAAAGCGTTCCGTAATCTTCCACGGCGGCAAGACCGGACGGCAAAGCCACGTCCCAGAGCGCGTGATCGGGCTTCATGCTCAGGACATCGGCATCGAGATAGATCAGCCGGCTATATTGCTGCAGGCGCGCCGGAGCAAACAGCCGGAGATAAACGATATGCGGCCAGCTGCGGCTGCTCGGCAGCCCTTCCGGAAGACAGGGCATCAACGCGTCGAAATGATAGTGAATACGCCCTTCATGCTCGACCTGCCGTACGGCGGCTGCGGGATCACGCCTTTCGACAAAGACATGCACATCGCAGCCCCAGCTGCGCGCAATATGCAGGGCCTGCGCGCTGGCAATGCAGCACATCCCCTCATCGACGACAAAATAGAAAGCGTTCAAAACCTTGCCTCAGAACGGGCAAGGCTTCCGTTTCCTATCTGAAAAGAAAGTCCACTTGCCGATCAAATTTCGAAATATCGAACTCGGGCATTGAGTTCCAAATAACGCCGTCCTTATGAACGACGGCCCACTCCTTCCAGCACGCAAAAACGTCATTTGAAAGGCGGTTGATAGCCGGCGAATATTCTACGCAGAAGGGCAACCCCGCCATGGAGGGCCATCCGGCAATGGCGTCCCCCTCGAAGCCTTCCACATCCATCCAGACCAGTCCGATCTCGTCCGGCGACACGCCCAGATCGGCCATCACGTCCTCGATGCGCACGACAGGCACATCGACGGCAACGCCGCTGCCGCCATCGTGCAGAAGGCTGCTCGCACCGGTGTTGAGCGTGTTGAGAAAAAGCCGGGCCTCACCGGGCTCCCTGCCGGCCGCCGCTTCCATGATCGTCACCCGGTCGGTCAGATCGTTGATGGCCATGTTGGCCTTGAGGATCCACAGATGTTCCGGGTGCGGCTCAAAGCAGATCGCCCGTTCGAAGCCGCCGAACTTGAGCGCATAGATCGTCTGGGTTCCGATATTCGCACCGACATCGACAAAGATCCCGCGCCGCGCCGCCGCCTCGAAAACCGCCATGGTTTCTTCCCGAAACCAGCCCTTCTCCTGCCGAATGGCTTTTCCGATGCACTGATCGCGAATGCTGACCGCACATCGGTGATCATCGAGCTCGACGATCAGCGCGCCCGCTTCTTCATAAAGATGCCGCTGAAAATACCGCGAACGAATGAGCGGCTTGATGATGCGTTCGTCCCGAAAATTCCGGGCGCTCTTTTCAAGCGTCTTGAGAAAACCCATGGCCTGCATCCCGGATAACCGCGCGGAAACACAACCTTAATGACAGAGCCCGGCGATCACGACAAGCCTCTGGTTGCGGGCCGGATGGAGAGAGCAGGAATTGGTGGATGCCCCACCGAAGACCATGAAACCGAAATCCACGCAAACGCCACCGCCCAAAGATTATTGACTATAATTAGGCACCATATTATATGCCACCATATGAATGAGATGCTTGAACAGAAACACCTGGCGCTGCTGAACGAAGCCGAGCGCCGCGCCACCGCCCCCACGCACAACATCCGCGCATGTTTCGAGCTGCTGACACTGGCCGGCGCGATTGATCGCGACTGCGCCGCCCGGCTCGCGCCGCACCGGCTTTCCGAAAGCAAGTTCGTCCTGCTTTTTCTCCTGCACGACAAGCCCGGGGGGCTTTCGCCGCATGAGCTGGCGGAACGTGCGGGCGTGACCCGCGCAACGATCACCGGACTTCTCGATGGCCTCGAACGCGACGGCTTCATCGCCCGCCGCGGCGGCCTTGATGACCGGCGGAAGGTCGCCGTTATCCTGACCGAAGCAGGACAAAAAATGGCGCGTGACCTGTTCAACGAACACACCGAATGGGTCGCCTCCCTGTTTGAAGGCTTCGCCGACGACGAGCGCAAAACGCTGAACATGCTCCTGCAACGCATCTGGCAAAACCTGGAAGCCGGCAGGCCACACGCAGGCCGGCAAAAGGATGCGCGCGCATGAGCGCGGCCAAGCCCGCAGGGCGCGGCGTCAGGGATATAAGCCCGGATCGCCTCGCCCGCCTCAATGCCGGAGAGGTTGAAGCCGCGACGCTCACCGAGTGTCTCGCCGTCGATTTTGCCGTGCTCATGGGCAATGTCCTGCCGGAAATCGGCGCGGACGCCCTGGCCGAACTGAAACAGGGCGCAGCGCAAGGCATATCAAGACGCATGGCGCTTGCCGCGCAATTGATCCGGCAGGAGCTTGGCGACACCGTATTGGACCGGCTTGGGCAGCACCCTTCGGACACCGCGCGCGGCTGGGCCTGCTTCATGGTCGGCGCGGCCCAAATGCCCCTTCACGACAGGCTTGCGGCGATACGGCCCTATGCCGACGACCGGCATTTCGGCGTGCGGGAATGGTCGTGGATGGCCGTCCGCCCGCATCTCGCCGCCGAACTCGAAAGCGCCATCGCGATGCTGGCCGCGTGGAGCGCAGATCCGTCGGAGCGCGTCCGGCGCTTTGCCTCGGAGGCTATCCGCCCGCGCGGCGTGTGGTGCACGCATATCGGCGCGCTGAAGACACAGCCACAGCTTGGGCTTCCGGTCCTCGAACCGCTTCGAGCGGACCCTTCCGGCTATGTGCAGGACTCGGTTGGCAACTGGCTGAACGACGCCGGAAAAGACCGGCCGGACTGGGTTCAGGCTCTGTGCGCCCGGTGGTCCGCCGAAAGCCCGACACCTGCGACAGCCCGCATCTGCAAGCGCGCCCTTCGCTCTATCAAACCCGATCTCCAACGTTGAACCGGAAGTGAACCATGGCGCACTATCTCGCCGAACTCTACACCCCGAAACCCGCCTGGCTCGACCTTTCCGAGAGCGAACGCCAGCAATTCTTCGCCGGCATCGGCTCGGCCGTTCCGGCCCTGTCCGCCCTCGGCGTGGAGGCTCTTGCACTCGGCAAGGTCGATCAGACCAAACGGCACGCCGCACCACAGACATTCTTCGCCATTTGGCGCTGCCCCGACGATGCGGCGCTCGATGCGCTCATATCCGGCATCGCGCAATCGGGCTGGCACGACTATTTCGACACCATCAACGCCGGCGGCGAAGCCACCGATCTCGCCGGACACCTCACGCAGTTGAGTGAAGCCGCGCAACGATAGCCGGGAATGCTGCTTGAATTTCCCGGTCTAGCAAGGCGGACTTTCCCGTCTTGCCCGCGAATGCGACAGTCGGGAAATTTCAGCTGGAGACTATCCATGAGCGACAAGGAAGTCATCGACAAGCTTCTGGCTGCCGAGCGGTGGGAAGTCGAAAATTTCATCCGGCTCTATCAGGTGCCCGAATTCGACACCGACATTATGATCAATCACCGCTGGAACGCTCTCGACATGCTGGCCCATATGGTGGCCTGGCATGAGAGTTTTGCGCTCAATCTGAGCCTTATTGCACAGGGCCAACCCCCGCGACCGCCTCGCGGAACACTGCGTGAGGTCAACCGTCAGGGCGTTCTGGACCGCAAAGGTCAAAGTCTGAAACAACTGATCGGTCGGTTCCGCAAGGCCCAGAGGTTGATCGAAAACAACATCTACAACGAAGACATAACGCTCATTCCGTATCGCAAACCGGGCTCAAGCTATAGCCGCGCGCAGCATCTTGATGTTGTGAGAGGCCATATTCGCGGCCACTTCTGGGAGGTGATTGACATGTATGTAAAGAACAGTGCGGCAACCTGCGACTGAGGGAGATCAACTTGGATCTGTAGCGAATGGCAGCTTCGGGCGACAACAAGGTCGGCGGAAGCAATTACCGACATTCAAGAGTTATCAGCTGAATATGGCGGAGAGAGAGTCCGCAATACCTCTGTGCTCGATTATCCAACATTGTCTTTCGACACCATGAATTTCAAGGGCTCAGTTGCATTGCCCGATCACCATCATTCATAATCGTCCACACGCATCCCCACTATGAAATGGGGAAGAAAGTAGGGATGAATGGCAAGGACACTCCACAAACTTAGCGACGCAAGAGCAAAGTCGAACAACCTCAAGGCCGGACGTCACAGCGACGGCGGCGGTCTCTATCTCTACGTATCACCAGCAGGCACAAAGTCCTGGGTGTACATGTGGACACGCAACAAGAGACGCAGGGAAATGGGTTTGGGTGCCTACCCGGTCGTCTCATTGGCACGGGCCCGACAAATGGCGGAACAATGCCGCACGAACGTGGCCGAAGGACGCGATCCGATAGCCGTCAAAGCCCGACAGACCGAACCCACATTTGAAGAGTGCGCAGATGAGCTAGTGACTTCGCTGGAAAAATCATGGCGCAACGACAAGCACAAAGCACAATGGCGTATGACTCTGAAAAAGTACTGTAAGCCGATAGCCAACATTCGGGTCTCAAACATCGGGACTGATGAGGTTCTCAGAGTCTTGAAGCCGATTTGGGAAACAAAACCAGAAACAGCCTCTCGCCTGCGAGGCCGAATGGAACGAGTTCTTGATTATGCGAAAGCCAAGGGCTGGCGAACCGGTGAGAACCCCGCCCTTTGGCGCGGTCATCTCAAAAACATCCTACCTCCCCGCCAAAAACTCTCACGCGGCCACCACGCCGCGATGCCATATGTGGATGTTCCGCAGTTCATGCAACGGCTTCGTCAATCGGAGGCGATGGCGGCACGGGCTTTGGAGCTTCTAATTCTCACGGCAGCACGCTCAGGTGAAGTCTACGGTGCCCAGTGGTCGGAAATCGACCTCGACGCCGGAATCTGGACGATTCCTGCGAAACGAATGAAAACAGCGAAAGAGCATCGCGTTCCACTTTCGACATCAGCGCTTGCAATCCTCAACGAACTTTACGAAACACGAATCTCAGACTTCGTCTTTCCCGGACACCGGCCAAATCGTCCGCTGTCTTCCTCAGCCATGGAAATGCTGATGCGCAGGATGAAGATGAACGCCTTCACGGTGCATGGCTTCAGGTCATCATTCCGCGACTGGGCAGGGGATGAAACACCGTTTCCCCGCGAAATCGCAGAAACTGCACTCGCTCACCGCGTTGGCGATGCTACCGAACAGGCATATCGACGAGCCACAGCACTGGCGAAACGAAGGGAGCTGATGCAAGCTTGGTCAGATTACCTACACCCAACGACAGCGCACAGGCCACCGCCTTCGTGAGCCGATCATGACCAAGCTAGATAATGACGTAATTGAGCAAACTGCCCAAGAGTTCGCCAAACTCGCTCTAACAGTGAAGGGGGACCCTGATGTCCTAGAAGCCTTCTATACGAAAGACCTCCTTTTAAGCGGCGAAAGAGCACAGATTATTGAACTTGTGATGACACGACTGACTGAAGGAACAGCATCTCCCGGACTGCAACGCATCGGGGCCGCTTTGTATTTCATGGAGACGCAAACCGGCGTCCGGGGTCGGAAGCCCATAGCACGCCCCCGCAGATGGCTACATATCGGAGAAAGTTACGTTGAACTAAAAAAGGCGCAAACGTGGGATGAGGCGATTCTTACACTCATGTCTGAATTCCATATGGGAAAAACAAGCGTCGAGGAATCCGTTCGATTTTATCTCAAGGTGATGCAACGCGTAAAAGCATTAACTGGCATTGACACGCTCGACGGCCTCGGGAAATAGCCGAAATAATCGAGGTGAATCCCGCGAATCCATGTGAATAATGGGTGACCATCCGCAACAACCATGGATGGTCAAATGTCACACTTCAACGACACCCAGCCTGCTTTCAAAATCGCGCTTACTATCCCTGAAGCCGCCTCAGCAGCAGGCATTTCTCGCAGCCACATCTACAAGCTTCTCAGTGCCGGTACGCTTACGCGCCGCAAAATCGGGAAGCGCACCGTCATCCTGAGGGAAGAGCTTGAATCCTTCGTTCGGGCGCTGCCTACCCAGAAATGGCGCAGCGGGAGGGCGAAATGATGCCGCGCCCCAAGAAATATACGCCCCCGGCGCGCCGTTCGAACGCCAACACGCGAAATCGTAGGAATGACGCGCGTTTTGTCCTGCCCATTGGCGACAAGCTGCGGGTCATCGAATGCCCCAAGAAGCTCCAGTGGATTGTGCAAAAGCGCGCCGGACTCAGGCACGGCACAGCGCGGTGGGACAATCTGAAGTACTTCCGCACCCGGACGGGACTCATCGCTTTCGTCCGTACCCTCAAGGTCGAAATTCACATCAGCACGCGTGAGGCGCTCCTGCGCCTGCCAGAACATCTGGGAGGCGGGACATGAGGACGTGCCGTAGAGTCTCTTTTCAGATCGATACCAGTGGTACAATTCACACCGTCACTGGCCGCGTGGCTTGGGCGCTTCAGAAACTTTTGAGCGCAGGCGAATCTGGGATAATCACAGCAGCGTTTCCCGGCACGCGCTTGAGCGAGTACGTGCGCCTCTTGAGGAGCAAGGGCGTACACATAGAAACCTTGCGGGAAAGGCACGGCGGAGAGTTTCCCGGCACTTACGGGAGGTACGTTTTGCGTTCACGTATCACCGTTGTCTCGAGCCGAGCCACCAATCCTTAGTGGGTGATTCACGCTATCCGCAGCGCCGCACCAGAATTCCAACCCAAGGGAAGCCTTGCCCCAAATGCGGCGGGCGCGCACCAATGAACCAAGCGATGGGCCTGCATTTTTGCCTTCGTTGCGGGCCCTTTCCCCTGAGAAAGAAAGCAACCAATGAGCAAGAAACCCGGGCGAATTCAGGCCCCGTTTATCCAGCTCCGGCTGGAACTGATGGTAAGCCCTGCATGGGAAGCGAGAACAATCCCCCTGATGCGGATTCTTGAACGACTTGCAATTGAGCACATGCGTCACGCCGGACAGAGAAACGGCCAGCTCTATGTTTCATATGGTCAGTTCGTGGATGCTGGCGTCTCTCGCCGAGCAATCAACCCGGCCCTAGCCCTAGGCGAAAAACTGGGCCTGCTCAAAGTCATTCGCCCTACCGGACGCATAGGTGGGCAACTGCGAGAACCGAATGCATATCACTTGACCTATTTGCCCTCACCGGATGGACGCGTCACAGACGAGTGGAAGAAGGTCACTCAGCAAAGTGCCAATGCGGCGGTTGCTCGATTACAGCAACCGAATCCTAACCAAAAACAGCCGCCCAGTCATCAAAAGGCCACTGCACCGGTTCCCATTCCTGCAAAAAAGCAACAACAACCAGTGCCCATTCATACAAAAAGCAAGTAGCAAAAGGGGTACTATCTTATATATTATCCCATGGCCGGATTGTTTGTGTGGGCGACCGGCCATGTTCTACCCAACGTACAATTCCCAAAAAATCTTTCTTCTATTACCATTCATGGGATTGATAAAAATTCTCTCAATGTCAGATCGACTGACATTGAACATTGGAATTCGCAAAAACACCCCATCCATAGACTGAGAGTTATTCTTTCACATTTTTTGTGTTGGCAACGAATGTACGTACATCATCGGGTTCTGGAATATCGATTGTCCAACTATCAATGCTCTCATAGTCGGGCACCGCGAGTTCGCGCTGCGATTCTGGCAACTCGTCGCCTTCAATGAGCAAATCCCACCCTTCGTTTTTCAACATATCAGCGGAAGCAGGCACTGGATGAAGCACTCCGGGAATCTTCAGGAATGCATTGACGAGATGACAACCACTGGCTTCGTGCGGATTGGCCCAGAATCCTATTTCATCCCCAAGGTGCTCAATAGAGCTTGAGGCCAGAAAACCTCCGCCTTCATCTGCAATTCTCCAACGGACTTTCTCGGCAATCTCCTCAAAGTCGGCTGAGTATTTTTCCACCAGCGACCTCGTCCATCTTATGGCAACTGTCTCATGATATATTCCGAAGGCACGACCTTGTGTCGTGCTGGGTTTGGGAACATCCCTCATAATCACCCTCCGATGAAGTGGTCACTTCCCGGCCAGCAACCGCGCTACCGAAGCATACCGATACTCTTAGCGAGTCGAGCGAGCGCTTTCAGGCGGGCCATAGCATCTTTGTGCGCTTGAAGGGCTTCCTTCGTATATCGCCCAGATTTGAAGTTGCCGTTTTTCTCGCCGGATGGCGCACCGGCCCGCCCACCGTGAAGCTGACACCGCTTCTTCCCGGACAAAGCCGGTTTCTGACAAGGCGTCCCTTGGCGCGTTCTGGCACCACAACGTTCCCCGGGCCAGTCAGAACCAAATAGCCATTCCTTTTGTCGAGAACTGGCTTCGCAGTCTTCCATCAGAATATCCTCGCAAATATCTGCGATACTATACCCGAGCACATCTCAATACGGCATACGTTGCAGCCCGTTTTCTTCCAGCCAGTTCTGAAACTCCGACCACGAAGGCACTGGAAATGGCGCACTTCCATTCAAACTTACACGGGGCGACTGAGGCGCAACCTTTCTCAGATAGCGCACGGCTTCCGCTTGCGTATTGAATGGATCGATCCGGAAAGGCGGATAACCTCGTACATTCCGGCACGTGATGACCGACCATGTCTCTTGATGTTCCGCTTTAATCGCCGACCCTGACAGCGAGTGCCGTACTTCCAGCACGAACATGCGGTCATCAAGATAATCCTCATCAACCCTATACTGCTTCGAGGTTGGACTGCCACCGCCCGGAATCTGCAGTGTTGCTCTATACCTTTCCTCAGCACCATACTTCCGAAGAAGGACACAGAAATCGTCATAGTTGCGTGAGGCCGCGACATCCATTGCCGTGGTCCCGTCGACATCTTCAGCATTCACATCCGCGCCATTCTCCAACAGCACTTCCACTATGCCAAGATACCCACTTGTGGTGGCAGCCAACAGCGCGCTTTCGCCGAGTTCCGTCTTTACATTGACATCGTCGCCCCTTTCGAGCAGGGAGCGGACTAGGTCATACTCACCATCATATGCAGCGTACACAATGGCATCCGGGTCGTTGATGTAAGCTGGCGGTTTGGTCACTTGCCGCATCTCCTCGGGAACTCTTGTGTCTACGGACGACGACGACACATGAACGTTACGTAATCCGGCGTCTCCAGAGTTTCGTAGCTTGTCCGAAGGTGGCGGGGGCCTGATCGGTACTGCAAGAAGACTGGCCTGTCTCCCAGAAGCCAATTGGCCCAACCATCATGAATTTCGATCCAACAGCGGCCACCGCGATACTCATCAACCTCACCATATGTGTCCGGGAGGTTAAATAGCCCACCGTCTTTGACGGTCGCATCTATGCGCCTGAATTCACATCTCTCAATTCCAAAACCACGACAGAAACTCCCTTCGGTGCCAGACGTGACGACGTAGTCTGCCTTCGCCGAAAGGCTGCCGCTCAACAATGCGCAAGCCGCGAAGATGACGTGATACGACTTCATCATTCCTCGTCCCCCAAGAGCAACTGGTTGAGAAGCTGGTATTCCTCTTGCCAATTTGGGAACGCGTCTGAAAACGCACTCAGGAAGTCTATGACCAGTGCGACATCCCGTTCGCTTTCAGAAAATTCAGCATTTACAGAGAAATAGTCTTCCTGAATTAGCGCGCCATGCAATTGACCGACGGCCTTTTCCAAGCGGCGAAATCGAGAATGGTCTGAAGAGAAAATTCCCCCTGAGCGATTCCGATATTTTTGAGCAGCCAGAAGGACATTCTGCGCATATCGAAATGCTCTAGGTGCTCGGTCAGCAAGATATTCTGCCATTCTAGCATCCGAAGTACGTGTTCCCGGCTCATGAATGCGAATTCTCATCAGGGCTTCCTCCCCCAATTCATTCAACGACGCGCGTAGAATATCGCATTCTCAAACCATCACTTGCAGTAATTTTCTTGGTGAATGCCGGTTGCGAGGAGACGAACATCCAGTCGACCACAATGCTGGAGATGCCCTTCTTCCGTGCAAATTCCGCGAGGTACTTTCGAATTTCGATGTTGGCGACGCTCCGCGACATCATGCCCACCCCATCAAGCATGGCGAAGGGGCTTTTGTCCCGTTCACGGTAAGGTGCATGGACACCCACAATCGCGCCTTTCTGGGCAATGCGCTCTTTGCCGCCCATGAACGCGACCGCACAAGCGCTCTCACAATGCAAACCCGACATGACGATAGTGTTTAGCCCAAGTCGGTCGATCAAGTCTGCCAACACCAGCCCCTCGCGCAGGTCTCCACCTGGGCTTGATAGCATCACAGTTGAAACTGTAGGGAAAACCGAAACCATCTGCGCCAACTTGGCGGCATCCCCTTCCACAATCGCCCCTGCGAAAACCAGCAGACTTGGAGGATTGCGACCCGGCACGCTCCATTCACCCGCCTGAGCCCAAAACGTCTGAAGCGCTAGCATTGCAGCTATCAGGAATACACTCCTCACTTCATCGCTCGCGGAACCCAGCCTTGTGCACGTAGGCACAGATTATAGTGGCGCTGCATTCCTAGCGATGCGCCCAACTGTGCTCCAGCAAGGTAGTTGCCACCCAATGCGAGACTGGCCACAGCCGCATTGCCCACCTGCTTGTTCGCTATCTGGCGCGCGTAAATCTCACATTGAGCCGATGCGACGTCGAATTCAGCCTGCCCTCTGCCAAGACCGGTCGTGTCATCGTACCGCGTCAATGTCTGGCATCCAGCCAAAGGGAAGAGCAGCACTATCCCAGAGATCACTCGCAGCATTCTCCCCTCCCTTGCGGACATCGATGCGCTTCGCCCCACCCGGGAGCAAATTTTGTAGAGAATACTCCGTGGTCGAATACTCATCAAGGCCATCTCCTCCCGCGTATGGATATTCGAGGTGTGTTTGCCGCAAACCTGAAAAGCCTGCGACGGGCGAAGGGCCTATCGCAGGAGGAACTGGCGCATGCGGCAAACCTTGATCGCACCTACATCAGTTCACTGGAGAGATGCGTCTATTCGGCCAGCATTGATGTGGTTGATCGGCTCGCGAATGTGCTCGAAGTAGACGCATCACGATTGCTGCAGAAACCTCCAACTGGCGCGACCCAGTAAGCTTCCAAGCTGCCAGCAATCTCAATTGCGCGACAGGTTTCACCGACCGAGGACTGATATGCGTCTCCATCTGCGGATGAGCCGGCAAAGCACAAGAACGCAAGAAAACCGGGATTTGGCCCCGATCACGACTTCATTTTTGCTTGCAGGTTAAAAACAACGCAAAGTCCAGCGCTCTCACAAAATGACGAATCCTTGCAAATCTTATTGTGTTCTCGAATGATGGTGCCTGAAGGGCTACGGAGGGCGATGGGAGATGAAGAAACCATCAAAACTGAACACGATTGCACTTGGCGTTGGGGCAGGTGCAGTGGCGGGTTTCGGTTGGGGAATGGGGCGCGATGCCTGGAAGAAGACCAAAGAACACCAAAGTCTGATTATCCTGATCTTGGTAGCGTTTTCGGCTATCGCTCTTCCATTCTTTGGTGGACGCAATCTGGTTCGAGGTTACCCACGAGGAGCGATAGCTCAGAGGATATGGGGATATCTCTCCGGCGCATTGCTGCTGGGTGCCGGTACTCTCATAGCAGCTGTGTTCGCGATTATGGGCTCTGCACTTATATCCCAATCAGCCAATCACGCTACGCCCGACTTCCAGACTATAGCCGCCAGTGCAACTCTCTGGGGACCGTTGCCCGCCGCAATATGCGGCGTGATAGCAGGGCTCTGGCAACGCCCCAAACGTTCGAGACGCTTCGCAGTCGCGAAACGCAACGATGCCTTTTTGGACCGCTTTGGCATAGTCGAGACGGGAGAAGAGGAAACCACACACCTCGATGGCGAAGGCAATCCTTTGCGCCTTTTGGAACGCACTGAGGGCGCTCTTGTCTTTTTGGCAGTCGGCAAACGCAGCAAGCGAGCTTATATCCGCCTATCACCGGAGGGAGAAATGACTGGTTACACTGGCGTTATCCCAATCGATGCGCCACGCGAATATTCATATGCGTGATCGACATTTCTCGGCAACCTTACGCCAACCCGGAAAACTGCTTGTTCGCACCCTATTGATTGCGAGCCTCTTTTCTTCTGGCATAGCCATTTTGCCAAAAGCGATGGATGGCATTCGATTGCTGTATCATGGCACCAACCCCGTTACGTGGATGAAACATCAGGTGGGCTTAGTGCAGCCCGGCCAATACGCTGTGGAGATGTCCAATGCGCTTGAAAACGACGACATCGCGCTAGCCACCAGCGTCTACGAATTGTCATTGGAGCATGGAATTTCCATCCCGCAAAAACTGAAAGCCCGCCTTGATGACGCCAACGGCTGGAGCGAAACGGCAAAAAGAAAGGCGCGCTGCATCGGAAGCTCATTCGTTACTGATCAAGTCCAATGCCTGGAGGGATTGCTGGCCAGCTCCATTGCCGATCTCAGCCCAATTGGCGACGCGAAAGAACTGCTAAATCAGCCTTGGCCCGACTACGACATAGTCAGCGTCGGGATTGCAGCCGCAAGCTTAACCGCTTCGGGCGCGAGCTTCGCAGCTGGTAGCGGCCTCCCCGCTAAAATCGGCATCACCACTCTCAAAGTCTTGAAGAAATCTGGAAAGATCAGTGTCGCTTTGCTTGCGGATCTAAGACGAGTGCTATCCCGTACAATAGACAAACACCAAGTGAAAAGGCTTTCAGATCAAGCCCGTCAGCTTGACCCCACGAACCCGTCTGATTGGCGACTGGATGAACTGATCTCGACTGCCCGCCTGATCATTCGGCAGGATGCTGTCAATGAACTGAGCGCAACAGGTCGGAACCTACGTGAAATCAGCAACATGGTTGGCTTCCGTGGCACGATTGAAACCGTAGAACGTTCCAACACACTAAAAGATTTGCAGCGATACCAAGAAGTCGCCGCCGCGTATGAGGGCAGATACAGAGGCGCTCTGGTTCTGACCAAAGGCAGAAGAGTTTTCCGGATCATCGACGAGTTCTGGAATTTGTTAGCCTGGATGGCTGCGGCATTGATATGGCTTGCGACGGCCGGTTGGTTTATCAGCCGAATGGGATGGCGAATTCTGAAACCGATTCGCCGGGAACCCCGGCTCTAGTCCTTAAGGGCCTGCTTCCGATTGTCGAATGCGGATTGCCAACATAACTTGCGCCCCGTAGTCGCTTGATAAGAACCATGGACCATGCACGCTAGCGCTGTCGACTGACACTATTGCCTTGAAGGAACCGGGTGAAGGCTCAGATCGTCTACGGGATGGTCGACTTCATGCGACGAGCCAGCAAAGAGCAGGGTTGAGGTTTTCCGCATATTGCCCAAAGAGAATGAGAGAACACATGAACGCGGTTGAGATTGAAGAGGCCATATCCGCGCTTGCCGAACAGCCATTCGATGCAGCAGAGTTCCCTTTCGCCTTCCTCGAAGCCTTCGGTAACAAGGCGACGACCATCAAGCGGTTGCGAACCGGCGCGTCCAACAAGTCCGACCTGGGCGGCGTTCTCCAGACAAACAACATCCATATCGCTACTGCCGACGCCGCTAGTGTCACGGAAAAACTTGCTGCGCTGCGAACCAGCCCCGCCACGGCGCGGGCCAAGGCCAAGTTCATCCTCGCTACCGATGGGGTCACTCTCGAAGCCGAAGACCTCGAATCCGGCGAAACCGTTGCCTGCGCCTATGCCGATTTCCCAAACCACTTCGGGTTCTTTCTGCCGCTCGCCGGGATCACCACCGTCAAGCAATTACGGGACAGTTCTTTCGATATCCGCGCCACAAGCCGCCTCAATAAGCTCTATGTTGAACTGCTGAAAGAGAACCCGGATTGGGGCACCGTCGACCGCAGGCCTGACATGAACCATTTCATGGCGCGGCTCATCTTCTGTTTCTTCGCGGAGGATACCGACATCTTCAACGGCACAGGCCTGTTCACCGCCACCATCGACCAGATGAGCGCACGGGATTCGTCCAACACCCATGAAGTGGTCGGCGAGATATTCCGTGCGATGAACACGCCCATCAAGGACCGGGCGAGCGCCGCGCTACCCCGTTGGGCCGACATATTCCCCTATGTCAACGGCGGCTTGTTTTCGGGTAGTCTCGACGTTCCGCGGTTCAGCCGGATCGCGCGGACCTACCTGCTTCATATTGGCGGCCTCGATTGGCAGCAGATCAACCCGGACATTTTCGGCTCTATGATCCAGGCAGTCGCCGACGACGACGAACGTGGGGCCTTGGGGATGCATTACACATCAGTCCCCAACATCCTGAAAGTGCTGAATCCGCTCTTTCTCGACGATTTGCGCGAGAAGCTGGGGGAAGCAGGTGGTAATGCCCGCAAGCTCCTCAATCTGCGTAACCGCATGGCGCGCATTCGGGTTTTCGACCCCGCCTGCGGCAGCGGCAATTTCCTCGTCATTGCCTACAAGGAAATGCGGGCCATCGAGGCTATCATCAATGAGCGTCGTGGCGAGGATGGGCGGAAGTCGGATATTCCGCTGACCAACTTCCGGGGGATCGAACTACGCGACTTTCCCGCTGAGATCGCCCGGTTGGCGCTAATTATCGCTGAATATCAGTGTGATGTGCTTTATCGCGGACAGAAGGACGCCCTGCAGGATTTCCTACCTCTCGACGCCCAGAACTGGATCACCTGCGGCAATGCTCTGCGGCTGGACTGGCTCAGCGTCTGCCCGCCAACCGGGACCGGCGTGAAGCTGGTAGGCGACGACCTATTTCGGACGCCACTAAAACAAGCGCAGATCGACTTCGAGAATGAGGGCGGCGAAACCTATATCTGCGGAAACCCACCATATCTCGGTTCAACGTGGCAGAACGACGAGCAGAAGGCTGATCTTCAAGCGATATTTGCACATCGCACTAAGAGCTGGAAGTCACTCGACTATGTCGCCGGATGGTTCATGAAGGCGGCGGACTATGGTGCCTATACACCCACAGTATCCGCGTTTGTTTCGACCAATTCTATCTGCCAGGGACGACAGGTTCCTACGCTTTGGCCTCTAATTTTTGGCTCCGGCAATGAGATTGCTTTTGCTCATACCAACTTCAAGTGGAATAATCTTGCCAGTCATAATGCCGGCGTAACTGTGGTGATTGTTGGCATCAGTAACCACGCCAGAGCCACGCGATGGCTATACATGATAGGTGATGATGGAAAAACCAATGTAAAAAAAACCACAAATATTAACGCATATTTAGTTCCGGCAGCAGATGTAATTGTTAAAGCATTAGCGAAGCCAGTCGACGGTCGCCCTGAATTTATTTCAGGCAATGTGGCTGATGATGATGGTCAGTTGATCGTTAATTCCATTGATGAATTTGGTGAAATCCGAGATGACGTTAGGCACCTTGTTAGACCATTTGCTGGCTCTTTTGAGCTAATAAATGGACGGCAAAGATACTGCTTGTGGGTTGAAGATAGCGATTTAGAACTGGCAAAATCACAAGAAGCATTCGCGGAACGGTTTGAAGCTGTCAGAAAAAAGAGAAGCAGCCCAGCGGCAGGGCCTAGGGCGAGAGACGCTGTTGATGTGCCCCATAAGTTCGCGTTTCGATCAAATCGTGATGAGGTTGCCCTAGTTATCCCGAGGGTATCATCCGAAAATCGTCCATTTCTACCTGTTGGCCTCGTTGATCGTCACATTATTTTGGGTGATCGAAACTTCGCCCTTTATGACGCTCCACTCTGGAACATGGCGTTGATCGCATCCCGCCTGCATTGGGTTTGGATCGGAACCGTTTGTGTTCGGATGCGGACCGACTTCTCCTATTCCAACACGCTTGGTTGGAACACTTTTCCGGTACCGCCCCTGACCGATAAGAACAAGGCGGACCTAACTCGTTGCGCCGAGGAGATTCTGTTGGCACGCGAGGCGCATTTCCCAGCGACTATCGCCGACCTTTACGACCCTGAGAAGATGCCTGCCGATTTGCGCGAAACGCATGAGCGCAATGACGAGGTGCTTGAGCGCATCTATATCGGACGACGATTCCGGAATGATACCGAGCGGCTTGAGAAGCTGTTTGATCTTTATACCAAGATGACCGCATCGGCGGGACCAGCGAAGAAACGGAAGGCGGGGGCAACAGCGTGACCATCGAAAAGAAAACAGTTCCTTCCGTTTCGGTTTCCTATGCCCGCAACGGCAGCACCAACAAGGCCAACGCCCTCGGCATGAGGCCGATGCAGGAGCGCGCCTATGAGAAGCGCGGTGAGCAATATCTTCTCATCAAGTCGCCTCCGGCGTCCGGCAAGAGCCGCGCCCTTATGTTCATCGCGCTCGACAAGCTGGCGAACCAAGGGCTGAAACAGGCGATCATTGTCGTGCCGGAGAAAAGTATTGGCTCCAGCTTTGCCGATGAACCACTTACCGAGTTCGGCTTTTGGGCAGACTGGACGGTGACCCCAAAATGGAACCTCTGCAATGCGCCCGGCGAGGATGGCGGCAAGGTCAACAGCGTCGGTGCCTTCCTTGACAGCGATGACAACGTTCTGGTCTGCACCCATGCTACCTTCCGCTTTGCCGTGGACAGGTTTGGCGTGGAGGCGTTCGACAACCGGCTGATCGCGGTGGACGAGTTCCATCATGTTTCCGCCAACCCGGATAACAAGCTGGGCCTGCACTTGGGCCAATTCATTGCCCGCGACAAGGTCCATATCGTCGCCATGACGGGTAGCTATTTCCGGGGCGATGCGGAGGCCGTTCTTGATCCACGAGATGAAGCGAAGTTCAGGGATGGAACCGTCACCTATACCTATTACGAGCAGCTAAACGGCTACGAGTATCTGAAATCGCTCGACATCGGCTATTTCTTCTACTCCGGCGCTTATTCCGACGATATCCTCGCGGTGCTGGACCCAAGCGAGAAAACCATCATCCACATCCCCAACGTCAATTCGCGGGAAAGCACCGGGCAGAAGATCAAGGAGGTCGAACACATCATCGAGGAGCTTGGCGAATGGCAAGGCATCGATCCCTCCACCGGCTTCCAGTTGGTCAAAACGCCGGAAGGCCGCACCCTCCGCATCGCCGACCTTGTGGATGATGACGCGGCCAAGCGGGATCGCGTTTCCGCCGCGCTCAAAGACCCCGCGCAGAAGAACAATCGCGATCATGTGGATATCATCATTGCGCTTGGTATGGCGAAGGAAGGCTTCGACTGGATTTGGTGCGAACACGCCCTGACAGTCGGCTATCGTTCCAGCCTGACCGAGATCGTGCAGATCATCGGCCGCGCCACCCGCGACGCACCGGGCAAAACCCGCGCCCGCTTCACCAACCTGATCGCCGAACCTGATGCTTCGGAAGAAGCCGTGACCGAGGCCATTAATGACACGCTCAAGGCCATTGCCGCCAGCCTGCTTATGGAACAGGTGCTGGCTCCTCGCTTCGAGTTCAGACCGAAGAACGCCGCCACGGATACAGCCACGCCTGGCTTCCATTACGGCGAAGAAGGCTACCAACCGGACAAATGCAATGTCGGCTTCAACGAAGAGAGTGGCCATTTCCAGATCGAGATCAAGGGCCTTGTCGAGCCAAACAGCAAGGAAGCTCAGCGTATCTGCCAGAAGGACTTGAACGAGGTTATTGCGGCCTTTGTGCAGGACAGGCCCGCCATTGAGCGCGGCCTTTTCGATGAAGAGCTTGTGCCGGAGGAACTGACCCAGCTTCGTTTGGGCAAGATCATAAAGGAAAAGTATCCCGAGTTAGACGAGGGTGACCAGGAAGCCGTAAGGCAGCATGCCATCGCAGCGCTCAACATCACACAACAGGCCAAGAAGATTGCCCACGATGGCAACGGCTCCGACTACGAGCCGAGCGCAAACACGGCGCTGATCGACGGCGTTCGCAAATTTATAATGGATGTGCGCGAGCTGGATATTGACTTGATCGACCGGATCAACCCCTTTCAGGAAGCCTATGCTATCCTCGCCAAGACCATGAGCGAAGAAAGCCTGAAGCAAGTTGCGGCCGCCATTTCCGCTCGGCGAACCAGCCTTACTCCGGAGGAAGCAAAGCAACTTGCCGTCCGCGCGGTCCAGTTCAAGAAGGAGCGTGGACGGCTTCCGTCTATAAGTTCCACCGACGCATGGGAAAAGCGCATGGCCGAAGGTGCTGCCGCTTTCGTGCGCTTTAAGGATGAGGGCCGCTATGAGTGACCTTGACCTTGACGGACTGCGCGACGAACTGGCCGATTTCGTCCAGCCGGAGAAGAAAGTAGGGCGGACTCCCCGCCAGGAGCGTATCATCGCCGGGTTCGAGGAAATTCAGCGGTTCACCGATGAGCATGGCCGCGAGCCGCAGCATGGCGAGGACCGCGATATATTCGAGCGGCTCTATGCCGTGCGGTTGGATCGACTTCGTAGCTTGGAGGAGTGCCGCTCGCTTCTAGCGCCGCTCGACCGTCAGGGGCTTTTGTCCAGCGAGGAAGACGTGCCCGCGATGCCCGAGGATATGGACGCCGACGCTCTCTGGACAGAGCTCGCAGGGGCTGCGGGTGCTTCCGAGATTACCGAGTTGCGCCATGTACGCTCTACCGCCGAAAAGCGCGCAGCCGAGGAGATCGCCAACCGCGAGCCATGCCCCGATTTCGAGAAGTTCAAGCCCCTGTTCGAGCAAGTGCGGATCGACCTTGATTCGGGTGTTCGCACCACCCGGCAGTTTGTAAAGGATGCCGGTTTCCTGAAAGCGGACATTGTTGAAGGACAATTCTTCATCCTTGGCGGTCAAGTCGCCTATATAGCCGAGGTCGGCGAAACCTTCCGTGCCCCGAACGGGGAAAGTGACGCCCGCTTGCGCGTCGTTTATTCCAACGGGACAGAGAGCAACCTGCTGCGCCGGTCGTTGCAGCGAGCGCTCTACAAGGACGAAACAGGAAGGCGCATCACGGAGCCGACGGCTGGCCCCCTGTTTGCGAGTGAAAGCGACGACGATGATATAGCGAGCGGCACAATCTATGTTCTTCGTAGCAAATCCAACCACCCAAGCGTCGCCACCAACCGCGATGTGCTACACAAGATCGGCGTGACCAGGGGAGATGTGAAGCAGCGGATCGCTAACGCCAAACTAGACCCGACATTTCTGATGGCGGACGTCGAGACAATTGCCACGTACAAGCTCTACAACATCAATCGAAGTAAACTGGAAAACGTCATCCACCGCGTCTTCGCGTCCGCTCGGCTCGACATCGAGATCAATGATCGATTTGGCAAGCCGGTCGTACCACGCGAGTGGTTTCTTGTGCCGCTTTTCGTGGTCGATGACGCCGTTGAGAAGATCAAGGATGGCACGATTACACAGTATGTCTACGACCCCAAGAATGCCTGTCTGAAGAAACGCCATGACGCAGATTGAATTGCGTCGTCTCGATTGCCGGGAGTCAAGCCTGCATCGATCACAACTGCCCGCCTGTTGTCCAAGTTCGATTGGCTTCAGCGTTCGTTCGTATTCACATGTAGATAAGTGATGGGACCCAAAGGAAATAAAGGGGGTGTGGCCCCGGTGGGGGCGAGACAAACCCGCTGTGATCGAAGGTAGGTACTTGCGTACGCCTGATTGCGTCGTGCGCAACCGAACAGACATTTCAAGGCGATCTGTGAAGCAGCAGCAGCGAACGCTCGCCCAGCATCCAGGAGTCGCAGCTCGACTGATCAGTTTGGTTAAGGAGAACAGGGTCCCAGTGAGTGCGACGGAGGATGTGAACCTGAATCGTTCCTGAAACCAATATAGAATCGCAGGGCCGTTTTTTTTCGACCTTGAACCTCTACCTCACCAGCCGGACTGCAATGGGAAAGAAAGTAGGGATAAAACATGCCCTACAAAAATAATCTCGATAAAACAGCTTTTTACTGGAAGAATATGGCGGAGAGAGAGGGATTCGAACCCTCGATACGGTTTCCCGTATACACGCGTTCCAGGCGTGCGCCTTCAACCACTCGGCCACCTCTCCACGGCGCTGCATTTTTCAGCTGCGCGACGCTCATCTAGTCGATCTGATCGCGAATGCCAAGACCAGTCTGTGACAGATTTGCAATTTGACGCATTTTCCTGTGTCCGGAGTTCACAAACGCTCAACTTTCCGTAGCGCAATTGCCATCCCGCGCACCGCAGCCTATGTCTCGACAGGTAGTTTCAAATGCACCGCGCGAACACACCCAAGGGGAAGCGATGTTTCGCTTGATCTTTCGAATCCTGGCCCTGTTTGCCCTGGCCGTCGCCGTCGTGATGGCGGTGATCGACGCCACACGCTCCATCGCCGCTTCCGCGCTCATCATCACCCCGCTGGGTGAAAGCTGGTATTCGGTCTCGCCCGATACGCTCAATCTCAGCCAGGCGCTGATCCAGCGCTACACCTTCCCCGTCATCTGGGATCCGGCCATCATCTACATTCTCACCCTGCCGGGCTGGCTGGTCTTCGCCGTGCTCGCGCTTCTCTTCCACGCCATCGGATACCGGCGCAAACGCCACGCCTTCTCATAAGGCGCGCGGAAAGAGACCGCACAGCCAGGCAGCAGATCGCCCGCTTTCGTACGGCCACAAAACGCGCGCTCCGAACTATTGATATGTCCGAAAACCGGATTCCACTTTTCGGCCCGATGCTCTCCACTGAACCCCGGCAAGACTATCCAAAGTCGTTTTTCCGAACGGTCAAAATTCCACGTGAAATTTGAATTCAGCCATGCAAGAGTGCTGGCAAGAGGAGAGTAATTTGCTTTCCTCATGCCGTCCCCGCTGGTCCACGGCCGGTTACGGGATGCTCGCAAGGGCGCGGGAGCGAACGGGCCTTGGTTCCGGTATCCGCTTCTGCGGCACAGGCAAAAGAGACAGGATAACCGACAGGGTGTGGATCACATGAAGCGTATTGTCCTCGGCCTTCTGGCCGCAACCGCGATGTCCGCAAGCGCATTTGCGGATGAGATCGCTCCGGCTCTCATCTACGATCTGGGAGGCAAGTTCGACAAATCCTTCAACGAGGCAGCCTATAATGGCGCCGAGCGGTTCAAGGAAGAAACCGGCATCGAATATGTGGAGTTCGAAATCTCCAACGACGCCCAGCGCGAGCAGGCCCTGCGCCGCTTCGCCGAGAACGGCCGCAACCCGATCGTCATGGCCGGCTTCACTTGGGTGGACTACCTGAAGAAGGTCGCCGCAGAATATCCCGACACCGACTTCACCATCATCGATGATGCGGTGGATGCGCCCAATGTGCGCTCTGTGACCTTCAAGGAGCAGGAAGGTTCCTATCTGGTCGGCATGCTGGCAGCGCTCGCTTCCGAAACCGGCACGGTCGGCTTCGTCGGCGGCATGCAGGTTCCGCTGATCGGCAAGTTCGAGTGCGGCTATGTGGGCGGCGCCAAGGCAGCCAACGCAGACGCCAAGGTCATTCGCAATTACACCGGCGACACGCCATCGGCGTGGAACGACCCCACAAAGGGCGGCGAGATCACCCGCACGCAGATCGACCAGGGCGCAGACGTGGTCTATCACGCCGCTGGCGGCACGGGCGTTGGCGTTCTCCAGGCTGCGGCGGATGCCGGCAAGCTCGGCATCGGCGTCGATTCCAACCAGAACGGCCTGCATCCGGGCAAGGTTCTCACCTCCATGGTCAAGCAGGTGGACGTCGCCGTCTACAATGCTTTCATGGACGCCAAGAACGGTGAGTTCAGCTACGGCCTTCAGGATCTCGGCCTTGCCGAAGACGGTGTCGGCTACGCCATGGACGACAACAACAAGGACCTCGTGACCGACGAGATGAAGGCCACCGTCGAGGCAGCCAAGCAGAAGATCATCGACGGCGAGATCGTGGTGCACAACTTCCTGAGCGACAACGCCTGCCCCTATTGAGGCAGCGCTTTCGCTCCGGCGACACATTCCAAAGGGCCGCCCGTGCGGCCCTTTTTCCTTTCCTCTCCGCGGCCGGAATGTGTTAGGCCGCTTCCATATTTTCTCCGTACAGTCTTCAGGAGCTTTCCATGTCCGATCTCGCCCCGGTTCTCGATCAGCTCGATCGTTCCATCGATCAGAGTCTGGAGCGGCTTTTCCACCTTCTGAAGATCAAGTCGATCTCGACCGATCCGGCCTTCACCGCCGACTGCCGCAAGGCTGCCGAATGGCTGGTGGACGATCTGAACTCCATCGGTTTCGACGCCAGCGTGCGCGACACTGAAGGTCACCCCATGGTGGTGGCGCATCATGATGGCGAAGGCCCGCACGTGCTGTTCTACGGCCATTACGATGTGCAGCCGGTCGATCCGCTGGAGCTGTGGGACGAAGACCCGTTCTCCCCGTCGATCAAGGAGATCGAGCCGGGCCGCAAGGCGATCCTCGGTCGCGGTTCTTCCGACGACAAGGGCCAGCTCATGACCTTCGTGGAAGCCTGCCGCGCCTATAAGTCGGTTCACGGCAAGCTGCCCTGCAAAATCACCATCCTGTTCGAGGGTGAGGAGGAATCCGGTTCCCCGTCGCTGCGCCCATTCCTGGAAGCAAACCGCGAAGAGCTTTCCGCAGAGTTTGCGCTGGTCTGCGACACCGCCATGTGGGACCGCGATACGCCGGCGGTCTGCGTTGGCCTGCGTGGCCTGGTCGGTGAGGAGATCACCATCAAGGCCGCCGACCGCGATCTGCATTCGGGCTTCTTCGGCGGCGCCGCCGCCAACCCGATCACGGTTCTGGCGCGCATCCTCGGCGACCTGCACGACGAGAATGGCCGCGTCACCGTGCCCGGTTTCTATGAAGGCGTGGAAGAAACGCCGGCAGAGATCCTGAAAACCTGGGAAGGTCTCGGCGAAACCACCGAGGATTTCCTCGGCCCCATCGGCCTTTCCAAACTGTTCGGCGAGAAGGACCGTTCCGCGCTGGAGCTGGTCTGGGCGCGCCCGACGGCAGAGGTGAACGGCATCACCGGCGGCTACACCGGCGAAGGCTTCAAGACGGTCATCCCGGCCGAAGCCTCGACGAAGGTTTCCTTCCGTCTCGTACACAAGCAGGATCCTGAAAAGATCCGCGCCGCCTTCCGCGCCTTTGTCGAAGAGCGGCTGCCCGACGACTGCCGGGTGGAGTTCCATCCGCATGGCGGCTCGCCCGCCTTCCAGCTCGACTATGACATGCCGCTTGTCACCAGGGCGCAGGCCGCGCTGACCGACGAGTGGTCCAAGCCGGCGGTGGCCATCGCCATGGGCGGCTCCATTCCGATTGCCGGCGAATTCCGCCGCATGCTCGACATGGAGACGCTGCTTGTGGGCTTTGGCCTGCAGGATGACCGCATCCACTCACCCAACGAGAAATACGACCTCAACTCGTTCCACCGCGGCCAGCGCTCCTGGGCCCGCATTCTTGATGCCCTGAGCAAGCAGTAAGCCGGGAAGAAGAAGACATGACCATCCGCTTTCACAAGAACGATCTGCCGGATCTCAGCAATTACGATGTCGACGCCGTGGCCATCGACACCGAGACGCTGGGCCTGAAACCGCATCGCGACCGGCTTTGCGTCGTCCAGCTTTCGCCGGGCGACGGCACCGCCGATGTGGTGCAGATCGATGCCGGGCAGAAAAAAGCGCCGAACCTCGTCGCCCTTCTGAAGAACCGCAAGATCACCAAGCTGTTCCACTATGCGCGCTTCGATCTGGCCGTGCTCTATCACAGCTTCGGCGTCATGCCGGAGCCGGTGTTCTGCTCCAAGATCGCCTCGCGCCTCACCCGCACCTATACCGACCGTCACGGCCTGAAGGATCTGTGCAACGAGCTGCTCGGCGTCAGCCTGTCCAAGGCGCAGCAATCGTCCGACTGGGCCGCCGAGACGCTTTCGCCCGAACAGCTCGAATATGCGGCATCCGACGTGCTCTACCTGCACCAGCTGCGCGAAAAGCTGATCGTGCGCCTGGAGCGCGAGAAGCGCACCCGCGAGGCCGATGCCTGCTTCCGCTTCCTGCCCACCCGCGCCAAGCTGGACCTGATGGGCTGGGAAGAAGCCGACATTTTTGCCCACAGCTGAGCGCAACCCGGTCGATTTCGTTTAATTTGACTTAACTGCGCCTTAAACCGCTGCCCTTTACTGTGCCCGCACTTGGCAATGCGGGCACAGGATCACGGGGCAACAGGCTGTATGGCGCGTAAGACGAAAAACCGAAGGATCGAACCGACATTCGACGCGCCCGCCGCGCGCCGTGGCGGCGATGATCTCAAGCTCGGTGACGCCGATCGCGTCGTGCCCTCGCGCCAGCGGCGCAAGCCCGCAAAGGGCAAGAGCACCAAAGGCGGAAAAAGCGCCCGCCGCGCAGGCCCGCGCCGCAAGAGCGGTGCCGGTGGTAGCGGTGGCGGCGGTTTCTTCGGCTTCCTGCGCACCGCCGTCTACTGGTCATTCGTGCTGGCGCTGTGGGGCGGCATCGCCGCCGTGGGCATCACCGCCTATTACGGCGCGAAAATGCCCTCCGCCACCACCTGGGAAATCCCCGACCGGCCACCCAATGTGAAGATCGTCTCCGCCGATGGCGGGCTGATCGCCAATCGCGGCATGACCGGCGGCGAGGCCGTTGGCCTGCACGAAATGTCGCCCTTCATCCCGCAGGCCGTGATCGCCATCGAGGACCGCCGTTTCTATTCGCATTTCGGCGTCGACCCCATCGGCCTTGCGCGCGCCATGTCGGAAAACCTTCTGGCCGGGCGGCTGACCCAGGGCGGCTCCACGCTCACCCAGCAGCTTGCCAAGAACCTGTTCCTGAAGCCCGACCGCACCATTGAGCGCAAGGTGCAGGAAGTGCTGCTCGCCTTATGGCTGGAGCAGAAGCACTCCAAGGATCAGATCCTCGAAATGTACCTGAACCGGGTCTATTTCGGCTCCGGCTCCTATGGCGTCGAGGCAGCCTCGCGGCGCTATTTCAACAAGTCCGCGCGCGACGTCACCCTGTCGGAAGCCGCCCTCCTCGCGGGCCTTCTGAAAGCGCCCTCGCGCCTTTCGCCGGCGCGCGATCCGCAGGCCGCCGAAACCCGCGCGCAGGTGGTGCTGACCGCCATGCGCGACCAGGGCATGATCGGCGACAGCGAGATGACCACCGCCATGAGCCGGCCCGCCACCCGCGCCGCCGCCTACTGGACCGGCTCCGAACACTATTTCGCCGACCGTGTGATGGAAGAACTCCCCGGCCTCATCGGCGATGTGAAGAACGACATCATCGTCGAGGCGACGGTGGACTTCCGGCTTCAGAAACAGGCCGAAAAGACCATCCGCAGCCTGATCGACGAGAAGGGCGGCAAGCTGGCGGTCAGCCAGGGCGCGCTCGTCTCCATCGACACCACGGGCGCAGTGCGCGCCATGGTGGGCGGCTACGACTACGCCAACAGCCAGTTCGACCGCGCCTCCGAGGCGCGCCGGCAGCCGGGCTCCGCCTTCAAGCCCTTCGTCTACATGGCCGCGCTGGAACAGGGTCGCCGCCCCGACAGCGTGCGCAATGACGCGCCGATCAGGATCGGCAAATGGAAGCCGGAAAACTACAAGGGCAAGTATTACGGCCCCGTCACCCTGTCGGAAGCGCTGGCCCGCTCGCTCAACTCCGTTGCAGCGCAGCTTGCCGTGGAAGCCGGTCCCAAATCCGTGGTGGAACTGGCGCAACGCATGGGCATCGAGTCCGACCTCAAGGCCAACGCCTCCATCGCGCTCGGCACCTCCGAGGTCACGCCGCTGGAATTGACGGCGGCCTACCTTCCCTTCGCCACCGGCGGACTGCGCCCGGAGGTCCATTTCGTCACCCGCGTGACCACCTCCTCCGGCAAGGTGCTCTATCAGCATGACCGGCCACGCATGACGCGCGTGGCAAGCGCGGAAGTGATCGGCATGATGAATTCGATGATGCAGGGCGTGGTGGAAAACGGCAGCGCCCGCGCAGCCGCCATCGGTCGCCCCGCCGCTGGCAAGACCGGCACCACGCAGCAGTCGCGCGATGCGTGGTTCGTGGGTTACACCGCCGATCTGGTGACCGGCGTGTGGTTCGGCAACGACACGTCCAAATCCACCAGGGCGACGGGCAGCTCCCTGCCCGTGCCGGCATGGAAGGCTTTCATGGAAGAGGCCGAGAAGGGCCGCCCCGTAAAGCGCCTGCCCGGCTCCTGGTCGCCCGGCGCATCCTTCGGCGGCGGCGTCGCCGCGCAGCCTCAGGAGCGCCCCGTCCCGCAAGCCGCTGTTGGCTCTGGCGGTAATGGCGGCGCCAACACACAAGCGTCGCAGGCCTCTGAGGCCCGGCCTACACCGCCCGCCCCGGTGCCAGCCCCAGTGCCCGCACCCGGCGGCGGAAACCCCGACCACACGGCCTCCGTGCGCCGCCCCGTGCCACCGGCGGATGTCGGCGGTGCGCCGCAGCGCAGCCAGACCTCCATCCTCGACATCATTCTGGGAAATTAGAGTGCCGCCATCCGCTTTGCCTATCGCTTTCCCCTGCGCTGTCGCCTACATAGGAACGGAACAGGGAGAAGGGCATGGCGGACGAGCGGAAGACACTGGTTTTAACCGGAGCAAGCCGGGGCATTGGCCACGCGACGGTGAAGCGTTTTTCCCGCGAGGGCTGGCGCGTCATCACCTGCTCGCGGCAGGCGTTCGCCGATGACTGTCCATGGCCGGCCGGCCCGGAAGATCACATCAAGGTAGACCTTTCCGACCAGGAAGACGTGGGCATCGCGGTCGCCGAGATCCGGCATCGTCTGGAGGCCAATGGCGGCCGGCTCGACGCGCTGGTGAACAATGCGGCCATCTCGCCCAAGCTTGAGGGCGGCAAGCGCATGAACTCCATCGACACGCCCATGCATGTGTGGCGCGATGTGTTTCAGGTGAATTTCTTCGCCCCCATCATGCTGGCGCGCGGCCTCTTCCGCGAGCTTGGCAATGCGAAGGGCTCGATCGTGAATGTCACGTCCATCGTCGGCAGCCGCGTCCACCCCTTTGCCGGAACCGCCTACGCCACGTCCAAGGCCGCTCTCGTGGCGCTGACCCGCGAAATGGCAGCCGATTTCGGCCCCCATGGCGTCCGCGTCAACGCCATTGCGCCGGGCGAGATCGAAACCTCGATCCTTTCTCCCGGCACCGACAAGATCGTTGAAGGCATTCCGCTGCGCCGCCTCGGCCAGACCTCGGAAGTCGCCGACACGATCTTCTTCCTGTGCTCGGATCAGTCGTCCTACGTGTCCGGCTCGGAAATCCACATCAATGGCGGCCAGCACGTCTAAAACATCCCACGCGGCGTGAGGTGTAACAAACGTTGCAGCGTTTCCGGGAAACGCTGCAACGGCGCACAAGCTGCTATTGAAGCAGCACTTTCTCGATGTCGCTCACCGTGTGATTGGTCAGCGTCTTGGCGATCTCGCCGATCACCTTGTCTTCCACTTCCTTGTGCATTTCCTTGCGCAGCTCGCCCAGCACCAATGGCGGGGCGACCAGCACGAGCTTGCTGTACTTGCCCTTGTGCGCAAGCTTGTAGAGACGCTCGGCGACATCGCCGGCAAAGCGCTCTTTCTCGATGCGGTGCCAGTCGGTCTCGTCCACGGCGCTGCGGTGCCCGCCATTGCCGTCATTGAGACGTCCCGGCCTGTCGGTGCCCTGCTCCCAGCTTGGCGGGTTCTCTTCCTGCATCAAACGCACGACCTGAAGGTTGGGATAGGTGGCGTCGCCTTCATTGCGAAGGAACAGCGCCTTCTCACCATCAGCGACCACAACCCATGTATCGTGTACAAGCCGGAACTCAGCCATTTCGATCTCCATTGCTCAAGTCGGTCTCCGGGAAACGCGGGCTGGCGCTTCCCGTTCCCACAAAACTGATATGGGTATCGCAGCGAAGCCGGGGAAGGATTTCCTGCGGAAAAGCGACGCTGCGGAAAAGCAATCTTGTCGCACCCCTGTGCCACGGTGAGTGTATTTCTTCTCAGGAACCCATGCAAACCGCCATTATTTCGGGCATCTTTCAACAAGGCTCGCGATCATGGCGACAGACACTCAAAAGCTTGCGGCTTTTCCCGTGTTCATGCGGGTGGAGAACCGCGCCGTCGTCATCGTCGGCAATGGAGAAGAGGCGCTTGCCAAGGCCCGCCTTCTTGGCCAGTCGCGCGCAGCACTCACGCTTGTTGCCGATGCGCCCGAAGACGCCCTCGTCTCCTGGGCAAAGGCCAACGGAGCGCATCTCATCCGCGCGCCCTACGCGCCGCGTTATCTCGACAATGCAGCACTGGTGTTCGCCGCCACCGATGATGAGGCGCAGGACCGCGCCATCATTGCCGATGCACGGGCGCGCTCCATCCCCGCCAATGCGGTGGACCGGCCCGAACTTTGCGATTTCTACACACCGGCTCTGGTGAACCGTGCGCCGCTCGCCGTCGCCATCGGCACAGAGGGAGCCGGCCCCGTGTTGGCGCAGATGGTGCGGGCGCGCGTCGATCAGATGCTCTCCCCGTCGCTGGGCGCGCTCGCCCATCTCGCCACGCAATACCGCGACGCCGTCGACCGGCTGGTGCCGCGCGGGCTCGCCCGCCGCCGCTTCTGGAAAGCGTTCTTCACCGGCGACACGGCGCATGCCATGGCCCGGGGCGACACGGCGGCAGCCCGCCGCAGCGCCTCCAGCCTGCTGGCCGCCGGCAGCGACATACCCGGCCACATCGCACTTGTGGGCGCAGGCCCCGGCGCGGAAGATCTGCTGACGCTGCGCGCCCAGCGGCTGCTCATGGAAGCCGATGTCATTGTCTACGACGCGCTGGTGCCCGAGGCCGTGGTTGCCATGGGCCGCCGCGATGCGGAACGCATTTCCGTCGGCAAGCGCAAGGGCTGCCACTCCAAGAGCCAGGAACAGATCAACGATCTTCTGGTCACGCTTGGCCGCGAGGGCAAGCGCGTGGTGCGGTTGAAGTCCGGCGACCCGCTGATCTTCGGTCGTGCGGGCGAGGAAATGGCGGCACTGCGTGAAGCAGGCGTGTCCTACGAGGTCGTGCCCGGCGTCACCGCCGCCTTTGCGGCCGCCGCCGATTTCGAGCTGCCGCTGACGCTTCGCGGCATCGCCTCCTCCATCGTGTTCACCACCGGCCACGACCTGAAGGGCCGCACCCTGCCGGACTGGGCGAGCCTTGCCGTCTCCGGTGCGACCATCGCCGTCTATATGGGGCGCTCCGTGGCTGCCGATGTGGCTGGGCGTCTCGTCGAGGCCGGCCTCTCGCCGGACACCGCCGTGGCCGTGATCGAGAACGCCAGCCGCGACGACAAACGTCTGCTGCATGGAACGCTGAGCGACCTGCCTTCGCTTGCCGACCGCAGCGAACTGACCGGCCCCGTGATGACGCTGATCGGCGATGCCGTGGCTGGCGCAAATTTCGAGCGCTCCGAAGCGCTCGCAACCTATAAGCACCAGCTGGAGCGCGCGTGATGAAGATAGTAGCCGCCAATCGCCTGACCGATGGCGAAACCGTATGGCTGGGCGCAGGCGACCGCTGGGTCGATACGATCGACGCCGCCCATGTGGCGCGCGACGCCGAAGACGAAGCGCGCATCGCCGCTGCCGGCAGCGCCGCGCTCGCCGCCAACATCGTGATCGACGTCACACTGGTCGACGTGGACATCGCCGAAGGCCGCATCCTCCCCAAGCGCCTGCGCGAACGCATCCGCGCCGGCGGGCCTTCCATTCACCCCGAGATCGGCAAGCAGGCGCGCAACGCCGCGCAGCACGCCGCCTAACGTCAGGCCACGTCCCATGTACCGTTACGACGAATTCGATCATGCCTTCGTGCAGGCCCGCGTTGCAGAGTTTCGCGACCAGGTGGAGCGCCGCCTTTCCGGCGAGCTCACGGAAGACCAGTTCAAGCCGTTAAGGCTGATGAACGGAGTCTATCTTCAGCTTCATGCCTACATGCTGCGCATCGCCATTCCCTATGGCTCGCTGACCGCGCGCCAGATGCGCAGGCTGGCCCATATCGCGCGCACCTATGACAAGGGCTATGGCCATTTCACCACGCGCCAGAACCTGCAGTTCCACTGGCCGAAGCTGACCGACATTCCGCGTGTGCTCGAAGAGCTGGCGGAAGTGGAAATGCACGCCATCCAGACCTCCGGCAACTGCATTCGCAATGTGACGGCAGACCATTTTGCAGGCGCCGCCGCAGACGAGGTGGCGGACCCGCGCCCCTATGCGGAGATCCTGCGGCAATGGTCGTCGCTCCATCCGGAGTTCTCCTATCTGCCGCGCAAGTTCAAGATTGCCGTTACGGGCGCAGAGCGCGACCGCGCCGCCATCGAGGTGCACGACATCGGCCTGCACCTGAAAAAGAACGAGGAAGGCGCGCTGGGCTTTGCCGTGTTCGTCGGCGGTGGCCTTGGCCGCACGCCCATGGTCGCCAAGAAGATCCGCGACTTCCTGCCCGAGCAGGACCTGCTCTCCTATGTGACGGCGATCCTGCGCGTTTACAATCTGAACGGACGCCGCGACAACAAGTACAAGGCGCGCATCAAGATTCTGGTCCACGAGACCGGCACCGGGGAACTGACAGCGCAGGTGGAAAAGGAATTCGCCGCGCTGAAGGAAAGCGAGCTGAAGCTCCCCGATGCCGACATTCGCGCCATCGAAACCTATTTCGCGCCCCCGAAGCTCAAACCCCGCCCGGAAGGCGACGCAGCAGTGAGCAAGGTGGTCAAGGCCGACCCCGGCTTTGCCGACTGGCTGCGCCGCAATGCGCACACGCACCGCAACCCCGACTATGCCTCCGTGACCGTGTCGCTCAAGGGCATTGGCGAGGTGCCGGGCGACGCCACCGATGTACAGATGGACGCCATTGCGGATCTGGCGGAGCGGTACGGCAATGACGAAATCCGCGTGAGCCATGAGCAGAACCTGATCCTGCCCCATGTGGCGCGCGCCGATCTTCCTGCGGTTCATGCGAAACTTGTCGAGATCGGTCTTGCGACCTCCAATGCCGGTCTCATCACCGACATCATCGCCTGCCCCGGCCTCGATTACTGCGCGCTCGCCAATGCCCGCTCCATTCCGGTGGCGCAGGAAATTTCGCAGCGTTTCGCAACCCAGGCCCGGCAGGACGAGATCGGCGATCTGCAAATCAAGATTTCCGGCTGCATCAATGCCTGCGGCCATCACCATGTCGGCCATATCGGCATTCTGGGCGTCGAGAAAAAGGGCACGGAGCTCTATCAGGTGACGCTTGGCGGCTCCGCGCGCGAGGGTTCGACCATCGGCGAGATCATCGGGCGCGGCTTTGCGCCGGAGGAAATCACCGACGCGGTGGAAACCATTGTCGAGACCTATCTCGCAAAGCGCGAAAACCGCGATGAAACCTTCCTCGAAGCCTATCGCCGGCTCGGACCGGCGCCGTTCAAGGAGGCCCTTTATGGCCACGAAGCCAAGGCAGCTTGACCGCAACTTTGCCGCCAGTGGCGACACGGGCGACCTCGCGGCTGCGCTGAACCTGCGCTACGGACACCTGCCCGCCGAGGAGATCATTGCCGTGGCAATCGATCTCTTCGCGGATGCGGGCGGCATTGCCGCCACATCCTCCTTCGGTGCCGATTCCGCAGCGCTGCTTCACCTGATCGCAGAAGCTGCTCCCGGCCTGCCGATCACCTTCCTCGACACCGGCCAGCATTTTGGCGAAACGCTTGAATATCGCGATCAGCTCGCGGACGATCTGGGCCTGACCAATGTCGAGATCATCAGGCCGCTTGAGGATGCTCTTGCCGCTGACGATCCAGATGGCGTCCTCCACCAGAGTGACACTGACCGCTGCTGCGCAATCCGCAAGGTGGAGCCCATGGCCCGCGCCATCGAGCCCTATCGCGCCTGGTTCACCGGCCGCAAGCGCGGTCAGGCGTCGACCCGCGCCGAAATGCCGGTGTTCGAGGCCGTTGGTCCGCGCATCCGCGTCAACCCGCTGGCGCGCTGGTCGACCGAAGATCAGGCCGCCTATATGCGCCGGCACGGACTGCGCCAGAACCCGCTGGTGGCGTTCGGCTATCTGTCGATCGGCTGTTTTCCCTGCACGAGCCCCGTGAAGCCCGGCGAAGACCCGCGTTCGGGCCGCTGGGCCGGTCAGGCCAAGACCGAATGCGGCATCCATCTGCCCGGCCTCGAAGACACACTCACGACGGCATCGGGATAGGAGTTTTTCATGAACACGGCCGATATTCGCCTCTGGACCGCAGACGGCTTTCAGGACGACCGCTGGCAGAAGGCCGAAGACGGTTCGGCTCTTGATGCCAGCGCGCATGTGATCCTGCCGCTTGCAGCCTTTCTCGATCTTGACGACGAGACACGCACAAAGGCGGCCGACCGCATCGGCGTGGAGCTTCAGCCAGGCGATGCGCTGGATGCGCTCCTGCCGCATCTTGCGCGTCTGCCGCTGGTGGCGCTCGCCTTTCCCGCCTTCAATGACGGACGAAGCTATTCCAAGGCCGAACTCCTGCGCACGCGCCATGGCTATCGCGGTGAAATCCGCGCCACGGGCGATGTGTTGATCGATCAGGTCGCGCATATGCTTCGGGTCGGCTTCTCCAGCCTGGAAATCGCCAATCCGCGCACGCTGGAGCAGCTCCAGTCCGGCCGGGAAGCGGGCATTCCGCTTTACTACCAGCCGGCGGCGAAAGCGGCCGCAGCGCCCGGCTCCTATGCATGGCGGCGGGTTTCGGCCTGAATCACCCGGAATCAGGGCTGCAAATCACGGTTATCGCGCTGTTTTGCGGGATTTTGGCTCGCTTTTCAGGGGATTATCCCTATATTAAGACCTCAGGGGTGCATTCGGCAGAACTTCTGTTATGGTGCGCCCCATCTTGAGTCGCCCCTTTGACGGGCGCTTTTGCATCTCTGCGCCGGCTGATGCCAGGCTCCCGCACCGATGTGGAATAAGATTGAACGTGAGTTGCCCTTCGCGCTTTCGAGCGCCCTGGCCAGGCTCAATCACTGAAACGCCAACTGAAGAAGGAAGTCCATTGCAGGTTATCGTTCGCGACAACAATGTCGATCAGGCCCTCAAAGTGCTCAAGAAAAAGCTCCAGCGCGAGGGTGTTTTCCGGGAAATGAAAGCCCGTCGTTCTTATGAAAAGCCGTCGGAGAAGCGCGCACGCCAGCGTGCCGAAGCTGTCCGCCGCGCTCGCAAGCTGGCCCGCAAGCAGGCTCAGCGCGAAGGCCTTCTGCCGAAGAAGCGCCGCGCAGCCTAAGGGCTGATGCCAGGCAAGCCTGGTTTTTGTGAATTTACGAGACAGGGACGGTGCGGCTTTGGCCCCGTCCCTGTTTTGTTTTTTGGATTATGGGATTGCCCTGCGCCCACCCGGATGCATTGCAATCGGTCCAAGCCATTGATGGCGCATCGGAATAATCGGATTACACGTTTCGTCCCGATGCCCGGGGCGGCCGCTCAGCCTGCGCGGCTTTCGGCTTCGTCCAGCTTTCCCAAAAGATCCTGAAATTCGTCCGGAATTTCCGAATCCAGCGAAAAATGCGGCAATTTGTTCAGAAACCGCGTGTTTTCGGGCTGCCCAAGACGCTGTCTGACACTGCGCGCAGTGTCAGCGCGATATGCGTCGCTCCGGCGCTCCTGTCGTTTGTCCTGTTGCGTCATTGTCCTTGCTCGATGTTGCAAATCGCACTCGTGAGATAAAATCCCGAGTTGTGGATTTGTTCCGAGAAATGAGGCGCTTCAGCCACATTCAGGCAACAGGGTAAACTTTTCCTAAAATTGTAAATATCGCCCGAAACACCGGGAATCCGGCGTCTTTGGGTCATGACAGGATGATGGAAAAGGCAATGTGAGCGCCACGCCGATGATGCCGCCACCAAAGATGGCGACATCGGTATTCTGTCAGCGCCCTGACGATCAGGGCTGTGTGTAGGCGGTCTTCACCGTGGTGTAGAACTCGACAGCATAACGCCCCTGCTCACGCGAGCCGAAGCTCGAGCCCTTGGTGCCGCCGAACGGCGCATTATAGTCGACACCGGCGGTCGGCAGATTGACCATGACCATGCCGGCCTGGGACTTCTGCTTGAAGTCGCTCGCATATTTCAGCGAGGTCGTGCAGATGCCCGAGGAAAGGCCGAAGCTGGTGTCATTGGCGACGTGCAGCGCTTCCTCGTAATCCTTCACACGGACGACGCTGGCGACCGGGCCGAAGACCTCTTCGCGGTTGATGCGCATATCGTTGCGGGTTTCGGTGAAGAGCGCCGGCGCCATGTAGAAGCCGGGCTTGTCGAGCGTCAGGCGCTCGCCGCCAAAGGCAAGCCTGCCGCCTTCCTGGCCGGCGATCTCCACATAGGAAAGATCCTGCTCAAGCTGCTTCTCATCGACCACCGGCCCCATCTGGGTCCTTGGGTCGAGCGCATCACCAACCACAAGCGCCTTGAGCTTGTCGGTGAGCGCGGAGACGAACCGGTCGTGAATGCCATCGGCCACGACAAGACGGCTGGAAGCGGTGCAGCGCTGGCCGGTGGAGAAGAATGCACCGTTGAGCGCGGCCGCGACCGCCACATCCAGATCGGCATCGTCGAGAACCACCAGCGGGTTCTTGCCGCCCATTTCGAGCTGCACCTTCTTGAGATGCTGTCCGCAGGCAGCGGCGATGCCACGGCCGGTGGGCACGGAGCCGGTGAAGGAGATGGCGCGAACCTTCGGGTTCTCGATCATGCGCGGACCAAGCTCGGAACCGCGACCGGCAACCATGTTGAACACGCCTTCCGGCAGACCGGCGCGGGACAGGATCTCCGCAAGCGCCCATGCCGAACCCGGAACCAGCTCGGCCGGCTTGAGCACGATCGTGTTGCCATAGGCAAGCGCGGGCGCGATCTTCCAGGCGGGAATGGCGATGGGGAAGTTCCACGGGGTGATGAGACCGATCACGCCCATCGGCTCGCGGCGCATGTCCACCTCAACGCCCGGACGGATGGAATCGAGGCGTTCACCCGGCAGTCGAAGGGCTTCGCCGGCAAAGAACTTGAACACCTGACCGGCGCGCACAACCTCGCCAATGCCTTCCGGCAGGATCTTGCCTTCCTCACGCGAAAGCAGGTGGCCGAGCTCGTCCTTGCGGGCGATGATCTCATTGCCGACAGCGTCCAGAATGTCGAAGCGCTGCTGCGGCGTGGAACGCCCCCAGGCCGGCGCGGCATCATGTGCGGCGTCGATGGCGCGGTCGAGATCCGCAGCGCCGGAGCGCGCCGCCAGGCCCACCACATCGCGCGTGTCCGACGGATTGATGTTCTCGACCTGGCTGTCGCCGTCAATCCATTCGCCGGCAATGTAGTTTTTGAAATGCATGCTGCCCGTTTCGGTTAGCGCCATTGGTGGAATACCCCCGCTTATCTCAGTTTGGTTGGCCCGGAGCCTAACCCAGGCGGGGCAGGCCAGTCATGCGATGCTTCGTTATGCCAGCCTGCCATTTGCGCATGAAACCTGAGCGGAAATGCCGGAAGCACCGAGTGTGGTCCAAGGCCCGCACAAAAGAAAACGCGGGTGAAGCTGCCCGCCTCACCCGCGCCTGCATTTTCAGTGCTGTTTTGAGTGCCGGCAGCCCCTCTGGAAAGGCGGCGCAGCTGAACTTCCCGTCAGATCAGCACTGGCCGGGGCGAACGATCCGGTAGCCGGCGGCCTGTGCCGAGCAGGCATTGCCGAAAGTGCGACGCTGGCCGTTCTTGCGTGCGCATACCGGGCGGTATTCGCGGGTGCAGATCTGCGGACGCTCGGGCCGGTTGGACTGTGCCCGGCATTCGCCCGGCCGAACGATGCGATAGCCGGCGGCGCGCGCCGTGCAGGCATTGGCAAAGGTGCGCTGACGATCACCCCGCCGCGCACAGACCGGCTGGAATTCCATCGTGCAGACCTGCGGGCGATCCGGACGCGGTGGACGCGGACGGTTCGGCCCCTCTTCAACAACCACCGTACAGCTCGCCAGAATGACGGCTGCGCCCGCAAGCGCGCCGACACGGGACAGAATTTTTGCAACAGACACCGCGAGACCCTCTCTCTTTCAAATATTGACGCCGGCTCCCGGCGCAATCCCCATGCGCAGATTAGACGATTTTGAAGAAGTCACCAGTGTATCGAGAGGTGCTATGCTTCCGGCCCGCAGCCGAAGACGGTTCTACTGCTATTGCAGGCGGCGCACGGTCTGGCTTTCCGGGAAGCAGGTCGGAGAGACCCCGTTTTTCTGCTGCCACTCGCCGATGGAGCGGCGCGTCTTGAAGCCGACCAGACCATCGGCCCCGCCGACATCGTAGCCAAGCCTTTCAAGCCCGCGCTGCATGCCCGCCACATCGCTGCGATTGAAGCCGCCGACACGGCCCCACGAGGTGGCGAATTCATTGTTGCCATACATGATGCGGTCGCCCGCATGGCCCACGAAAAGCGCGTAGAGGTCGCTCTCGTTGTAGTCCTTGAGGCGGTAGAAATTGGGCGTGACGATGAAGGCCGGACCAAAGCGGCCGGCAGGCATCATCAGATAGCCCTCGCCGCGCAGCTCATGCTCGGGAAACGCCTTGCCACCAACCCGGCGGATGCCGAGCGCCTGCCAGTCTGCAATGCTCTTGCCGCGATCCGGGCCCTCGAGCGCGCAGGAAACGCCCTGCGGAACGGTCACTTCAAAGCCCCAGTCGCGCCCGCGCACCCAGCCATGCTGCGCCAGGTAATTGGCGATGGAGGCAAGCGTGTCGGCCTGCGAATTCCAGATGTCGGCGCTGCCATTGCCATCGCCATCGACGGCATATTTCAGGTAGGAGGTCGGCATGAACTGCGGCTGGCCCATGGCGCCGGCCCAGGATGAGCGCATGGCGCGGGGCGAGACGCCGCGACGCTCCACCATTTCGAGCGCTGCCAGAACCTCTTCACGGAACATCGCCTTGCGGGTGGCGAGAAAGGCCTTGGTGCCGAGAACCTCGAACGCGTCATAGGGAATTTTTGCCCCGCCAAAACCGGATTCCCGCCCCCAGACGGCGAGCACGACGCCGCGCGGAACGCCATAGCGCTTTTCGATGGCCGACAGCACGCCATTGAGCTTTCCAGCCCGCGCGCGCCCGCCGGAGACGACGCCCCCGATATGCTTGAAATAAGCCGATGGCGCACGGAACTCCGCCTGATGCTGCCTGTCGCTGCGCGGCTTGCTCTCGCCCGGCAAGACGAGGTCCGGCAGTTTCAGATTGGGTGACACATTGGCGAAGGCAGCGTTGAAAGTGTTGGCCGAAATGCCCCGGCGCTGCGCCTCCGGCCACAGATCGCTGGCGAGCCAGTTGCGGAACTGCGTCTCGACGGACTGCGCCGCAGCCGCGCCCGCCGCAAGCGAAACGCTCAGAATGACAAGAAGGCGGATCATGCGCTGGAACATCAAGGCGTCTCTCCCGTCGCCGCAATGGGCGTTTGATCGTCTGATAGCATGGTAGCGGCACAACCGCCGCGCTGGCTAGATCGCGTCCACTTCTCGTTGAATCGTGAAAACGCTCTCATTCACTGGTCTTGTGCAATTCCGGGCGCCGACTTCGAGGCCCCCTTCTCCCCGCTCGCAGAGAGAAGGTGAGGATGAGGGGCGAGCGCAAAGTTCTGCGAACCCACAATGCGGCTAGATTTTCACGCACGGCGTCAGCCCCTCATCCCCCTGCCGGGACCTTCTCCCCGCTCGCGGGGAGAAGGAGGCTGTCATCCGGCCAGAGCGCTTCCGCTTCTCCTAGAAACTGGTACGCGATTTGAGCGCCGCCGACAGCGTTCCCTCGTCCAGATAGTCGAGTTCGCCACCCACCGGCACGCCGTGCGCAAGGCGCGTGACCTTGATTTCCATCCCGGCCACCTGATCGGTGATGTAATGGGCGGTGGTCTGCCCCTCGACCGTCGCATTGACGGCAAGAATGAGCTCGGACACCCCGCCTTCGGAAACCCGGCTGACGAGCCCCGCAATATTGAGATCGCCCGGCCCGACGCCATCAAGCGGCGACAGCGTGCCGCCAAGCACGTGATAGCGTGCGCTCATCGCGCCGGCGCGCTCAAGCGCCCAGAGATCCGACACATCCTCGACAACGATGATGGTGCTGCCATCGCGGCGCGGATCGGTGCAGATGGTGCAGGGATCGTGCGTATCGACATTGCCGCAGGTGGAACAGATCCGGACCTTGTCCAGCGCATCCGACATGGCGGCAGTGAGCGGCGCGAAGAGCTGATCCTTTTTCTTGATCAGATGCAGCGCCGCACGCCGGGCCGAGCGCGGCCCGAGCCCCGGCACACGCGCCAGAAGCTGGATAAGACGCTCGATTTCAGGCCCGGCGATGGATTTTGACATGCAAGGATACCATTGAGGGGCTGATCCGATTGCGGATCAACGCCCGTTCTCCTGTCCTGGAACGCCGTGCGTCCATTCGGACGCACAAAGGACGCTCCAACCTATTGAATCCACGCATCGTGCTTTCCGAAAATCAATTCCGATTTTCGGGGCGATGCCTAGAAAGGCAGCTTCATGCCCGGAGGAATGGGCAGGCCAGCCGTCATTTCCTGGGTCTTTTCCTGCATGGTGGCTTCGAGCTTGGTCTTCGCATCGTTGTGCGCCGCCAGAATCAGGTCCTCGAGGATCTCCACATCGTCTTCCTTGAAGAGCGACGGGTCGATCTTGAGCGCCTTCATCTCGGACTTGCCGCTAAGCGTTACCGTGACGGAGCCGCCGGCAGCCTGGCCCTGGACTTCCATCTGGGCCATTTCTTCCTGCATGGCCTGAAACTTGGCCTGCATCTCCTTGGCCTTGCCCATAAGGCCCATCAGATCGCGCATTTTGGTCTCCAATTCATTCAGAAATCGTCGTCGTCATCATCATCCAGATCGACCGCCTCGACGGGACCGGATGCATCGTCGATCGCATCCGGGTCGGTCGCGTCGGGGATGCGGATATCGATGATCTTAGAGCCGGGAAACTTGTCCAGAATGGCTGCGACGGCGGGGTCCGCCTTCGCGTCGGCCATGGCGCTCTCGCGCCGCCCCTCTTCCACCTCGGAAAGCGTGGGGCCGCCGGCCTCGCTGGAAAGCATGACGATCCAGCGCCGCCCGGTCCACTCCTTGAGCCGGTTGGTCAGGTCGCCCATCAGCGTTTTGGGCGCATCGGCGGCGAGATTGACCTCAAGCCGGCCGGGCTCGATCGAGACGAGGCGCACATAGCTCTTGAAGCGAACCTTGAACGCCATGTCGCGATTGGCGTCGGCAAGCTTTGCGATGTCTTCAAGCGAGCGCAGCGGCACGGCGTCCGCCTCGGCCTCTTCATGCACGGCCTGCTGCTGCATGGGCGCAGGCGCGCTTTCGGGCGCGGACTGGACGAGACGCATGGTCTGGCCGCCGCCACCGCCAGACACGGAAACATGCTGCGTGGCGACCGCCGAACCCATCGCGCCGCCGCCGCCAGCGCCCCCACCAGCACCATTGCCCGAAGGCGCAGGCGCGCCATGGCCGGAGGGCTGGCCCTGACCATTGCCGGCAGGCATGTCGTCGAGCCGCTTCATCGCTTCATCGAGCGTCGGCAGATTGGCTGCGTGGGCGATGCGGATCAGCACCATCTCGCCGGCGGCCACTGGCCGGCCGGAAGACTGCACTTCCTGAATGCCCTTGAGCAGCATCTGCCAGGCGCGCGAGAGAACACGCACGGAAAGCGTTTTGGAAAATTCGAGGCCGCGGGCGCGCTCGTCTTCCGACAACGAGGCGTCTTCAGCCGCCTCGGGCACGAAGCGCAGCCGCGTGACCAGATGATTGAATTCGGCGAGATCGTTCAGCACGGTCGCCGGGTCTGCGCCGACATCGTATTGCGCGCGGAACTCGGCCAGCGCGGCGGCGACATCGCCCTTCATCAGGTTTTCGAACAGGCCGATGATGCGGCTGCGATCCGCCAGGCCCAGCATGTCACGCACGGTTTCCGCCGTGACCTGGCCGGAGGAATGGGCAATTGCCTGATCGAAGATCGACTGGGCGTCACGCATCGAGCCTTCGGACGCGCGCGCGATCATCGCCAGCGCCTCGTCTTCCGCCTCCACGCCCTCCAGCCCGCCGATGCGGGCGAGGTCGGCCTTGATCATGGCTGCATCGATGCGGCGCAGATCAAAGCGCTGGCAGCGCGACAGGATGGTGATCGGAACCTTGCGGATTTCCGTCGTCGCGAAGATGAACTTCACATGCGGCGGCGGCTCTTCAAGCGTCTTCAACAGGCCGTTAAAGGCCTGATTGGAGAGCATGTGGACCTCATCGATGATGAAGACCTTGTAGCGCGCGGAGACCGGCGCGTAGCGCACCTGATCGATGATGTCGCGAATATCGTCGATGCCGGTGTGCGAGGCCGCGTCCATCTCCACCACATCGACGTGGCGGCCTTCGAGAATGGCGCGGCAATGCTCGCCCTCAACGGTCAGATCGACCGTTGGCGCATCGATGGTGTCTGTCTTGTAGTTGAGCGCACGCGCCAGAATGCGCGCCGTCGTGGTCTTGCCCACACCGCGCACGCCGGTGAGCATCCACGCCTGCGCGATGCGCCCAGCGCCAAATGCATTGGTGAGCGTGCGGACCATCGGCTCCTGGCCGATCAGTCCCGTGAAATCGCTTGGACGGTACTTGCGGGCCAGAACCCTGTAGGCGCTGCCGGCCTTGTCGCTTGCGTTCGTGCCGGCGTCGGTCATTGCCCTGTCGCGCTCCGTGTTTTGCCCTGACGCTTCCAGTGTCCCCTTGGACGAGGTTGTGCGTCAATGGACAATCTGGACGGCAAGGCTGGATTCCGGTGAATGCGGCTTAGAAAAGCAAGAAGAAGGTGGGAGGCTGGCACGGCGACCCGTGCCTGGCTCGTTAGGGCTGCTTCCTTCCGGACCTGACCCGGTTGGCGAGTGGCTCGTCCACCACCAACCTCCCGGCCCCCATATCGGAAATTGTGAAGCCAAATGCAAGGGAGGAGTTTCGCTTTCCTGTCGATGACCGGCCGATTGCCTGCAACCGCCGCGCCCGCATCCGGGCCGGCTTGCGGCTTCACCGAAACGGCGAACCGCAGAATGGCACCTGATATGCGCAATTATGCGGTATGAGGTGATTTCGCCCGGCCACAAAATAATCTAGCCTTGATTGTCATCATGAGGAAAAGCGATGCTGCCGGACGCCAAGCAGGGTTTCGAGCTCAATCCACGGCTGGAGGCTGAAAGCCTTCACGTTACATGGCTCGGCCTTTGCGAGCTGCGCCTTTGCGACGACCGTCGCTGGCCCTGGCTCATGCTGATTCCGCAGCGCCCCGGCGCGGAAGAGATTCACGAGCTGACCCCGCTCGACCAGGCCATGGTGAGCTTCGAGACCAATCTCGTCGCCCAGGCGCTCAAGGACATGACGGGCTGCACCAAGATCAACACCGCCGCCCTCGGCAATGTCGTCCGGCAACTGCACATCCATGTGGTTGCCCGCAATGAAGGCGACCCCGGCTGGCCCGGCCCCATCTGGGGCCATGGTGTGCGTGAGCCCTATCGCCGCGAAGACCTGCACCAGCTCGCCGAAACGATTCGCGGCAAGCTCTGACCTTCTCCTGAAAACGGACGTCTCTTTTCCATGACATTCCCATTTTTCAACGAACGGCGCGACGAAGCCAGCCAGCGCGTCGCCTTTTCCGGAAACTCCATCGACCGGCAGTCCGAGGCGCGCACCGACGATGATGCGCTGAAGGCGCTCAGGGACGAACGGGCGCGCGTGATGCTTTTTGGCGAGGGACGGCTTTTCCTGCGGGTCGCTGGGGAAGACGCGTTCGACCCTTATCTATCGCCGGCGGATCGTGCGACCTGCACACCCGATCTGGAGCGCGCGGTGCTTCTGGGGCATCAGGAAAGCGTTCCGGTTCTGGCCGTGCCAGCGACGGCGGACCCCGAGACATTGCCCGACCACCTCAAGGCCATCGACTATCGCTCGATCTACATGCAGGGACTGCTGGACGCCGATGCGCTCGGCGCGATGGCGCAGGGCGCATCGCTTTTGGCGTGGCATGCCAATCACCGTTTTTGCGGGCGCTGCGGCAGCGAGAGCGAAATGCGCGACGGCGGCTACAAGCGGCACTGCCCGGCCTGCGGACGCGACCACTTTCCGCGCACCGACCCGGTGGTGATCATGCTGGCGGTCCGCGGCGAGCGCTGCCTCATGGGCCGCAGCCCCCACTTCGCTCCGGGGGTCGTGTCGTGCCTTGCCGGCTTCGTGGAGCCGGGCGAGACCATCGAAGCCGCCGTGCGCCGCGAAACACGCGAGGAATCAAACATCGAAGTCGGCACGGTCGCCTATCACGCCAGCCAGCCCTGGCCGTTTCCCTATTCGCTGATGATCGGCTGCTACGGCGAAGCCATGAGCGAGGAGATCGCCATGGACGAGAACGAGCTGGAGGAATGCCGCTGGTTTTCGCGCGCCGAAGTGCGCCAGATGCTCGAAGGCGCGCATCCCGGGGGCTACCGTGTGCCCCCGAAAGGCGCGATCGCCAACACGCTCATCCGCGACTGGGCGCTCGCGACGGAGAGCTAGAGCGCTTGCGCTTTTCCTGGAATTGCTAGTCCTCGTCTTCGCTCTGCATGGCGCGGAACGGGTGCCCTTCATAGACGCCCAGAATGCGCACTTCGCGTGAGAAGAAGCCAAGCTCTTCCAGCGCCAGCGCCACATTGCGGTCGTCCGGATGGCCCTGAACGTCTGCGTAGAACAGCGTCGAGAAGAACTTGCCGCCGAGCTGATAGCTCTCCAGCTTGGTCATGTTGACGCCATTGGTGGCGAAACCACCCATCGCCTTGTAGAGCGCTGCCGGCACGTTGCGCACACGGAACACGAACGTGGTGACCATGGTCTGGTCAGGCGAGGAACGCGCGGCCCATTTCTGCTCCTTGGAGAGCACGACGAAACGGGTGACGTTGTTGTCCGTGTCCTCGACATTCTCCATGGCGATGTCGAGACCGTAGAGATCGGCCGCCAGAAGCGGCGCGAGCGCAGCGTTGGAACGCTCGCCCATCTCGGCCACAAGGCGCGCGGCGCCCGCCGTATCGCCGGCAACCATGCCCTTCCAGCGCTTCTGGCGAATGATCTCGCGACACTGCCCCAGAGCGTGGATGTGGCTGTAGACCGTCTTGATCTCCTCCGTTTTCACGCCCGGAAGAACCATGAGCTGAAAATGGATCGGCAGGAAATATTCGCCGACAATGTGCAGCTTGGAGCGCGGCAGGAGATGGTGAATGTCGGCAACGCGGCCGGCAATCGTGTTCTCGATCGGGATCATCGCCAGATCGGCAGCACCCGTTTCGACCGCGTTGAAGCAGTCCTCGAATGTGGGACAGGGCAGCGGCTCCATGTCCGGAAACATGTTGCGGCAGGCCGTGTCTGAATTTGCACCGGGTTCGCCCTGGAAGGCGATCTTGTTGGTCTTGGCTGCCATCTTCACATGTCCGTTTCTGCTAAAAGTCTGGTCCTGGCTTTTTCCAGGTCTTCGGGCGTGTCCACGCCCAGCGGCACCGAGGCCACGATCTGCGCATCGATGCGCATGCCGGCCTCGAGTGCGCGCAACTGCTCAAGGCGTTCGCGCCGCTCCAGCACCGAAGGCGGAAGCGAAACGAAGCGCTCGAGTGCGGCGCGACGATACGCATAGATGCCCACATGATGGTAGAGCGGCCCTTCGCCCCATGGCGCGGTGGCGCGCGTAAAATAGAGTGCGCGAAGCCGGCTGGCGTCTGCCGGGAGCGGCGCGCCAACGATCTTCACAACATTCGGATTGGTCTTTTCCGCCTCATCGGTGATCTCGACGCCAAGCGTCGCGATGTCGATCGCGGGATCGTCCAGCGGACCGGCAACAGCGCGGATATCTTCCGGCGCGATGGTCGGCAGATCGCCCTGCAGGTTGATGACGCGTTCGCACACGCCCTGCGGATCGAGCTTGCCCAGCGCCTCAAAAATGCGGTCAGAGCCGGATTCATGGTCGGAACGGGTCATCACCGCCTCGAAACCGGCCTTCTCCACCGCATCGGCCACTTCCTGCGTGTCGGTGGCGACCGCCACCCGGCCAATGCCGCTTTCACGCGCCCGTTCGGCCACGTGCACGATCATCGGACGCCCCGCAATATCGGCCAGAGGCTTGCCCGGAAGACGGGTAGACGCCATGCGCGCGGGGATTATGATGAGGCTGGACATTGGGGCGCGAACTCTTTTGAAATGATAAAGTGGCAAAAAGTCTCACAGGGAAGTGCCTTATATGTGTTGCATGCGCGGAGCAAAAGCCCTAGTTTCCGCGCGATTTTACCGGCATCGGTCGAACGCGGGGGACACCGGCGCGGAAGTTTGGATCTTCACGCCGCCGCGAGCGTCCGGAATAGGGAGCCTCAGGGCGTATGAACTCTTTCGAACTCAACAAAATCCTCGGCGCGCTGCTTGCCGCCGTTTTCGTGGTCTTCTCGGTCAGCCTTCTCTCGGATGCGATCTTCGCTTCGCCGCCGCCTGCCACACCGGGCTACGCGATCGAGGTTGCTGAGGACGACGGATCGGGCGCGCCTGCAGAACCGGCAGCACCGGAATCCATCGCGCCGCTGCTCGCCTCTGCCGATGTCGCCAAGGGCGAGAACATCTTCAAGCGCTGCCAGGCCTGTCACACCGTTGATGACGGTGGCGCCAACAAGGTCGGTCCGAACCTCTGGGAAATCGTCGACCGCCCGATCGCCGGCCACGAAGGCTTTGGCTATTCGGCGGCAATGGAAGAATTCTCTCAGGGCGGCACCGTGACCTGGACCTACGAGAATCTCGACCACTTCCTGACCAACCCGAAGGGTTTCGTCTCCGGCACGGCGATGGCTTTCGCCGGTCTGAAGAAGATCGAGGACCGCGCCAACCTGATCGCCTATCTGCGTGAGAACGCAGCGACCCCGGTTGCCCTGCCCGATCCGGAGCCCGAGGACGAGGCTTCTTTCGAAGAGCCGCTTTCGCCGGATGAGCGCACGGACCTGACCGTGGAAGACGAAGATGCTTCGCTTCCCGCAGGCGTCAGCGACGACCCGGCCACGGGCGAGGAAGCTTCGGCCGACGAGACCGAAGGCGAAGCAACCGCCAACTAACGAAAATTTAATTTCGTGGAACTTGAAAAAGCCGGTTTCGACCGGCTTTTTTGTTGTCCGAACATATAGTTTCCGGAAAACCACATGGCCCTTGCCATGTGCGGGCGATGGTCTACCTTTCGGCTGGGAACGAAAAACAATTATGAGGAGAATGCCATGCGGGTAATCGGTGCAACAGCAACAAGGGCGGCCTGCATGGCCGTGGCACTCTTGTTCGCCGGCACACCCGCAAGCGCCGAAGACGAATGGCTCACCAGTTCGTCCCTGATCGAGCCCGAAGGCCAGACAGGTGACTTTGAGCGATACGACTATGTGAACCCGGACGCCCCCAAGGGCGGCACGCTCAATTCCGTGGCGCTGGGCACGTTTGACAGTTTCAACCCGTTCATCGTGCGCGGCACGCAGGCTGCCGGACTGAACTATTTCGGCGGGCTGCTCTGGGACACGCTCATGCAGCAGTCGCTGACCGAGCCGAGCACCAGCTATCCGCTGATCGCCGAGGCGTTCAAGCATCCCGAAGACAATTCATCCGCGACCTACCGCATCGATCCGCGCGCACGCTGGCATGACGGCAAGCCGATCACCGCCGAAGATGTGGTCTGGACGCTGAACATGCTCAAAAAGCACAGCCCGCAGCACACCCGCTATTTCTCCAGCGTGGTGGAGGCCGTGGCCCTTTCCGAGCGCGAGGTGGAGTTCCGCTTCGACCAGAAGGGCAACAAGGAGCTGCCACACATCATGGGCGACCTGCCGGTTCTGCCCAAGCACTGGTGGGAAGGCACCGACGCCGACGGCAAGAAGCGCAATTTCACCCAGCCGACCCTGGAAAAGCCGCTGGGCAGCGGGCCATACCAGATCGAGAGCTTCAAGCCGGGCTCGGAAGTCGTCTGGAAACGCGTGGAAGATTACTGGGCCGCCGACCTGCCGGTGAATGTCGGGCGCTACAATATGGATCGCCGCCGATACACCTATATTCAGGACGAGAACGCCGCCTGGCTGGCCTTCACCAAGGGCGGGCTGCAGGACATCCGCATAGAAAACCGCTCCCGGCGGTGGGCGACCGAATACAATTTCCCGGCCTTCAAGGATGGCGATGTCATCAAGCGCGAATTCCCGACGGGCGGTGCGGAACCGATGCAGGGCTTCGTGCTCAACACCCGGCGTCCGAAATTCCAGGATCGGCGCATTCGCGAGGCGCTGACGCTCGCCTTCAACTTCGAAGACATGAACCGCACGCTGTTCTTCGACAGCTACACCCGTACCGACAGCTATTTCGAAGGTTCGGAACTGGCGGCGACCGGCCTGCCGGAAGGGCGCGAACTGGAAATCCTCGAAGAGTTCAAGGACAAGCTGCCGGCAGAACTCTTCACCGAGGAATTCAGGCTTCCCGTCTACGACAATCCGCAGGCCGAGCGCACCTATCTGCGTGAAGCCATCAAGCTCTTCTCCGAGGCTGGCTGGAGCATCAAGGGCGGCAAGATGACGAACAATGGCACCGGCCAGCAGTTCACCATCGAGTTCCTCGGCAACAGCCCCACCGACGAGATCACCACCGGTCCCTACATGGCCGCGTTGCGCAAGATCGGCATCGACGTGTCGCTGCGCATCATCGATCCCTCGCAATATGTGAACCGCATCCGCAATTTCGACTTCGACGCCGTGGCGAGCATTTTCGTCAACTCGCTTTCGCCGGGCAATGAACAACGCGAATACTGGGGCGCCAAGGCCGCCGACATTCCCGGTTCGCGCAATCTGGCGGGTGTGAAGGATCCGACCGTTGATGCGCTGGTCGAGAAGATCATCTACGCGCAGGACCGCGAGGAGCTGGTTGCGGCCAGCCGCGCGCTCGACCGCGTGCTCCTGTGGAACTACTACTGGGTGCCGCAGTGGCATGCGCCCTATATTCGCATCGCCTACTGGAACAAGTTCGGCATTCCGGAGAAACAGCCGGAATATACCGGTGTGGATCTGGAATCCTGGTGGATCGATCCCAAGCTTGAAGAGGCGCTGGCCGCCAAGTATCGGAGCCAGAATTGAGCCGCCCTGCGGCCCGACAGTGCGGCGCATCGCGCCGCACTTTTCTGGCCCTTGCCGGGGCAGCGGTGGCTGCCCCCCTTCTACCGCACGGCGTATTTGCCAGCGTCGAGACCGGCAAGCCGCTTCATGGCCTGTCGGCATTTGGCGACCTCAAATACGCCCCCGGCTTCAGCCATTTCGACTACGCCAGTCCGGATGCCCCGAAGGGCGGAACGTTCAATTTCCAGCCCGGCTACTGGTACTACAATCAGAACGTTTTGACCTTCAACACGCTGAACGCTTTCGTGCGCACGGGCGACGCCCCGCCGCGCATGGAGATGTGCTTCGCCTCGCTGATGACGCGCGCCTATGACGAGCCGGACGCGATCTACGGCTTTCTCGCCGAAAGCGTGACGCTTTCCGAAGACCGGAACGGCTTCACCTTCGCGCTGCGGCCGGAAGCGCGCTTTCATGACGGTTCGCCGATCACCGCCGAGGACGTCGCGTTCACCTACACGCTGCTCAAGGAGAAGGGGCACCCCCAGCTTCTGCTGCCGCTCGCCGAGTTGACCGAAGCGCGGGCGGATGGGCCGCACAGCGTGCACCTGCGGTTTTCCGGCCAGCAGTCGCGGCGCAACATCCTGACCGTCGCCACCTTCCCCATTTTCTCAAAGGCCTTTGTCGAGGAGAATGGCTTCGACAGTTCCCGCATCGTGCCGCTGCTCGGCTCGGGGCCCTACAGGGTGGGGAATTTCTCCGCCGGGCGTTTTGTTGAATACAAGCGGGTGGAGGACTACTGGGCGCGTGATCTGGGGCCGCTCAAGGGTTTCAACCATTTCGACACGGTCCGCATCGATTTCTATCGCGACCGCAATGCCGGTTTCGAAGCCTTCAAGAAGGGCGACGTCAACTGGCGACAGGAATTCACCTCCCGCATCTGGGCGACGGGCTATGATTTTCCGGCCATGCGCGAAGGGCGCGTTCTGAAGACGGAGATTCCCGGCGAGAAGCGCGGGCAGCTTTATGGCCTGGTGCTGAACCAGCGGCGTGAGCAGTTTCGCGATGTGCGGGTGCGCGAGGCCATCAGCCTGTGCTTCGACTTCGAATGGACCAACCGCAACCTCTTCTACGACGCCTATACGCGTTCGCATTCCTTCTTCGAGCGAGCGCCCTTCATGGCCGAGGGCGCACCTTCGCCGGAAGAAGAGGCGCTTCTTGCCCGCTTCCGTGGCGAAGCGCCGGAGGCGGCCTTTGGCGAAGCGGTGATGCAGCCGGTTTCGGACGGATCGGGCCGCGACCGCAACAATCTGCGGCGCGCACGGCAGCTTTTGACAGAGGCCGGCTGGACGCCGCGCGATGGCGTTCTCCACAACGAAAGAGGCACCCGCCTCACGCTTGAATATCTGGTGCGGGACGAGATCTTCCTGCGGCAGGATGCGAGCTTCGGCGAGAATCTGCGCGCCATCGGCATTGACGCTTCGACGCGGCTTGTCGACGCATCGCAATATCAAAGCCGCCAGAGCGCCTTCGATTTCGACATGATCTCCGCGGCAATCGGCATGGACGCCACCCCCGACGAGGAAGGGCTGGAACAGCTTTTCCATTCGCGAACGGCGGCTCTGGAAGGCTCCTACAACTTTGCGGGCATCACCGACCCGGTGGTCGACGAACTGATCGAGATCGCCGGCAAGGCCGAGAACCGTGACGATCTGAACGTAACGCTAAAGGTGCTGGACAGGGTCTTGCGCGCGCGGCGCGACTGGATTCCAAATTGGCACCTGACGAATCACCGTGTGGCCCACTGGGACATGTTCGGCTACAGCGACAACAAGCCGGACTACTTCTTCCCTGCGGAGGCTCTGTGGTGGTTCGATAAAGAAAAGGCGAAAGCGATTGGCAAGGCGTAAGGACGGCGTGGCAAAACTCCCAGCACTCCTGAACACGAAGAAAGCAGCAGACTGATGGGCGCGTATATTCTCCGTCGCCTGCTGCTGATGATCCCGACCCTGCTCGGCATCATGGCCATCTCCTTCATTGTCGTGCAGTTCGCGCCCGGCGGCCCGGTGGAACAGGTCATCGCGCAGATCACCGGTCAGGCCGGGGGCGCCGATGCGCGCATCTCCGGCGGTGGCGGCGATTTCGGCAATCAGGGCTTTGACGGCAGCTCGGTCGAAAGCAGCGGCGCGACCTCGAAATATCGCGGCGCACAGGGCCTCGACCCGGAATTCATCGCCTCGCTCGAAAAGCAGTTCGGCTTCGACAAGCCGCCGCTCGAGCGCTTTGGCCTGATGATCTGGAACTATGCCCGCTTCGACTTCGGCGAGAGCTATTTCCGCGACATCTCCGTGATCGACCTTATCCTTGAAAAGATGCCCGTCTCCATCTCGCTGGGGCTCTGGATCACGCTGATCTCCTACGGCATTTCCATTCCGCTCGGCATCCGCAAGGCGGTGAAGGACGGCTCGCCCTTCGACGTGTGGACCAGCGGCGTGGTGATTGTCGCCTACGCCATTCCCGGCTTTCTGTTCGCCATCCTGCTGATGGTGCTGTTCGCGGGCGGCTCCTTCTTCGACTGGTTCCCGCTGCGCGGCCTGACCTCCGACAATTGGGAAAGCCTTTCCTGGCCGGCGCGCATTCTCGACTATTTCTGGCACCTTGCCCTGCCGCTCACGGCCATGGTGCTGTCTGCCTTCGCCACGACGACGCTTCTGACCAAGAACTCGTTCCTTGACGAAATCCGGAAGCAATACGTGACCACCGCGCGCTCCAAGGGGCTTTCGGAACGGCAGGTGCTTTACGGGCATGTGTTCCGCAACGCCATGCTGATCATCATCGCCGGTTTTCCGGGCGCGTTCATCTCGGCCTTCTTCACCGGCTCGCTTCTGATCGAGAGCATCTTCTCGCTGGACGGGCTTGGCCTGCTCGGTTTCCGCTCGGTCATTGACCGCGATTACCCGGTGGTGTTCGCCAACCTCTACATCTTCTCGCTCATGGGCCTTCTCATCAGCCTGATTTCCGACGTGACCTACACGCTGATCGATCCGCGCATCGACTTCGAGCGGAGGGATGTGTGATGTCGGACGTGCAGGTGCAAAGCGAGGTGGCGACGGCGCGCCGCCCGCAGTCGCGGCCTTGGCTTTCGCCGATCAACAAGCGCCGCTGGCAGAATTTCTGCGCCAACCGGCGTGGCTACTGGTCGCTGTGGATCTTCCTGATCCTCTTCGTGCTGTCGCTGTTTGCGGAATTTCTCGCCAACGACAAGCCGATCCTCGCCTATTACAAGGGCGAGGTGCTCTACCCGGTTCTGGTCGATTATCCCGAGGAGAAGTTCGGCGGTTTCCTCGCCGTGACGGACTATCGCGATCCGATCATTTCCGAGGAGATCGATGCGAATGGCTGGATGGTCTGGCCGCCGATCCGCTACTCCTATCGCACGGTGAACAACGAGATTCCCGAGGCGGCTCCGGCCAAACCCTCCTGGATGTACACGAAGGAAGTGCGCTGCGAGCGGTATCCGCTGGGCGTGGATGACCCCGCCTGCACACCCGGAAACTGGAACTGGCTCGGCACCGACGATCAGGCGCGCGACGTGCTTGCGCGGGTGATCTACGGTTTCCGCATCTCGGTTCTGTTCGGTCTCATCCTGACCGCCGCCTCGGCGCTCATTGGCGTCAGCGCCGGTGCGATCCAGGGTTATTTCGGCGGCTGGACGGACCTTCTGTTCCAGCGCTTCATCGAGATCTGGTCGTCCATTCCGGTTCTCTACCTGATCCTGATCATCGCCGCCGTGCTGCCGCCGGGATTCTTCATCCTGCTCGGCATCATGCTTCTGTTTTCCTGGGTGGCCTTCGTCGGCGTGGTGCGTGCCGAGTTCCTGCGCGCGCGCAATTTCGAATATGTCAGCGCGGCCCGCGCGCTCGGCGTTTCCAACCGCACGATCATCTTCCGGCATCTTCTGCCGAACGCCATGGTCGCCACGCTCACCTTCCTGCCCTTCATCCTGAACGGTTCGATCACAACCTTGACTTCGCTCGACTTCCTCGGCTTCGGCCTGCCGCCGGGCTCCCCCTCGCTGGGTGAGCTGCTGCGTCAGGGCCAGCGCAATCTGAACGCCCCGTGGCTCGGCATTGCCGGCTTCCTGAGCCTGTCCATCATGCTGTCGCTGCTGATCTTCATCGGCGAAGCGGTGCGCGACGCCTTCGACCCGCGGAAGACGTTCAAATGAGCGAGCAGCCTCTTCTTTCGATCCGCGACCTCTCCGTTTCCTTCACGCAAGGGGCGCAGGAGACGCTTGCCGTCGACCATATCTCGTTCGATATCGGCCGCGGCGAGACCGTTGCGCTGGTGGGCGAATCCGGCTCGGGCAAATCGGTCTCGGCGCTGTCCGTGCTGCGGCTCCTGCCCTACCCGGCTGCCAGCCACCCTTCCGGCCAGATTTTCTACAATGGCGTCGACATTCTGGCCGCCGACGAGGCGACACAGCGCAAGGTGCGCGGCAACGAGATCTCCATGATCTTTCAGGAGCCGATGACCTCGCTCAACCCGCTGCACACGATCGAGCGGCAGATCGGCGAGACGCTGAAGCTCCATCGTGGCATGGGCGACAAGGCCGCGCGCGACCGCACGCTTGAGCTTCTCACCCAGGTCGGCATCCGCGATCCTGAAAAGCGGCTCGATTCCTTCCCGCATCAGCTTTCCGGCGGCCAGCGCCAGCGCGTGATGATCGCCATGGCGCTCGCCAACGAGCCCGACCTCCTGATCGCCGACGAACCGACCACCGCGCTCGACGTAACGGTGCAGGCGCAGATCCTCGAGCTTCTGGCCGACCTGCGGCGCAAGAAGTCCATGTCGATGCTGTTCATCACCCATGATCTCGGTATCGTGCGAAAGGTGGCCGACCGCGTCTGCGTGATGACCGACGGCAAGATCGTGGAAAGCGGGCCGACGGAGCAGATCTTCACCAACCCGCAGCACGAATACACGCGCCATCTCATCGCCGCCGAGCCCAAGGGCCGCCCGCCAAGGGCCGATCCGAACGCGGAAACGGTGATGCAGGGCGACGACATCAAGGTCTGGTTCCCCGTGAAAAAGGGGCTCATGCGCCGCACGGTCGATTACATCAAGGGCGTCGACGGGGTCGACGTCACGGTGCGCGCCGGCCAGACGCTTGGCGTGGTGGGCGAGTCCGGTTCCGGCAAGACGACGCTCGGTCTGGCGCTTGCCCGCATGATCGCCTCGAAGGGCGAAATCCGCTTTGACGGACAGGAAATCGACAGGCTGAGCTTCCGCCAGATGCGCCCGCACCGGCATGCGCTGCAGGTGGTCTTCCAGGACCCGTATGGCTCGCTCAGCCCACGCATGTCTGTCGCTGAAATCATTCAGGAAGGCCTGCGCATCCACCAGCCCGGCCTTTCGGCGGAAGAGCGCGACGCGATGGTCGTCGACGTCTTGAAGGAAGTGGACCTCGATCCCGAATCCCGCTTCCGTTATCCGCATGAATTCTCCGGCGGCCAGCGCCAGCGCATCGCCATCGCCCGCGCCATGGTTCTGAAGCCGCGCTTCGTAATGCTGGACGAGCCCACCTCCGCGCTCGACATGAGCGTTCAGGCGCAGGTGGTCGATCTCCTGCGCGATTTGCAGAAGCGGCACAATCTGGCCTATCTCTTTATCAGTCACGACCTGAAAGTGGTGCGCGCGCTCGCCAATGAGGTGATCGTCATGCGCGCCGGCAAGGTGGTGGAGGCCGGTCCGGCGGAGCAGATTTTCGATGCCCCGCAGACCGACTACACACGCGCGCTGATCGCAGCCGCGTTCAACATCGAAGCCACGCCCGGAGGCGTGGTCAGCGAATAAATCCAAGGGGCACGCCATGAGCACACCGCAGCGCGGTCGCGTCTTACTGTCTGTTACCGGCTTCAATCCGCAGCGCTGGTATGATCTTCTTTCGCAGGAACGGGACGTCGTTCTCGAACCCGACGGCGCGGAGGATCCGTCCATCGACTATGCGGTGGTCTGGAAACAGCAGCCCGGTGTGCTCGCCAAACTGCCGAACCTGAAGGTGATCTTCTCCATCGGCGCAGGCGTGGACCACATTTTCAATGACGATCAGGTGCCGGATGTGCCGATCGTTCGCGTGGTGGCGGAAAACCTTACCCAGTATATGTGCGAATATGTGAACTGGCGGGTGCTCGATCATCACCGCCAGGGCGCGCTCTATCGCACGCAGCAGACGAAGAAGGTCTGGCACGAGCCGCGGCAACCGCCCGCGAACGAAGTTTCGGTCGGCATTATGGGGCTTGGCCAGCTTGGCACGCGCGCCGCCGAGGCGCTTCTGGCGCTCGGCTTCTCGGTGAATGGCTGGAGCCGCACGCCCAAGGAGATCGACGGCATCGCCTCCTATCATGGCGAGGATGGCCTCACGCCTTTCCTGAACGCCACCGACATTCTGGTCGTGCTTCTGCCGCTCACGCCTGCGACCGACGGCATCGTGAATTACGGGCTGCTGTCACGCCTGCGCCAGGATGGGCCGCTCGGCGGCCCCTGCCTTATCAACGCCGGTCGCGGCAAACTCCAGCGTGAAGCCGACATTCTGCGCGCGCTGGAAGACGGTGTGCTGAAGGAAGCAAGCCTCGACGTGTTCGAGAGCGAGCCCCTCGCATCCGAAAGTCCTCTCTGGGAGCATCCGCGCGTCTTTGTGACACCGCATGCTGCGGCCACATCCGACCCGGCCCATCTGGCACCGCCAATGCTGCGTCAGATGGATGCTTTCGAACGCGGCGAGCCGCTTGAAAACCTCGTCGACCGCAAGGCGGGTTACTGAGGCACTTCCGCTTTTCGTGAATCGCGGAAACGCTCCGGTCATTCTTTTGCGCAATTCCGGGCATCGGCTTCGNCTTTCGAACGCGGCGAGCCGCTTGAAAACCTCGTCGACCGCAAGGCGGGTTACTGAGGCACTTCCGCTTTTCGTGAATCGCGGAAACGCTCCGGTCATTCTTTTGCGCAATTCCGGGCATCGGCTTCGAGGCCCCCTTCTCCCCGCAAGCGGGGAGAAGGTGAGGATGAGGGGCGAGCGCCAGGTTCGGCGAACCACACAACACGGCGAGATTTTCATGCGCCGCGTCAGCCCCTCATCCCCCTGCCGGGACCTTCTCCCCGCGCGCGGGGAGAAGGAAGCCGTCATCCGGCCAGAGCGCTTCTGCTTTTCCTGGAGTTGCTAGTCCTCTGAGACGCCCGGCCGGCGGTAATGCGTCGGCCGGCCATACAGCCGCTCGATCCGCTCAATGGCGTCTTTCAGCGGTTCACGCGCGACGGTCATGGTGTTGCCATTGGCGTGCAGCATCATCTCGTGATCCAGCATGATCGCCACATGCCCTTTCCAGAACACAAGATCGCCGCGCCGAAGGCCATTCTCGCCGGGCTCGATCAGAATGCCGATGCTCTCGGCCTGCATGTCGGTATCGCGCAGCACCGTCCGCCCGGTCATGCGCATGGATGTCTGCACCAGCCCCGAACAGTCAATGCCGAAGCCGCTCGTGCCACCCCAGAGATAGGGCGTGTGCAGGAAGCTCTCCGCGACCGAGACGTAATCGTCCTGATGATCGTCGATCGCCCGCAGATGGCCCGCGAACATCGCCCCGCCCGTGGAAAGGACCGCATAGCGCGTGCCGCGGTTTTCGACCATCCCGGCAACTTTCACTCCCGCGCCAAGGCTATGGGCGGCGACAGCCGGTTTTTTCAGTTCCGGCTCGGGATAGACGAAACTGCGCTGCGCGGTCACGCGGTGCGTGGGCGCTGCCGCATCCGTGGCGAGCGACGTGGCGTCCACATAGCCCACATAGCCGTCATGATCGGCCTGCACCCAGGCCCAGCCTTCAAGCTGCTCGAAAACACGCACCGTGTCTCCGTAGAGGAACTGGGTGTCGATGCCGGCATCGGCATGCGGTGCGCTGTGCACGTCGATGACAGGCGCGCTGACACGCGCAGGCGTGCCGGCGGTGAAGCGCTCCGCTTCCACCGTGCCCTCAAGGCGGGCATCGGCAAGGTCCGCCCGGTGGGCGTGAAGGCGGCGGTCGAGTGTCGTCATAGGGGTAGCTCCGCAGCTTTGGCCACCACCACATCGCCGAACCGCTCCACGAACAGCGCGCCCTCGACGGTGCGCTTGATCAGGACATTGCGGCGGTCGCTCGGGTCGCGGTGGCGTGAAACGAGTTTCAGTGCGCCCATCGTATCGAGGGCGCGGGTAATGACCGGTTTCGAGACATCCAGTTTTTCGGCCAGCCCCCGCACGGTGTGCGGCGGTGGGTCCAGATAGATCGTCAGCAGGATCGCAAGCTGGCGCTCGGTGAGGTCGGGCTCCTTGCCCTGCACCTCGGTGAGGCTGACCTGCTGCCACAGACGCAGCGCCTGGCTTGGCCTCAGCTGAACGGACATATCAGGACCTGCCTTCATGACGGCTTCCGGGCCGGCCACCGGGCCGGCGCGCTTTCGCGATGAAACAAAACCGTTTCGGTTCCGTTTCATTCATGCCGTGAAAGGCGCGCCGAGGCAAGCGCTCCATGCGCTCGCCCCGCTGAACCTGACCTACCTGCCGTAACGGTCTGCCAGAACGCGTTCGATGGCGCGAATGCCCTGCGCCTCGCCGCCGATGGCCGAATAGGGCTTGTCGGACGGGTTCCAGCCGTAAATGTCGAAATGCGCCCAGCTCTTCGCCTTCTCCACGAAGCGCCCCAAAAACAGGCCGGCAATGGGCGAGCCCGCAAAACCGTCGAGCGAGACATTGTTCATGTCTGCGATTTTGGAATCGAGACGCGGCATGTAGGGCTTCCACAGCGGCATGCGCCAGAGCGGATCAGACACCGCTTCGGAGGCTTCGGCCAGCGCACCGGCCAGCACCTCGTCATCGGTGTAGAACGGCGGCACATCCGGCCCGAGCGCCACGCGCGCGGCGCCCGTCAGCGTTGCCATGTCGATCAGGAGTTCCGGCTCTTCCTCATCGGCCAGCGTCAGCGCATCGGCCAGCACCAGCCGGCCCTCGGCATCGGTGTTGCCGACTTCGATGGTGAGGCCCTTGCGGCTCGTCAGCACATCACCGGGGCGAAAGGCATTGCCCGCCACGGCGTTTTCCACCGCCGGGATGAGCACGCGCAGGCGGATGTCGAGTTTCGACGCCATGATCATCGAGGCGAGCCCCAGAACATTGGCCGCGCCGCCCATGTCCTTCTTCATGAGCAGCATGCCGGCGGCGGGCTTGAGGTCGAGACCACCCGTATCAAAGCAGACGCCCTTGCCAACGAGCGTGACCTTCGGCGCATCGTCCCGCCCCCAGCGCATGTCGAGCAGGCGCGGCGCAGCTTCGGCAGCGCGGCCAACCGCATGGATCATCGGCAGGTTTTCCTTGAGGAGATCGTCGCCGGCGATGACGGTCATCGCCGCACCGTGCTGGTCGGCCAGCGTGCGCATTGCCGCTTCCAGCGCGTCTGGGTCCATGTCGCCTGCCGGCGTGTTGATCAGATCGCGCGCGAGGAAGCTGCCGTCGGCAAGACGCTGGACGCGCTCGGCGTCCACGCCTTCCGGCAGCGCGAAACGAAGCGCGTTGCGCGGCTTCTTGCCATAGCGCGTGAAGGTGTAGGAGCCGAGCATCAGGCCAAGTGCCGCGAGCTCGGGCTCGGCCGGCTTGCCCGCGAAATGCCAGTCGCCTTCCGGCAGGTGACGCGCCAGCGCACCGGCAGCAAGCGGGTTTGCGGCGTCAAGCTTGCCAAGGCCGAAGAACGCGCCGGCCAGCGCGCCATTCTCACCCGGGATCGACAAAACCTTGCCCGCAGCGCCCGTGAAACCGTTCGATCTGGCCCAGGCGATTGCCGCTTTGGGCGCGCCGGACCTGTCGAGGCCATCCGTCTCAACCGCATAGACCGGCAGCGATGTAGCCTCTTTCGAACTCAGGAGCGTGACGGGCATTTCTTGTCTCCACGTTTACGTTTCATGAAGCGTTTTAACGCTCCGTTAGGGTTAACAGAATATTGCTCTCTGATGAGAGTTGGCCGGAGGGCGGCCGAAGCCAATCGGAGGGCGCGCGCAGATGTTTACCGAACAGCGCACGAATGCAACCGCAAACAGGATAACCATGACGGCCCTGGCGCTCGTTATGGCAACGGCGATCGCCGGCTGCGCCAGCAAGGACCGGATGACAACCGGGTCTGTCAGCCGAAGCACGCCAGGTGCTGCGACCAATGTGGCCAGCATGACCGAACCGCAGTTGCGCAGCGCCGCAGACTCGCTGGGCCGCGCCTACACCAAGAACACCAAGGACAAAGCGACCGCCCTGCGCTACGCATCGGTTCTGCAAATGACCGGCCGCGCCGATCAGTCGCTTGCCGTGATGCGCAAGCTCGCCATCGACCATCCGCAGGATCGCCAGGTGCTGGCAGCCTATGGCAAGGCGCTGGCTGCCGCCGGCGAATTACAGCCGGCGCTCGACGCCGTGCGCCGCGCCCAGACGCCGGAATATCCGGACTGGCGTCTCCAGTCTGCCGAGGGTGCGATTCTCGACCAGCTCGGCCAGAAGGACGCCGCACGCGCCCTCTACACCCGGGCGCTTAACCTGCAGCCGAATGAGCCGTCCATCCTTTCCAATATGGGCATGTCCTATCTCTTGGAAGGCAATCTCAAATCCGCCGAGCACTACATGCGTCAGGCGGCGCAGAGCCCCGGCGCAGACAGCCGCGTGCGCCAGAATCTGGCGCTGGTGGTCGGCCTTCAGGGCCGGTTCGGCGAGGCCGAGCAGCTTGCCCGGCAGGAGCTTTCGCCCGATCAGGCAGAGGCCAATGTGGCCTATCTGCGCGCCATGCTTTCGCAGCAGAATGCCTGGAGTCAGCTTTCCGACAAGAAGAAAAAGCGCAACTGACCCAGCCGCGCACCGCACACGAAAAAAGGCCGCTTGATGCGGCCTTTATTTTTGAGCGCTTTGAAGGCAGGCACCCTAGAACAGCCCCTGCTGTTTGATCTGGATGCCTGCGGGTCCGAGAATGACGGCGAACAGCACGGGGATGAAGAAGAGGATCATCGGCACGGTGAGCTTCGGCGGCAGCGCAGCCGCTTTCTTCTCCGCCTCGTTCATGCGCATTTCGCGGCTCTCATCCGCCAGAACCCGGAGCGCATGGCTGACGGGCGTACCGTAGCGCTCCGCCTGGATCAGGGCCTGTGTGACGCTCTTAACGGTTTCGAGCCCGGTGCGCGCGGCGAAATTCTCATAGGCCTGCCGGCGCTCCTGCAGGAACGACAGTTCGGCAGTGGTGAGCACCAGCTCCTCGGCCAGCGCGACCGACTGCGCGCCGATCTCGTCCGAGACCCTGCGGAACGCAGCCTCGGTGGACATGCCAGACTCAACGCAGATCAGCATCAGGTCCAGCGCGTCGGGCCATGCGAGCTGGATCGACTTTTTGCGCTTAGTCGCCAGATTGCTGACATAGAGCACGGGTGCATAGAAGCCGGCATAGGCGGCGATGAGGCAGACGAACAGTTTCACGAAGAAGGGCTGTTCCGGAAGCGCTCCCATGCCGAAAACGTAGATGCCTGCCAGCGCCAGCGTGGCGAAAGGCAGCGTAGCACGGAAAAACAGGAACTTGGTAAGCGGGTTCTGTCCGCGGAAACCGGCCGTGCGAAGCTTGGCCATGGTTGTCTCGTCGGCAAGCGCGCGGCGCAGATCGAGCTTGTCGACGATGGCCCGCATGCCCACGGACTGCTTTTCGCGCAGGCCCCGGCGGCGCTGGTCTGCTTCAGCCGCGAGACGGGCGCGCTGGCGGGCGCGCAGTTCCTCGCGCTCCAGCGCCACATTCTTCATGCGCGATTTGAGCGGGTCCCCGCCAAAGGCAGGCAAAAGGGTGAACACGGTCGCAAAAACCGCGACCGCGACCAGTATCGCGATCAGGAAGCTTGGATCGATAATACTTCCAATGGCGTCTGCGGGCATTGCCTAAACCTCGAAGTTGATCATGTTCCGCATCACGATAATGCCGATTGTCATCCAGAGCCCCGAGAAGCCGAGGATCAGGTGGCCGGTGCTCGTCGTGAAGAGCGGGGTGATGTAGGTCGGGCTTGTGAGATAGACCAGGAACGCAACGACAAACGGCAGGGCGCCGATGATCACTGCGGATGCCTTGGCTTCCATGGAAAGCGCCTGCACCTTTGCTTTCATCTTCTTTCGATTGCGCAACACCCGCGAAAGGTTGGCCAGCGCTTCGGAAAGATTGCCGCCCGCCTGAGCCTGAATCTGGATCACGATGCCGAAGAAATTCGCTTCAGGGCAGGGCATGGTTTCCCCCATGCGCAGGCAGGCTTCAGGGGTTGAGATGCCCATCTGCTGGGCCTCAACGATGCGCCGGAACTCCGTGCGGACCGGCTCCTGCGATTCACTGGCGATCAGGCGAATGCCGTCATTGATGGGCAGACCGGATTTGACCGCACGCACGATCACATCGAGCGCGTTCGGGAACTCGTTGAGGAAGGCTTTCACGCGGCTGCGCCGCTTGAAGGCAACGAACCAGCGCGGAAACCCGAGCACGCCCACGATCAGAATGCCGGGCAGGACCAGAAGCGGCACGCCGAGGATGAAGGCAATGAGCGTGAGAACCACGCCACTGACGCCCGAAACGACATGAAAGCGCTCCGGCGTGATCTCCATGCCGGCCTGTTTCAGCTGCATTTTCAGCGGCGGCTTGCGAACCTTGCTGTCGCGCTTCTTTTGCCGGTCGTCGAGTTCCTTGAGCGAATCTTGAATGGATTTGCGCCGCTTCGCCACTTCGGCGACGCGATCCCGCGATGCCTTTATCGCGGACTGGTCGGTCCGCGCCTTCTTGACCGTTTCAAGCCGGCGGTCGACCTTCTTTTCGCTGGCGATGTTGTTGAACATCAGCGCATAGGCCACCGCCCCGGCGCTGCAACCGGCCAGCAGAATGAAGGCGATCATGGTTATGTCCAGGCCGAACATCGCCTACCCCCTGTCGCCTGAGAAATCGGAAGCTGCGGTCATGTCAGCCAGTCTTCCTTTCCATGCCCTCCAGCGCCGTCGCGAGGCGCTGCTCCTCACCGTAATAGCGGGCGCGATCCCAGAAATGCGGGCGGGCGATGCCGGTCGAGACATGATCGCCGATGATCTTGCCGTTCGCGTCCTCGCCCTTCATGTCGTAGAGCATCAGGTCCTGCGTGATGATCACATCGCCTTCCATGCCGATGACCTCGGTGATGTGCGTGATACGGCGCGAACCATCGCGCAGGCGGCTCGCCTGAATGATCACGTCCACCGAACCGACGACGATCTCGCGCACGGTGCGCTGCGGCAGCGTGAAACCGCCCATGGCGACCATGGATTCGATACGGTTCAAACACTCGCGTGGATTGTTGGCGTGAATGGTTCCCATGGAACCGTCGTGACCGGTGTTCATTGCCTGCAAAAGGTCGAACACCTCCGATCCGCGCACCTCGCCGACGATGATGCGTTCGGGACGCATGCGCAGACAGTTGCGCACCAGGTCACGCATCGTCACCTCGCCCTCGCCTTCCAGATTTGGCGGGCGGGTTTCAAGCCGGACCACATGCGGCTGCTGGAGCTGAAGCTCTGCGGAGTCCTCACAGGTGATGATGCGCTCATCGGCGTCGATGAAATTCGTCAGGCAGTTGAGCAGCGTCGTCTTGCCCGAACCCGTGCCGCCTGAGATCAGGATGTTGCAGCGGACGCGGCCAATGATCTTGAGGAGTTCGGCGCCTTCCGGCGAAATCGCGCCGAAACGGACCAGCTGATCGAGCGTCAGCTTGTCCTTCTTGAACTTGCGGATGGTGAGCGATGCGCCATCAATGGCCAGCGGCGGCGCGATGACATTGACACGCGAACCGTCCGGCAGACGCGCGTCACAGATCGGGCTCGACTCATCCACACGGCGGCCGACCTGGCTCACAATGCGCTGACAGATGTTGAGAAGCTGCTGGTTGTCGCGGAAGCGCACGCCGGTCTGCTCGACCTTGCCGTTCACTTCGATGTACACGCTCTCCGCGCCATTCACCATGATGTCGGCGATGTCGTCGCGGGCGAGAAGCGGTTCCAGCGGGCCGTAACCGAGTACATCGTTACAGATATCCTCAAGCAGTTCTTCCTGCTCGGAAATCGACATCGCGAAATTCTTGATCGCAATGATGTCGTTGACGATGTCGCGGATTTCCTCACGCGCACTGTCCGGATCGAGATTGGCGAGCTGCGAGAGGTCAATGGTCTCGATCAGCGCCGAGAAAACCTGGCTCTTCGTGTCGTAATAGGCTTCGCTGCGCGTGCGTGTCGACGAGGCCGGCTTTGCCGATGAAGGTTTCTCGGTCCGGGCAGGCTCCTGACGCGGCCTGGCCGTGGCGGCGGATGGCGGAAGATCGGGTTTGGAGGCCCGTGGTGCTTCCGGGCGCTCCGGCGTCATGACAGCCGCATCACCCGAAACGGGTTTCGGGATCTCAATATGCGGCGTTGCAGAATGCGGGACGCCGGCCCCTCTCTTTCCGAACATCTGACGCTACCAATCCGTATCAGCTTTTGCGTTTCAGCCGTTCCAGAATGCTGGACAGGCCGCTCTTTTTCTGCGGCTTCACCTCGCGACGGCCGGTCAGCACATGGGCCAGCTCGTTGATCGTTTCCACGATCGGGCTCTTGGCATCCATCTCGCCGAGCATGCGCCCGTTATTGGCCGCATTGCCGAACAGCTGCGGCTCGAACATGATCGTCGCCGCCGGCGTCACGCCGAGCGGTTCGGCGAAATCTTCCAGCGAGATTTCCGGACGTTTGGGGATGCCCGCCTGATTGAGCAGCAGCACCGGCGGCTTGTCGTTCGGCCGCAACTGCTTCAGCGTGTCGATCAGGTTTTTCGTGTTGCGCAGATTGGCCAGATCCGGCGTCGCCGTGATGACCACCGCATCGGCCTGCGCAAGCGTCGTTCTCGTCCAGCCATTCCAGACGTGAGGCACATCCAGGATCAGAACCGGCGCGGTGCGCTGCGTGGTGTCGATGATCTGGGCAAATGCCTCCGGGTCGAAATCATAGACCCGGTCGAGTGTCGAGGGTGCTGCCAGAAGCGAGAGACGCTCGGCGCACTGCGACAGAAGGCGGTCGAGATAGACCTCGTCGATCCGTTCTGGCGAGAACACGGCTTCGGCGATGCCCTGCGGCGGGTCCTGATCGAAATTGATGTTGGCCGTGCCGAAAGGCAGATCCAGGTCGGCCACCACAACCTCGTTCTCGAACAGGTTGGAAATGGCCCAGGCCACATTGTGCGCGATGGTGGACGAGCCGACGCCGCCCTTGGCTCCCACAAACGCAATGGAATGCCCGAGAGGCTCGGCAGTCGGATCGACAAAGATATTGGCGATGACGCTCACAATGTCGGCCATCGAGATCGGCGCGACCACATATTCCGAGATGCCGGCGCGCATCAGCTCACGATAGAGCCACACATCATTGTAGTGCCCGACAATGATGACCTTGGTGCTCGGGTCGCAGACTTCGGCAAGCTGCTCCAGCGAGGCGAGCATTTCGCGCGGCTCGGCGGAAGATTCCACGATCACCAGGTTCGGCGTTGCCGCCGTCTGGTAGAACTCCACCGCAGTCGCAACGCCCCCCATGTGGACCTTGAGGTGTGTTTTCGCCATGCGGCGATCCTCACCGGCCCGTTCGATCGGATTGGACACGCTCTCGGTGTCGCAAAACGCCTGGATCGAGATCCTGGGGATCGGGCGAAGGGACTGCAGATTGGGATCGGGCGCATTCGCAGTGAATGCCTCGTGATCCGTTTCATAGGCCAGATTGCTCATTTTATGCCTCTTGCCCCCGCCTAGTACTGGACTTCTCGGTTGCCGCGGAATTCCTTGGAAACCTTGCCGGCTTCGTAACTGCTTTCCGAACCACGATACTTGTCGATCACTCCCATCCGGTTTTCCGCATCGATGGGCGTCTGCTGACGCGGACCGAGGAAATCGTTGGGATTAGCCACCTGCGCGGCGAGATTGTTCTGATAGGAACAGCCGAAATTCGCGTAATGCTTGTTATCCGTGGTGTCGAGAATGTCTTCTGGCCACCGGCCACACTGGTTGGTGGAAGCCCTGATCGCGGGATAGGACACGCGGATCGGCGGCGCAGTATCTGCCGATGGCGCCCGGTAGGAAACGACCGCAATGTTCTCGGGCGGCACGCCATGCTTCTGCAGCTGCCGCGTAATCTGGGAAGCGATGTTGGACGCCCCGCGCTCATTGACGGAGCCGGTCGGAACCAGCACCGTGACCGTGCCGCCGGACCGCCGGTCATAACCGCTCATGAAGCCGGCGAGCGTGCCGGCCTGACCACGCGTCATGCTTTTGGCCGAGATAGCGACCGGCAAATCGATCTTCTGATCCTTCTCGGAGATCACGGTCGGGTGGTTGGTGCGGTAGTCATCCGGAATGGAGCCCACAATCACCGAGTCCCGCTTCGCGGCACAGCCAGCCAGCAGGGCGGCAGCGCCGATGAGGAGGACAGCACCGGTCGTTTTAAGCCGTGCGGTATTTCCAGTCTCATGTTTCATCATGACCACCCCCGACATGGCCTTCTCCCCGCTCACTTGTAGATGTAGCCGACAACGCCGTGATAGCGGCCATTGGGCAGATCGGTTTTCATGGTTCCGTAGACGCGGTTGACCCGCCCCAGGAACATGCCCGCGCCATCGCTGGCCGGCGTGAAATTGTCATCCGGCTTGGCAAGCGCGGTGCGCGCCGTGGGCTTCGACAGATAAGGCGTGACGATGATCACCAGTTCGGTCTCGTTGCGCACGAAGTCGCGGCTGCGGAACAGTGCGCCAAGCACCGGCACTTTTGAGAGGCCTGGCACACCGGTGAACGCCTGACGCACATCGTCCTGCACCAGGCCGGCAATCATCATCGAACCGCCCGACGGTAACTCGACAGTGGTGTCGGCCAGTCGCTTGCGGATGGAAATGATGTTTGTTCCCCTTGACCGGATGCCCTGAGAAAGCGCAACCGAGCCCTGTGTGGTGGGTTCGGAAACCTGTGTCCTGATTTTCAGGCTGATCCGGCCGGCAGAGAGAACCGTCGGCAGGAACTCAAGGCCGATACCGTATTCGACTTTCTGAATGTCATACGTCGTCTGGCCCGTCTTGTTCTCGTCGGAAACGGCAGAGTCCACACCTGTGACAAGGTTGAACTCACCGCCGACGCGGAACGTCGCCTTCTCGCCGGACACGGCGGTCAGCGCTGGTTCAGCCAGAGTCTTCATGACACCTGCCTGTTCCATCGCATTGACATAAGCGTCAATCAGCGAACCGCCGACAGAGAAGCCACTGTGCGACAGCGACTTGCCGAGACCGGCGAAATTGTCACTGATCGCTCCCCAGGTGATGCCGTCGACATTGCCCGAGCCAATCATGTTCACGCCGAGCTGCTTCATGACGGAGCGGCTGACCTCGGCAACTGTCACCTTGAGCGTGACCTGGTCCTCGCCGATGATCTGCAGCATGTTGACGATGCGGCTTTGCTGACGCTGTTTGTCCGGGTTGTTGATGGCAACACCGCCGCCATCGGTCGGAGCGGCAGCGCTTTGCGAGTACTGACCCGTGGTCGCTTCACCGCCGGTCACGAAGATCTGCGCCAGCTGTGCGGCGCGCGATGCATCGAGTGGCGTCTCGACCGTTCCGGTCAGCACCACATTGTCGTTGATGAGTTCGACATCGATGTCGGAGTTCGGGATGAAGCGTTTCAGATAGTCTTCCAGACCCGCGACATCGCGCTCGACCGCAACGTCGAGGCTGGCGATCTGCTCGCCATTCGCTCCGAAGACGAAGATGTTCGTTTCGCCCACCTGTTTGCCGAACAGATAGATCCGGCGCGCGGTACGCGTGACGGCGTCTGCAACGGCTGGATTGGCGACGAGAATGTCATAGGCGTCGCTTGGCAGGTCCAGCACCAGCGACTTGTTGAGACCGAGCTGTATGCGCTGTGTGGCGCTGCTGGCCCTCGCCTTGACCGTGTTCTGAGCCGCATATGTCTCGCTCGCGGGCATGGCGATCTGCAGGGAAAGCGCTGCTGCGCAGCCCAGAAGAACACGTGCGGTCAGTCGTGATTTTGTGCCCATAATCCGCCCCGTTTTTTTAACGCCCGTATTTTTCACGGAAGTTCCCCTGCTGGCGCGCCTGATCATTTACGGGTCCCCACTTCGGTCACTTCACCCGACTTGATAAGGCGGACACTGTTGCCACGGCCCCGACCGGACACGAGGTAAGCGCCGCTGGCGTCCGCCTCTTCGCCGGTGTCGGTAATTGCCCTCAGCGAAAGCGTAAGGCGGTCGGCCATCTGCTGCGCCACGGTGATGATTTCGGCCTGCTCCGGCGTGAGCTCCAGCGTGGCGGTCTCACCGACCTTCACGCGGCGGCCTTCCTCATTTTCCTGAATGGTCTGGTCGATGGCGAGGATCTTGATGTTCTTGAGGATGGTCTCGGTGATGAAGCCATTGGCCGAATCTTTGTCCTCGGCCCTTCGGGTCATGATGACGTCAACGAAATCATTGGGCAGAATGAAGCCACCGGCCGACGTGTCGGCTGCGATCTGCGTGGCGACGGCGCGCTTTCCCGATGGCAGAATCGCCGACATGAAGCTCATGCCCTCGCCGATCAGCTTGGAACGCCGCAACGGCTCGCCCGTATAGAGGTTCACGCGGGCGATGGAGTTGCGCAGTTCCTCCAGAGCCTCGGGGCTCTGGTCGCGCACGATCATGTTGGCGTTGATGTTTTCTCTGGGCCAGGCCTGCCAGTTCAGCCCGCTGCCCAGTTCCGAGCCCATGGGAACGTCCTGGCCGATGACCAGCACATCGACGAGATCGACCGTCGGTTCCGGCACGCTGGCCTGCACGGCCGGCTGCTGCGGTTGCGGCGCAGTCAGGTTTTTGGCCACATATCCGGCGCCGAGAGCAGCCAGTACGGCCACACCCAAAATGACGATCCGGGATTTGCTCATGACTTCCGCCCCTCGTGCTCGGACTTACCTTGCGTGAAGCGGACAATGGGCTTCCAATCGTCAAATTATGGTTAACGTGAAGCTTACAGACGTTATTAATTTAGTGTTGACCGGTCGTCGGATGCCGCTTCGCTCCCCAAAAAAATACCCCGGTGAAACACCAGGGTATCTGCATATCCGTCAAAGCCGTGAGGCGAAGGACTAACCGCCTGCCAGTCGGGCAACGGCCCATTGCATGATCGGTGTTTCCGGATAGGAGACCAGCCCCGCAATCCCGAGCGCGATGCCATAGGGAATGCCGGCCTTGCCATTGGCCAGATGCTGCAGAAGCGCATTGCCTCCGGCAAAATGGGCCAGGGGCGAATTCCTGAAATAGACAAGCGCCAGCGTCAGGACGCCGCCGAAGATCGCCGCGAAGACAAGATACTGGACGAGCGCCACACTCAGCCCAAACCATACGGCGGTGGCCGCCAGCAGCTTCGCATCCCCGCCCCCCATGCCGCCAACCGCGAACAGAACGAATGTGACGCTCAGCACCAGCGCACCAGCGGCCATGTGAAGACCGATCTGCGACCAGTCCATGCCGGTGAAAGGCGCGATGACGGCAAAGGCCGCCAGAAGGATCAGCGAAACACGATTGGCGATGGTCATGGAGAGAATGTCCGAGACCGCCGCAAACACCATGCAGAATGGAAATATGACGAAAATTGCCGCTTCAAGCATATGACCTTGCCCCGATTTTTGAGCATTCTGCGCGAGCGGGCTTAAGACTTGGTGAAATGCGCGAAAGCGCCCTGTGGCGTGGCTCCGGAAACAAAAAAACCGCCTCCCTTGCGAGAGGCGGTTTCGTTTGGGAGACTATCCCCCGAAAGCGTGGCTTAGTTGACCGTCGCAGCGTCGAGCTTACCGCCGACTTTGCCAAAGATACCCGAGATGCTCGTGCCAAGTTCGCCTGCAGCCGTGATGATGCCCACAGCGATCAGAGCGGCAAGCAGACCGTATTCGATTGCGGTTGCGCCGGACTCGTCCTTCAGGAAACGTGCAAACAGATTAGCCATTTTGTAAAACTCCTCTTCCGCGTTTTTGTTCAGCAAGACCGTCAACGTTTTTTCGTGTGTTGATCGGATGTGCAGAACATACGAAGGAGCTCTTTCAACCAGCTTAAGAAACAGCCCTACCAAAACCTTGCCGCCCCAAAGCGCCCTCAATGGTTAACAGTTGCATAATCACACATACGCAACCCTGGGCCGTTTTGTGACATTATATATATACCCGCACCGGACGGCCTTCTGCGACCGGTTCTGCAACCACGGGGCGGCGCACTTAACCCTTGGTTCACCAATATGGTTCATGGTCTCTTCAGCTTGACTTGGGGAGCAGGGCGATGCGCCACGCATTTTCGAAATCCGGAATGGCCTTGAAATCGGTCGCACTGCTTGCGGGACTGGTCGCGATGCCAGCCACAACCCTCGCAGACACATCCTCAATCGAAGTGGTGATGAACCAGGCGAAGATCGTGAAGCTGGCCCGGCCTGCCGACACGATCGTCATCGGCAACCCGGAAATTGCGGACGCCGCCGTGCAGGACGCCACCACGATCGTTCTCACCGGCAAGGGCTTCGGCGTGACCAACCTCGTCGTGCTCGACATTGACGGGCAACCCGTCGTTGACGAGCAGGTGGTGGTCAGCCGGCAGACCGTGGATTCGGTTCGCATCTATCGCCGCGCCAATGTGCAGACGCTGTCCTGCACGCCCTATTGCGAGAGCGCCTACAAGACCGAGGCCGAACGCCTTTCCGAAGCCGAGCTGAACTCCAGCCAGTAGCACCTCCCCGCTTTTCGAAAAGCGGCAGGCGCATGGTTTACAAAACCTGAAACCTTGCGCTTCAATTCGACTGGTCGTCAAAACCGGAATGCAACCTGAACGCGCTAATGTTCGTCCCGTTGGGTTTTCACCTCAGGGGCCGGAAATGGGCGAGCGGAAAAAGCAGAACGGTATCGGAGCGCGTCTGGGACGCCGCGTCTTAAGGCGCTTCATCAAGAACGACGAAGGCGCGACGGCCATCGAGTTCGCCTTTCTCGGCATACCCTTCTTCTTTCTGATCTTCGTGATCCTGGAATCCAGCATCGCCTTTGCAGCGCAGCAATTGCTGACCAACGCAACTGATGACGTGGCGCGGCTTTTCCGGACAGGACAGGAGCAGCGGGTAACGCTCGACGAGACCAAGCTCCGCCAGTTGATCTGCGATCGCATCTCCATCCTCATGTCGAACACCTGCCCCGGCCTTGAAGTCGATCTTCGCCAGTTCGACACATTCGAGGACGCCGCCAAGGCGGCGCTCGCCCTCAATGCTGACGGCTCGATCAACACAGAGGTCGATCTGGGGCCGGCACTGTCCAAAAACATGCTGCGCGTCTTCTACCACTGGCCCGTGGTGACCAACATTCTGGCCGAGCGGCTGCCAGACGGGAAGATGCTGCTCTACTCGACCAGCACCTGGCAGAACGAGCCATTCTGATGCAGTCGAAACTCTGGCAGAGGCGCGGGGAAAACGAGATGAAACACCACCAGAAGACGGACGGCGGCAGGATGGGGCTCATGATTGCAATACGCGACTTCCTGCGCGACAGACGCGGCGTGGCGGCCATCGAATTCGCGATCGTCGCGCCGATCCTGTTCGCCATGTATTTCCTGACCCTGGAATTCGGTCAGGCGATCAACGCCAACAAGAAGATAAGCCGCGCCGCCAGCATGATCGGCGATCTGGCAGCCCAGCAGCCATCGATCACGCCGAGTGAGGCCGATGCGATCATGAAGATCGGCGGCGCGATCCTAAAACCTTACAACCGCTCCGAGCCAAACATCACCCTGACCGCGATCGAGGTGACCGATGAAGACACACCGGAGGTGAGGGTCGTCTGGTCGCGTGAGCTGAAGAACGGCTCCACCGGGCCTGGCCTGCCCAAGGGCAGCATCACCACGATCCCCCAGAAACTCATGAAAAAGGGGGCGTTCTATATCAGGGCGACCACATCGCTTGGTTATAAGCCGATCATCACCTGGTCGAGCAATGGTCAGAAGTCGCTCGGCATCACCGCGATGGCGGGTCTCGACAATCTGCAGATGAGCGAGCGCTACTATCTGCGCCCACGCATGAGCAGCTCCATTCCCTGCTCGGACTGCTGAATACGCGCCTGCCCGTTTATGATCGCCAAAGGGCGATGTTCTGTCCGATTGCAAAGCCCCGGCCACCCTTCTATGTCTTGGTGAACGGGAGCAATGAGAACCGGGCATGGCGCGCGCATTCCTTTTCATTCATGAAAGCTCCGGCTCGACCGGCGTGAACTGCCTCCTGCGGGGCAGTTCAACGCTTTACGGCGCTTGCAGGATACCGCTCCCTCAGCCACGTGCCCCGCATCAGAGCCCATACTTCTTCAGCGAGCATTCCACACATGCCTGAATTGCCAGAGGTCGAAACGGTCCGCCGTGGGCTGCAGCCGGTCATGGAGGGGGCGCATATCGATTCCGTCGAGCTGCGCCGTCCGAACCTGCGCTTTCCGTTTCCGCCGGATTTCAACAAGCGTCTCGCCGGTCAGGAGATCATCGCTCTTGGCCGCCGCGCAAAGTACCTGCTCATCCACCTGGAAACCTCCGACGTGGTGCTTTGCCATCTCGGCATGTCCGGCTCGTTCCGCGTCGATCAGGATGAGGAAGAGGAACACCCCGCCCCCGGCAAGTTTCATCATGAACGCTCGAAGGCCGAGAAACACGATCATGCCGTTTTCCACCTGAAAGGCGTCGACGGGCGCAATATTCGCGTCGTCTACAACGACCCGCGCCGTTTCGGCTTCATGCTCTTACATGACGATGGACGGCTCGACAGTCACCCGCTTCTGGCCGGACTCGGGATCGAACCGACGGGCAATGCGCTGGACGGTGCGGAACTGGCGGAACGCCTGCGCGGAAAGAAAACGTCCCTGAAAGCGGCACTGCTCGACCAACGCATCATCGCCGGGCTGGGCAACATCTATGTGTGCGAGGCGCTGTGGCGCGCCCGGCTCTCGCCAAGGCGCACAGCCGTGTCCATCGTTTCGAAGCGCGGAACGTCTGAGCGGTGCGAGCGGCTCGCCACTGCCATTCGCGCGGTCATTGCCGAGGCGATTGCAGCCGGCGGCTCATCATTGCGCGACTATGTGAAGGCGGATGGCTCGCTTGGATATTTCCAACACGCCTTCAAGGTCTATGACCGGGAGGGACAACCCTGCCAGCGCGAAGAATGCGGCGGCACGGTCCGGCGGATCGTTCAGGCCGGGCGCTCCACATTCTTCTGCCCGTCCTGCCAGCGCTAGCTCTTTTCACGAACACGGAGAGGAAAACAGACCATGGCCTATGAAACGATCCTGGTGGAAACGCGGGAGCGCGTGGGATTGATCACGCTGAACCGCCCCAAAGCGCTCAACGCCCTGAACTCCAAGGTGCTCGAGGAAGTCGTCGCAGCGGCTAAAGCCTTTGACGAGAACCCGCGCGTTGGCGCCATCGTGCTCACCGGTTCGGAGAAGGCCTTTGCCGCCGGCGCCGACATCAAGGAAATGGCCTCGAAGAACTATGTCGACGCCTATCTGGAAGACCTCTTTGCTGGCTGGGAAGGGCTGACGCGCGTGCGCAAGCCGGTCATCGCGGCGGTTTCGGGCTATGCGCTCGGCGGCGGTTGCGAGCTGGCCATGATGTGCGATTTCATCATCGCGGCGGACAACGCAAAGTTCGGCCAGCCCGAGATCACGCTCGGCGTCATGCCCGGCATGGGCGGCTCTCAGCGCCTCACCCGCTTTGTCGGCAAATCCAAGGCGATGGATATGTGCCTGACCGGCCGCATGATGGACGCCGCCGAGGCGGAGCGCTCCGGCCTCGTGTCGCGCGTGGTTCCGCCGGGCGAGTTGATCGAGGAGGCGCTCAAGGCCGCCGACAAGATCGCCGATTTCTCGCTTCCGGCCGTGATGATGACCAAGGAAGCCGTCAACCGCGCCTACGAGACGACGCTTGCCGAAGGCCTGCGGTTCGAACGGCGCGTGTTCCACGCCATGTTTGCCCTGGACGACCAGAAGGAAGGCATGTCGGCGTTCACCGAAAAGCGCTCCGCGAACTTCAAGAATCGCTGAGAAGTGCGGCCATCAGGTTCCGCGGCAATGCTGCGGAACCGCCCCTGAGGCGGCCGGTTGGCCGCAGACATGCAGTCCGGGGCGGTTTGAAGGGCAATAGGCGTTGACGTTGCCCGAAAGCTCTACTATAAGCCGCCACGACTGTGGTGGCCCTGCGGCTGCCCTTTTTGTTTTGCGTCCGCGAGAGAATTCGCGGCAAAATCTGTAGAGACGAGAGAGGAAACATGGCCAACACGACTTCGGCCAAGAAGGCGGTTCGCAAGATTGCTCGCCGTACTGCGGTTAACAAGAACCGTCGCTCGCGCGTGCGCAGCTTCGTTCGCAAGGTCGAAGAAGCGCTGGCCGCTGGCGACAAGGCTGCAGCGGAAACCGCCTTCAAGGCAGCACAGCCCGAGCTGATGCGCGCTGCCGGCAAGGGCGTCCTTCACCGCAACACGGCATCGCGGAAAGTGTCCCGCCTTGCCGCGCGCGTGAAATCGCTTAGCGCCTGATATATCGCTTAGATATTCCTGAGAAACCCGGCCATGTGCCGGGTTTTTCTTTGCCCATCAAAAGGTTGGCTCTCAGCACGTCACCGACGTTTGAGACCGGCCTTTTTCTTTTCTTGAAGGAAGACGGCCGGGAATCGTGCAAAGCCGTCACATATCGAACGCCATCCAACGGTCGTCATTCAATATTCCCCTTTTATTTCAGTGTTTTACAAACCTTTATCCACAGGTTATCCATGTCATCCCCGACGCCGGAGAGACCCTGAAATGTCAAGTTATTTTTTGAGATTTTTTTCCGCCCCGACTCGGTCACGCGGCAAATGAAAAAGGCTCTTGAATCCAAACAGCTTATCGCCACACCCCTTGGGCGATGCCGATTTCAGCGCGGGAAACAAGAGCAGATTCGACAAAAAAGCGGCAGTCTCGCCCTTGCCCTTTCCACAAGGATTTCGGTAATGTCAGGCCATCGAGAGGGCGGACAGAGCCCAACGAATTTAAGCCCAAATCGGCACCTACTGAAACGCGGAATCCCGATTCTGCGCAGGGGCTTCGTGCGCTCTCGAAACAGCCCTGCCCGCTTGTCTGTCGGGGACCGATCGAGGCGCATCCGCGCCACTTGCTCAAGCGAGCGCAAGGCTATGCTGCCGCCGGCGATTTTATCATCCGGTGGCTGCGCACATTAATTGGAACTGCAGTTTACGTCTGTAGAAAGCAAAAGGAGCGTTTGGGGCCGAAAGTCAGACGAGCAACACTGACTGGAACAAACACACCAATCAAAAAGATACGGAATGAGCAGGGGCAATTAACTCAGGTGGGCTCTTCCGTAAAAACACCACTCAAAGCGACAGGGACACAAGGAATGCAAAGCGGCGCTGAAAGGGAAGTTTCGGGGGGATTTTCTTTTCAAGAGCAGATGTCTCAGAAGGACACTGAGACCAAAGAAGCAGGCAACAGCGACAGCAAGGCAGGACCTTCCGACGCAGTATTCGAGCGCGTTAAAACGCAGCTCCGTGCACGTCTGGGCAGTGAGGTCTACTCCAGCTGGTTCGGTCGTATGAAGCTCATGGAAGCCTCCAAGGGCTCCGTGCGCATCTCGGTGCCGACCGCCTTCCTGCGCTCTTGGATCAACGGGCATTATCTGGACCTCATTACCGAGCTCTGGAAGAAAGAATCGCCAGACACGCTGAAGGTGGAGATCGTCGTACGCACGGCAACGCGCAATGTACGCACCTCCCAGGACAGCAAGCCGGCGGCAGCGCGCAAGGTTTCGACCCGGCCGCAGACCGCACTGGCCACGGGAACGCTTTCGGCGAACCCGGCCGCACGGTCCGCTCCCGCGCAGATGCCGGACCTTGAGGGACGCTCCAACATTCTGGGGTCCCCTCTCGATAGCCGGTACACGTTTGAATCCCTCATCGAGGGCACATCCAACCGCGTGGCATGCGCGGCGGCGCGCACTGTTGCGGAATCCGATTCCAATGCAGTTCGCTTCAACCCGCTGTTTCTCCACGCATCCGTCGGCCTCGGCAAGACGCACATGCTGCAGGCAATCGCCGCAGAATCGCTGCGCCGCAAGCCGCAGGCCCGTGTCGTCTACCTGACGGCGGAATACTTCATGTGGCGCTTCGCAACCGCGATCCGCGACAACAATGCGCTGACCCTGAAGGAGCAGCTGCGCGACATCGATCTTCTCATCATCGATGACATGCAGTTCCTGCAGGGCAAGTCGATCCAGAACGAGTTCTGCCATCTCCTGAACATGCTGCTCGACAGCGCCCGTCAGGTGGTGGTGGCCGCAGACCGGCCGCCCTCAGAGCTGGAATCGCTTGAGCCGCGCGTGAAGTCGCGCCTCAATGGCGGCGTTTCGCTGGAGATCGGCGCACCGGATTTCGCCATGCGCCTTTCGATCCTGAAGCAGCGCCTTGAGAGCGCGCAGGCCGAGGACGCATCGCTGGATATCCCGGAGGAGATCCTGGTCCATGTCGCACGTTCCGTGACCGGCAGCGGCCGCGAACTGGAAGGCGCGTTCAACCAGCTTCTGTTCCGCCACTCCTTCGAGCCGCAGATCACCATTGACCGGATCGACGAGATACTCGGCCATGTGTGCCGTGCAGGCGAGCCCAAGCGTGTGCGCATCGAGGACATCCAGCGCATCGTCGCACGGCACTACAACGTGTCGAAGACGGAGCTTCTGTCCAACCGCCGCACGCGGACCATCGTGAAGCCGCGCCAGGTGGCCATGTACCTCTCCAAGGTCATGACGCCGCGCTCGCTGCCCGAGATCGGCCGCCGCTTCGGCGGGCGTGACCACACGACGGTGCTGCATGCGGTGCGCAAGATCGAGGGTCTGACCGATGGCGACAGGCAGCTTGCACAGGAGATCGAACTCCTGAAGCGCCTGATCAGCGACCAGGCTTAACCGGACAGGCCGGCAGGTTTTCGAGCCTGCCGGCATTTTCCTATTGGAGCGCCGCCGCCAGCCGGAAAGGCGCTCTTTTGTTCCCGGCAGGGGGCGCATCGCAGCCAGGGCGGCGCGGCGCAACGCCGCCAGGAGCCTTCTTTTCCCCAGAATGCGCGGCGAACGAGCGCGTAAGCCCATGACAGGCTTGCGTTTCCCGTTGATTTCCTGTCATTTTGGGTCAAATCAAGCCTGTTCACGGCTGTCCTGGACATGCGTCATGTTTGCCGGGCTATTCTTCATTCAAGTGAGATTGATTGGTCATGCGTGTTATTCTGGAACGCTCCACCCTTTTGAAGTCCCTGAACCATGTTCATCGCGTGGTGGAGCGCCGCAACACCATCCCGATTCTGTCCAACGTGCTTCTGAGCGCTGACGGCGCGAGCCTGCAATTGAAGGCGACCGACCTCGACCTCGAAGTGACCGAGGCTGCGGGCGCGACAATCGAGCAGGCCGGCGCGACGACCGTGCCCGCGCACCTGCTCTACGACATCGTGCGCAAGCTGCCGGACGGCGCAGAGGTGATGCTGAAGACGGACGAAGACGGCAATGCCATGTCGGTGATGGCCGGACGTTCCAGCTTCCGCCTCCAGTGCTTGCCGCAGTCTGACTTCCCCGAGCTTTCCGCCGGCAATTTCTCGCACATCTTCCGCCTCGACTCGGCGGATCTGAAGGCGCTGATCGAGAAGACGCAGTTCGCCATCTCCACCGAGGAGACGCGCTATTATCTGAACGGTATCTTCCTGCACACGATCGAGTCCGAGGGCAGCCTCAAGCTGCGCTCCGTGGCAACCGACGGACACCGCCTTGCACGCGCCGAGATGGAAGCGCCGGCCGGCTCCGAAGGCATGCCGGGCATCATCATTCCGCGCAAGACCGTGGGTGAGCTGCAGAAGCTGGTGGACGCGCCCGACGTGGCCGTGACGGTTGAGCTTTCGGACACGAAGATCCGCTTCACAATCGGCAGCGTGATCCTGACTTCGAAGCTGATCGACGGCACCTTCCCCGACTATCAGCGCGTGATCCCGACCGGCAATGACAAGCAGCTGGTGATCGACCGCCAGACCTTCGCTTCTGCCGTGGACCGCGTTTCGACCATCTCTTCCGAGCGCGGCCGCGCCGTGAAGCTGACCATCGCCGAGGGCCAGGTGACGCTCACCGTCAACAACCCGGATTCGGGCTCGGCAACGGAAGAGCTGGCGGCGGATTACGAATCCGACCCCATCGAGATCGGCTTCAACGCCCGCTATCTTCTGGATGTGGCGGCGCAGCTTTCGGGCGGCAATGCACGCTTCCTCCTGGCCGATGCCGGTTCGCCGACCCTCGTGCAGGATGAAGGCGACGAAAGCACGCTCTACGTTCTGATGCCGATGCGCGTCTAGGCGTCGATGGCTCTCCCTTGGTCGAGCAGACATCCGGCAGGCAGCCCGTAGCCCAGGTTCACGTAACCAGGCTTAGCCTGACCGACTTCCGCAATTATCACGCCCTGGCGCTGGATCTCGCGCCGGGCGCCGTGGTTTTGACCGGCGAGAACGGCGCCGGCAAGACGAACCTGCTCGAAGCCGTTTCCTTCCTCTCCCCCGGCCGTGGCCTGCGCCGCGCCAAGTTCGACGATGTTGCGCGCGTGGGCGCTGAAACGGGCTTTGCCATCCATGCAAGGCTTGAAGGGCCTTTCGACGAATGCGAGATCGGCACCGGCACTGCCGGAATGCAGCCGGGCGCTGAAACCGGCCGCCGCCTGCGCATCAATGGCGAAACCGCGCGAACCGCCGACGCCATGCTCGAATGGGTGCGCGTTCTGTGGCTGACACCGGCCATGGATGCGCTGTTCACCGGGCCTGCCGGCGACCGCCGCCGCTTTCTCGACCGTCTCGTTCTGGCCATCGACCCGGCCCATGGCCGTCGCGCGCTCGACTATGAGAAGGCAATGCGGGCGCGCAACCGCCTTCTGTCGGAGGATTCGCGCGACGCCGGCTGGTTCGACGCCATCGAGACCCAGATGGCCGAAACCGGCGTGGCGATTGCAGCGGCCCGCGCCGAGATGGTGCGCCTTCTGGCGGCGATGAATGAGCGCCTGCCCGCCGATGGCCCCTTCCCCACCGCCGAGATTGCGCTGGAAGGCACGATCGATGCGGAGATCGGCCAGAACGCCGCCGTGGATGTCGAGGAAATGTTCCGCCGGCTCCTGCGCGACCACCGCCCGCGCGACCGCGCTGCTGGCCGCACGCTGGAAGGCCCGCACCGCAGTGAGCTTCTGGTGCGCCACGTGCCCAAGGACATGCCCGCCGCACGCTGTTCCACCGGCGAGCAGAAGGCGCTTCTCGTGGGGCTGATTCTCGCTCATGCGCGCCTGACCGGCGAGCTTTCGGGCAGCGCGCCCATCCTTCTTCTGGACGAGATCTCCGCGCATTTCGACCCGGACCGGCGGGCAGCGCTCTTCTCGATTCTGGAAGAGCTGAACTGTCAGGCCTTCATGACCGGCACGGAGGCAAGCCTGTTCTCGGCCATCGAAGGCCGCGCGCAGTTTTTCTCCGTATCGGCCGGCGCGATCCACGAACCACGCTGACACCCTCTCTCCTGCCGGATAAGATCGCCGCATGACCGAGACAACCACATCCCCCGCCGCCCTTTCCGACACCGAGCTGGAGCGCTATGCCCGCCATATCGTTCTGCCGGAGATCGGCGGCGCCGGGCAGCAGAAGCTCAAGAAGGCGCGGGTTCTGGTGATCGGCGCAGGCGGGCTCGGCGCACCGGTTCTGAGCTATCTGGCGGCTGCCGGCATCGGCACGCTGGGGGTGATCGACGACGACACGGTGTCGCTCTCCAACCTGCAGCGTCAGGTGATCCACGACACGGGCAGTGTCGGCATGGAGAAGGTGGAGAGCGCCCGGGCAAGCATTCTCCGGATCAACCCGCATGTGACGGTCGAAACGCATGTGAAGCGGCTTGATGCGGAGAATGCCGCCGGCATCATCGCCGCCTATGACATCGTGGTGGACGGTTCGGACAATTTCGCCACGCGCTACCTTCTGGCCGACACATGCGCGGCGGTGGAGCGCCCGCTCGTGACGGCGGCGGTGGGCCGCTTCGACGGGTCGCTGACCGTGCTCAAGCCCTTCGAGCGGGACGGCGACGGCAACCCGCTGCCGGGCTATCGCGATCTCTTTCCCGAACCGCCGCCGGCGGGACTGGTGCCAAGCTGCGCGGAAGCCGGCATTGTCGGCGCGCTGACCGGCGTGATGGGAACGCTGGAGGCGATGGAGGTGATCAAGCTCATCACCGGAGCGGGTGAACCGCTGATCGGCCGCCTGCTGCTTTACGATGCGCTGGCAGCCCGTTTTGAAACCGTGAAATACCGGCGGCGTGCGGGCTGAGATTACCGCTTACCCGTTGCAGTGAGCCCCTGCGTGGTTCGACAAGCTCACCATGAGGGTCGTTGTGTCTGGCAGGGAGGCCGGTTCGAATATTCGGGGCAGTTCACCACCCCGTCTACACAGCCCCCGTCCCTCATGGTGAGCTTGTCGAACCACGCACCACGCGACGGTCAGGAAACTTTGGGCAAACGAAATCGCTGCGCGGCGAGCACCACGCAGTGATCAAGCCAATAGGCGCTGAGAAGCCGGCTCAGACGTTTTTCGGCAGAACCCGGTCCGGCGGGCGGTGACCATCGAAAAAGGTGCGGATGTTGATGATGACCTTCTCGCCCATGTCGATGCGACCCTCGATGGTCGCCGAGCCCATATGCGGCAGAATCACGATCTTGTTCTTCTTCGCGAGCTTGAGAAGCTTGGGATTGACCGACGGCTCATGCTCGAAGACGTCGAGCCCTGCGCCTGCCAGCTTGCCCTCTTCGACCAGGCGGATCAGCGCATCCTCATCCACCACATCGCCGCGGGCCGTGTTCACCAGATAGGCGCGCGGCTGCATCAGCTCCAGCCGGCGCGCCGACAGGAGATGGAAGGTTGCAGGCGTTGAAGGGCAGTTGACGGAGATGATGTCCATGCGGGCCAGCATCTGGTCGAGGCTGTCCCAATAGGTCGCCTCCAGCTCGTCTTCGATGGCCGGGGAAACCCGCTGACGGTTGTGATAATGGATCGACAGGCCAAACGCCTTTGCGCGCCGCGCCACGGCGGTGCCGACGCGACCCATGCCGACAATGCCAAGACGCTTGCCCCAGATGCGGTGCCCCAGCATCCATGTGGGCGACCAGCCATCCCACTTGCCGCCGCTGCGCAGAACCTCTGCGCCCTCGGTCAGGCGGCGTGGCACGGCGAGCATGAGCGCCATGGTCATGTCGGCGGTGTCTTCATTGAGAACATTGGGCGTGTTGGTGACGGTGATGCCCTTCTTGGCGCCGGCCACCACATCGACATTGTCGACGCCATTGCCGAAATTGGCGATCAGCTTGAGCTGGTCGCCGGCCTGCGCGATGAGGGCGGCGTCGATCCGGTCCGTGATCGTGGGAACAAGAACGTCGGCTTCCTTGACCGCAGCCACCAGTTCGGGCTGTGTCATCCGCCTGTCGTCGAGATTGAGGCGCGCGTCGAACAGTTCGCGCATGCGCGTTTCGACCTGATCCGGCAGCTTGCGGGTGATGACGACGAGAGGCTTCTTCCTGACGGTCATATGGTCTCCAAAATAACGCCCTGTTGATACCTCTTTAACCAAGATACGCGACACTGCAATGCCGAGCCGGGCTGCCTTCTCTCTATCAAGCGGTGGCGGCCAAGACAAAGAAAAAGGGTGGAAGCGCTCGTTCCGCCAGAACAAGGTTACCGGGAGTTCCGCAATGCCGGCCAACGCGCCATTCCGTTCACTGTTTGCAGCCCTTGCCGTCGCCATGCTGGTTGCGACGCCAATGACGACACATGCACAGGCAAACACTGAACCGAATGAGAAGGTCGGCCCGAGCGGGCTGCCCCTGCCCCGTTTCGTCAGCCTGAAATCGAGCCGCGTGAACATGCGCGTCGGCCCCGGGCTGAGCTACGCGGTGAACTGGATGTACATGAAGTCCGGTCTGCCGATGGAGATCATCCAGGAATACGACAACTGGCGGCGCGTGCGCGACGCCGATGGCGCAGAAGGCTGGATCAACCAGGCGCTGCTCTCAGGCCGCCGCACGGCCATCGCGGCCCCGTGGTTCAAGGGCAAGGAAGCCGATATCGAACTGCGCGCCGACCCGCAGGAAGACGCGCGCCTCGTGGCCCATATCGAGCCCGGCGCGATCGGCTCCATCAAGCTCTGCAACGGAGACTGGTGTGAAATGGAATTCGCCGGTTATTCGGGCTGGGTGAACCAGTCGCAGATCTGGGGCGCCTATCCCGGCGAAACGATCAAGGATTGATCGCGGGCGGCGAACGCCGCAGCCTCAGAATATCGGACTGAAAAGTGAAAGCAGGGGGGCTGCCGCGTCCTTCGTGCATCCGGCTGGATGCACGGCGATCCAGAGCGTTCCCGCTCTTCCTGGAATTGCAAAAACGCTCGAATGCTTGTTTTTGCGCAATTCCGGACGGAAAACCGGTTCCCACTTTTCCTGAAATTGCTCTAGTGGCGCTTGCGGCGCAGTCTCACAACGATATCGACATTCGCGATTTCCATACCTTCCGGCGGTTCGGGAAGGTTGCGGACCTCGACGCCACGCGAGGGAATGTCGAACACCGTCTCGTCTTCCTCGAAGAAGAAGTGATGGTGATCGGACACATTGGTGTCGAAATAGGTGCGTGCGCCTTCCACCTGAACGATGCGCAGCATGCCCGCCTCGGTGAACTGGTGCAGCGTGTTGTAGACGGTGGCAAGCGAAACGGAGAAGCCGGCATGCTGGGCTTCCTCATGCAGCGCCTCGGCCGAGACATGGCGGTCACCGGAGGCGAAGAGGAGATCGGCAAGCGCGATGCGCTGGCGTGTCGGGCGCAGGCCCGCATTCCTCAAACGCTCTTCCAGCGTGACGTTCTGTCCTTCGTTCGAGATAGACAATGAAACCGTCCGTCTTTCCTGTTGCATGAGCCCCGGATTGTATTTCCCGGCTCTGGCTGCAGCATTTTCTTCATCCGACATATATTCGCTCCATTCAAAGCGATCAATAGCGGCAGTTTTTCGGGGGCAGTCATGGCCGGTTTTGCAAATTCCCACAACGGCTGTTTCCAGCAAGAAACAAGCTGTGATAGGGAGAGCGCACAATGACAAGAAAGGTTTCGGCACGACCGGACCATGGACGGGATGGCTTTTGATGGCGCAAACGAAGAACAGCTACGACTACGAAGATCTCCTGGCCTGCGGCCGGGGTGAACTTTTTGGACCCGGCAACGCCCAGTTGCCTGCTCCGCCCATGTTGATGTTCGACCGCATCACCGACATTCAGGAAGAGGGCGGTGAGTTCGGAAAGGGCTATGCCCGCGCCGAGTTCGACATCAAGCCGGACCTCTGGTTCTTCCCCTGCCACTTCATCGGCAACCCGGTGATGCCTGGCTGCCTTGGCCTCGACGCCATGTGGCAGCTGACCGGCTTCTACCTCGGCTGGCTTGGCTTACCCGGCAAGGGCATGGCGCTCTCCACCGGTGAAGTGAAGTTCAAGGGCATGGTCACGCCTGACGTGAAGAAGGTCGAATACGGCATCGACTTCAAGCGGGTGATGAAGGGCCGCCTCGTGCTCGGCATCGCTGATGGCTGGCTCAAGGCCGATGGCGAACAGATCTACAAGGCAACCGACCTGCGCGTCGGCCTGGCCAAGCAGGAAGCCTGATTTTCAATCACTGACTGGCGGCCGACGTTCGGCCCAAGGAGAGCATCATGAGACGTGTCGTCGTCACCGGTCTCGGAATCGTATCCTCGATTGGCAACGACGCAGACGAGGTAACCGCCTCGCTGCGCGATGCAAAATCGGGCATTTCGTTCTCGGAAGATTTCGCCGAACACGGCTTCCGTTGCCAGGTATGGGGCGCACCGACGCTCGATCCGGCTGAGGTCGTCGACCGCCGCGCCATGCGCTTCCTCTCGAAGGGCGGCGCATGGAACCACGTGGCCATGGAGCAGGCGATTGCCGACTCCGGCCTCGAGGAAGGCGACATCACCAACGAGCGCACCGGCATCATCATGGGTTCGGGCGGTCCGTCCACCCGCACCATCTTTGAAGCCGCGCAGACGACCATCGAAAAGGGCTCGCCCAAGCGCATCGGACCGTTCGCCGTGCCGAAGGCCATGTCTTCGACTGCGTCGGCGACGCTCGCCACCTGGTTCAAGATCCACGGCGTGAACTACTCGATCTCGTCGGCCTGCTCGACCTCCGCACACTGCATCGGCAATGCGGCGGAATTGATCCAGTGGGGCAAGCAGGACATCATGTTCGCCGGCGGCCACGAAGATCTCGACTGGACCATGTCGAACCTCTTCGACGCCATGGGCGCCATGTCCTCCAAGCACAACGACACGCCGGCCACGGCCTCGCGTGCGTATGACGCGACGCGTGACGGCTTCGTCATCGCTGGCGGCGCGGGCGTTCTGGTTCTGGAAGAGCTCGAGCACGCCAAGGCGCGCGGTGCGAAGATCTATGCCGAGCTGACCGGCTATGGCGCGACCTCCGACGGTTTCGACATGGTTGCTCCTTCGGGTGAAGGCGCGGTGCGCTGCATGAAGCAGGCGCTCTCCACGGTGACCGGCGATGTCGATTACATCAACACGCATGGCACGGCGACGCCGGTGGGCGATTCCCGCGAGATCGAAGCGATCCGCCAGGTGTTCGGCGACAAGATCCCGCACATCGCATCGACCAAGTCGCTGACCGGTCACTCGCTCGGCGGCGCAGGCGCACAGGAATCGATCTATTCGATCCTGATGATGCAGGCAGGGTTCATTGGCGAGAGCGCGCACATCACCGAGCTCGACCCCGAGTTCGAGGGCGCGCCGATCGTGCGCAAGCGCATCGACAACGCCAAGATCGATACTGTGCTTTCCAACTCCTTCGGCTTTGGCGGCACCAACGCCACGCTGGTTTTCCAGCGCTACGCAGGTTGAGATAAGGTCCATGGACGGTTTGATGAAGGGTAAGCGCGGCCTCATTATGGGGGTCGCCAACGACCATTCGATTGCCTGGGGCATTGCCAAGAAGCTTGCCGAACAGGGCGCGGAGCTTGCCTTCACCTATCAGGGCGACGCTTTTGGCCGCCGTGTGAAGCCGCTGGCCGAGAAAGTGAACTCCAAGCTGCTCTTCCCGTGCGACGTGGAAGACAGCGCTTCCATCAATTCCGTCTTCGACGGTCTGAAGGAAGAGTGGGGTTCTCTCGACTTCATCGTTCACGCGATCGGTTTCTCCGACCGCAACGAGCTGAAGGGCCTCTACGCCAACACCACGCGCGAGAACTTCGTGCGCACCATGGTGATCTCCTGCTACTCCTTCACGGAAGTTGCCCGCAAGGCGGCTGAAATGATGGACAATGGCGGGCAGATGCTGACGCTGACCTATGCGGGCTCCACCCGCGTCATGCCCAATTACAACGTGATGGGCGTGGCCAAGGCCGGTCTTGAGGCAAGCGTGCGCTATCTGGCGAGCGACTACGGCCCGCGCAACATCCGCGTCAACGCGATCTCGGCAGGCCCGGTGCGCACCCTGGCTGGCGCCGGCATCTCCGACGCCCGCTACATGTTCTCCTACCAGCAGCGCAATGCGCCGCTGCGGCGCACTGTGGTGATCGACGAGATCGGCGGATCGGCGCTTTACCTCCTGTCCGACCTGTCGTCCGGCGTGACCGGCGAAATCCACTATGTGGATTCCGGCTACAACACCGTTTCCATGCCTACCATGGAAGAGCTGAAGCGGATCAGCGCCGCCACAGGCGACGACTGAACCGGATCAGATCGGCCCGCTACTTGCGGGCCCACAAAACCTTGAACACCGTATCGCGGCGCAGCTCACCCTGTGCCGCGAAATGCTTTTGGAGGCTCTCTTCATAGGGGAGCTGCCTGTTGGCGACGAGGAACAGCCGCCCGCGCGGCTTGAGCGCCTTTGCCGCCGCCGCGATCATCGCATGGCCCATATCGGGCTCCGCAGCCCGGCTGCGATGGAAGGGCGGGTTCATCAGGATCACGTCATAGCGCTCGTTCACCGGCTCTCCCAGAAGGTCCTGCCAGAAGAAGCGCGCCGGCATCTGCGGCGCCCTTGCGGCCATGTTGCGCCGCGCCGCCTCCAGCGACGCGTGATGCGCCTCATAGAGATCGATACTCTTCACCTCCGGTGCGCGCTCGGCCGCGGCAACGGAAAGATAGCCCCAGCCAGCCGCGAAATCGGCTATCGCGCCTGACAGATTGTCCGGCAGGCATTCAACGAGAAGCGCCGAGCCCGGATCAATGCCGTCATCGGAAAAGCCGCCGGCTGCGGTGGTGAAACCGTCCGCCTCGCTGTCGCCGGCGCTCAGCTCGGCCATCAGCGCAGGCTCCAGCCGCTCAGGCCGGCGCAGCCAGAACACGACACCATGATGCTTGGAGGCATGATCCTCAAGCTCCACCAGCGACGCCATGCGCTTGCGCACGCTGCCGCCGCCGTCTTTCTTAGCGCAGGCCGCAATGATGAGCGCGCCGGCGCGCGTCCGGTTCAAAGCCTCGGCAAGGCGCTGTTCGTTCTCACGCCGGTGCCTGCCAAGCAGGACAAGCGCCATGTCATAGCCCTCGCCCACCGGCTCCGGCTCCACGGTCACACCAGCCTGGCTGAGCGCCAGATAGTCGGGCCGATAGCCCTGAATGGCCGTGAGACTTCCCGAGAAGTCGGATGGCAGCAGCAGGCCGCCCGGTGCGCCCAGAAAAAGCACACGCTCCCCCTCGCCCGGCGGATCGATCAGCCCGCGCTCGAATGGAAACAGAAGGGTGGGAAGCGGTGTGTCGGTCATGGATGCGGTTCCGGATATGAAAACGGGCGCGACCTGAATGGCCGCGCCCGCATGTTGGTTCAGAAGGGAAGCGGGATCAGCCCTCGGCGTCCTCGGCCTCTTCCTTCTTCTTCTCGCGGACGATTTCCTTGCCCGTCTCCTGGTCGACGACCTTCATGGAGAGGCGAACCTTGCCGCGCTCATCGAAGCCCATCAGCTTCACGAACACCTTGTCGCCTTCCTTGACGACATCGGTGGTCTTGCCAACGCGCTCCTGCGCGAGCTGCGAGATGTGCACCAGACCGTCGCGCGGACCGAAGAAGTTCACGAATGCGCCGAAGTCGGCGGTCTTGACGACCGTGCCTTCGTAGATCTCGCCCACTTCCGGCTCTGCCGTGATGGAGTGGATCCACTTCTTCGCTGCCTCGATTTCCTTGGCGTTGGAAGAAGCGATCTTCACGGTGCCGTCGTCCTCGATGTTGATCTTGGCGCCGGTCTTCTCGACGATCTCGCGGATCACCTTGCCGCCGGAACCGATCACGTCGCGGATCTTGTCGGTCGGGATCTGCATGACCTCGATGCGCGGAGCGAACTCACCCAGCTCACCACGGCTCTCGGAAAGGGCCTTGGCCATCTCGCCGAGAATGTGCAGACGGCCGTCCTTGGCCTGGTCGAGGGCGATCTGCATGATCTCCTCGGTGATGCCATCGATCTTGATGTCCATCTGGAGCGAGGTGATGCCCTCATCCGTGCCGGCGACCTTGAAGTCCATGTCGCCGAGGTGATCTTCGTCACCCAGGATGTCGGAGAGAACGGCGAAGCGCTCGTCTTCCTTGATCAGGCCCATGGCAATGCCGGCAACCGGCTTTGCCAGCGGCACGCCGGCGTCCATGAGGGCCAGCGAGGTGCCGCAGACGGTTGCCATGGAGGACGAACCGTTGGACTCGGTGACCTCGGAAACGACGCGCAGCGTGTAGGGGAACTGGTCCGCTTCCGGCAGCATCGGGTGGATGGCGCGCCATGCGAGCTTGCCATGACCGATCTCACGACGGCCGGGCGAACCCATGCGGCCCGTCTCGCCCACGGAGTAGGGCGGGAAGTTGTAGTGCAGGAGGAAAGCCTCCTTGTAGGTGCCGGTGAGCGAGTCGATGAACTGCTCGTCTTCGCCGGTGCCCAGCGTTGCAACCACGAGGGCCTGCGTCTCACCACGGGTGAAGAGCGCGGAACCGTGCGTGCGCGGCAGAAGACCTGCCTGGGCTGCGATCGGGCGAACCGTCTTCAGGTCGCGTCCGTCGATGCGGCCGCCGGTGTCGAGGATGTTCCAGCGAACGATCTTGCCCTGCAGGCTCTTGAAGACCGTGTTGACCTGCTCGGCCGACCACTTGGTCTCTTCCTCGCCTTCCGGCAGGAGCGTCTCTTTCACCTTCGCCTTGGCGGCGTCAACGGCGTCGTAGCGCTTCTGCTTGTCGGTGATCTTGTAGGCTTCGCGCAGATCGCTTTCGACGATCTTGAGCATCTCGCCTTCGAGCTCGGAGAGATCCGGCGGCGTGAAGTCGCGGGGTTCCTTGGCGGCAACTTCGGCGAGCTTGATGACCGCGTCGATGACCGGCTGGAAGTTCTTGTGGCCGAACATGACGGCGCCGAGCATGACGTCCTCGGGGAGCTGCTGAGCTTCCGATTCCACCATCAGAACGGCATCGCCCGTACCGGCGACGACGAGGTCGAGCTTGGTCTCTTCCATCTCGTCGACATGCGGGTTGAGGACGTACTCACCACCGATGTAGCCAACGCGCGCTGCGCCGATCGGGCCCATGAAGGGAACACCGGAGAGCGTGAGCGCTGCGGAAACGGCAACCATGGCGACGATGTCCGGATCATTCTCCAGATCGTGCTGCAGCACGGTGGCGATGACCTGCGTGTCGTTCTTGTAGCCATCAACGAAGAGCGGGCGGATCGGACGGTCGATCAGGCGGGAGACCAGCGTCTCCTTCTCGCTCGGACGGCCTTCGCGCTTGAAGTAGCCACCCGGGATCTTGCCGGCGGCAAAGGTCTTTTCCTGGTAGTTGACGGTCAGCGGGAAGAAGTCGAAGCCCGGCTTCGGCTCTTTCGCGGAAACGACGGTTGCGAGAACAACGGTCTCGCCATAGGTGGCGAGCACTGCGCCGTCTGCCTGACGGGCAATCTGGCCGGTCTCAAGAATGAGCGGACGGCCGCCCCATTCGATCTCAACTTTGTGGTGCTTGAACATATCTTGTCCTTTTGCGCCGGAGGGTGCGCCAACGCCTGGCTGCGCGTCTCTCCGGCTCTGCTTCGTTGTCGGACGAGCCACGGGCAAGACAACGGGAGGCTTGGGTTTGGCCGGCTTTGCGCCGCAAGCATCCTGCAATCCTGCCCCATGACCTGTCCATTAGGGCCTCGGCTATCCGGTCTTGCAGGCATGAGATGGCGGCAAAGCCGCCGTCGCAATCATGCCTGGCCGGAGCCGTGAGACATGCAAATCTTTCGCATGCCCAAATGAGACCGGCGGACACCCCTTGGTATCCGCCGGCCAAATCAGCTTAGCGCCGCAGTCCGAGCTTCTCGATCAGCGTCTTGTAGCGGCCTTCGTCCTTCTTCTTCAGATAGTCCAGAAGACGGCGACGCTGGGAGACGAGCTTCAGGAGGCCACGACGGGAGTGGTTGTCCTTCTTGTGGTCCTTGAAGTGCTCGGTGAGGTTCTTGATCCGCTCGGTCAGAATAGCGACCTGGACTTCCGGAGAACCCGTGTCGCCCTGAACGGTGGCAAATTCTTTCAGCAAATCCTGTTTGCGCTCTGCAGTAATCGACATCGGCTTCCTTTCTAGAATTTAGGGAAAAGGGTCGCCCTCAGCCGGGATGTCGTCCAGCCGGGGCCATTCAACAATGCGCACTCAAGGCGCAATGATGGCTGGCATATAGGCGAAATCGCATGCGATTACCAGCCCAAACATTGTCCGTTGCGCCGCCGCTCAGCCCTGGGGCTCCTCGCCGCGCGCCGCTTTGGTGAGATCCGGCTCGAGCCTGTCGACCGGAATCTTGAACACGCATTCCAGCCCGTCACGGTGGAAGACACGTGAAATCTCCGCGTCCAGCGTACCGCCCACCATGCGATCGATGATCTCCGTGCCGAAACCGCGACGGTTTGTGCGCCGGCGCGCCCGCGCCACATGTTCACGCCAGTTGATGACCAGCATGTCGTCCCTGATTTTCCAGGTGATGTCGAGACGCCCGTCATTGTTCGAAAACGCACCATACTTGGCGGCGTTGGTCGCCAGTTCGTGCACGGCAAGACCAATAGTCTGGGCCGGCTGGTTTGCGAGACGGAATTTCGGACCGTTCATCGTCAGGCGATCAGGGCTGTCGGGGCGGAACGGATCGACCTGCACCGACAGAAGTTCATGGAGTTCCACGCCGGCCGCACCGCCGGCGATGAGAAGATCGGTGGAGCGCGCCAGACCGTACAGGCGCTTCTGGAACGCATCCTGGAAACCGGCGAAGGTGCGCGAACTGCGCGCCGTCTGCTTGGCCATGGACGAAACCACGGTGAGCTGGTTCTTCGAGCGATGCGCCACCTCGCGCATGAGAAGACGGATCTCGTTTTCCGCCTGCTCTCGGTCAAGCGCGGCTTCGGCAAGTGCAGAGGACACGGTTGCGACCTCGGCAATCGGATATTCGATGGCGTGGACCGGTTCGCCCGCCCCCAGCCGTCGCGCATCACGTGCAAGCCGGCGCACCGGCCCGGCGATCTGCCGACCGAGAAGCCATGCCGCGAATGCGCCGATGGCGATGACCAGAAGACCGCCAGCCAGAAGCATGCGCAGCGAATAGCGCATGGGCTCCTCGATCGTCGTGGTGGAGGCCCAGACCACGGATTTCCAGCCGCTGAAGCCCGATTCATCGATGATCGTGATATAGGTGCCGCCCTCCCGGCCCTCCGCTGGCTCCGCCTCGCGGTAGATGCCATCGCCCTCCAGATCCAGGAAGAACGGCTTCCCGACCTCCGAAGACATGAAGGACGAAGCGACAACGGTGTTGTTCTTGTCCACCACCGAGGCGTTCCAGCCGCCACGCAGCATCTGCTGGGACAGCACGTCCGTCAGCGTATCCGCATAGCGCGTCATCACGAGCGTGCGCGGTGGTCCGGAATCGGGAAAGAACGGCTTGACCACCTTGAAGCTCCACTTGCCGGCGAGCTTGCCGAACAGAACGCCCGAGGTGACCGTGGCCTTGCCCTTCAGTGCCGCCTCGGCGACCATGGGATCGTCAAAGGGCTGCAAAGCCTCGCCAAACGGCACATTCGTGTTGAGGAGCGGTTTGAAGTTTTCGTCCAGCACGCGCAGGTTGGAGCCACTGCCCGCCAGGGCAAGCTTGGCGCGGTAGTAAAAGTCCTCCATGTCGCCCTCGGTCAGCGACGGCGTGGTGGAGAGGACGCGCAGCGTGGTGTTCATGCCGCTCAATTCGCGGTCCACCGCCTCGGCGATGGAACCGGCCATGGCTTCGGCCAGTGTCGTCACCACTTCGCGCTGTGCTTCATTGTTGCGTTGAAGCAGAACGACCGAAACCCCGATCGCGGGGATGATGGTGACCGCGATCAGGAGGAACAGAAAGAAGCTGATTGGTTTGGGACCTGAGACAAACGCCCCTATGCGCTCAGACAGTGTTCCCCGAGACGCGCTATCCGTTGACTGCATGCAATTCGCCCGACCCTAGCCTTGTTTGTGTACACAATGCACGAAACGGCCAAGGGTTGCGCGGCGAATTGCAGAAATCGTTCTGTTGCCGGATTGAGATCGGAGTGGTCGGGCCCCGACAGCTTCAGGCGGCGAAAACGCGCTTCGGCTTGAACATGCCGGCCTCGACGGCGCCAAGCGCCACAAGGCGTCCGCGGGCGCTTGCCCAGGCTTCGGGCGCTTCCACCGGCGCATCGCGTCCGCGCACGATCACCGGATTGCCGAGCCTGAGACGCGCTGCGGCGTCATCCGTGACGGCAACTTCCGGCAGCCCTTCGAGCGCCGTTGCAATGTCGAGAAGATAGGCGTCGAGCGCTGCAAAGTCGCCAGCCTCGCGGTCGCAGTCTTCCAGCGCTTCCTCAAGAGCTTCCAGCGTGACGAGCTGTTCGTCCACGAACGGATAGACCTCGGTACGGCGCAGTTCGGCGATGTGGCCGTAGCAACCCAGATCGCGCCCCATGTCGCGTGCGAGGCTGCGCACATAGGTGCCCTTGCCGCATTCGACCTCGAAAACCGCCTCATCCGGCGTGAACGAAACCAGGTCCAGCCGGCCGATCTCGATTTCGCGCGCGGCGATTTCCACCGTCTCGCCTTCGCGGGCAAGATCGTAAGCACGCTCGCCGCCGATCTTCACTGCGGAATACTGAGGCGGCGTCTGCATGATGATGCCGGTGTAGTTCGGCAGAAGCGCGCGCACGGCCTCTTCGGTCGGGCGCTCGTCGGATGTCTGGGTGACCGGACCCTCAAGATCGTCGGTGGAGCGCTCCTCGCCCCAGGCAACCTTGAAGCGATAGACCTTCGCGCCGTCCATGACGAAGGGAACGGTCTTGGTCGCATCGCCAAGCGCGATGGGCAGCATGCCGGAAGCCAGCGGATCGAGCGTGCCTGCATGGCCCGCTTTCTCCGCATTGAACAACCACTTGATCTTCGAAACGGCGTTGGTGGACCCCATATTGGCTGTCTTGTCCAGGATCAGCCAGCCATTGATACGACGTCCCTTTCGCTTACCGCGTCGCGCCATCAAAGATCATCCTCATTGCCGTCGTCGTCCCCCAGGTCGCGGGCCACTTCCGGCGACTTCAGAAGGCGATCGATCTTGTTGAAATTCTCGAAACTGTCATCCACCCGGAACCGCAGCTCCGGCATGTATTTCATCTGCCGCAGGGCCGGCGTGATACGGCCGCGAATGTAGCGCGCATGGCGGTTGAGCGCCGCGACGACCACATCCTTGTCGGCAGCGCCCAGCGGCGAAACATAGGCCGTGGCGATCTTGAGGTCCGGCGACATGCGCACCTCGGAAACCGAAATCACCGTATTGGCGAGCGCATCGTCGCTGACATCGCCGCGCTGCAGCGCCTGCGAGATTGCATGACGGACCTGCTCGCCGACGCGGAGCTGGCGTTGTGAGGGAGCGGAAGACGGCATGGAGCACCTTCTTGCGGGGAAAGCCCTATTGTATCCGCATCGCGGATATCGGCAAATTATGAAAGCGGAACGTCAGACGCCGGAATGAGAGATGGGGCATCAAGTGCCCCATCTTCCACGTTCCAAACGTACGCGCACCAGAGCATCGGACCGAAAAGTGAAAACCGGTTTTCGGCAGTTCCGATGCTCCATCAACAATCCGGATCGTCCTTTGTGCGTCCGGATGGACGCACGACGACCTAGAGCGAGCGCGTGACCATCTCGACGCGATAGGCCTCGATGACATCGCCGGGGCGAATGTCTTCGTAGTTCTCGAACGCCATGCCGCATTCCTGACCGGCAGGCACTTCGGAAACCTCGTCCTTGAAGCGCTTGAGCGTCTTCAGCTTGCCTTCGTGGATCACCACGCTGTCGCGGATGAGACGCACGCCGGCGCCACGCTCGACCTTGCCTTCGGTGACACGGCAACCGGCAACCTTGCCGACCTTCGTGACGTTGAAGGTTTCCAGGATCTCGGCGTTGCCGAGGAAGGTCTCGCGACGCTCCGGCGACAGAAGGCCGGACATGGCCGCTTTGATGTCATCCACGAGGTCGTAGATGATGTTGTAGTAGCGGATCTCGATGCCTGCATCCTCGGCTGCGTCGCGCGCCTGCTTGTTGGCGCGAACGTTGAAGCCGATGATCGCGGCGCCCGAGGTCTCGGCCAGCGACACGTCGCTTTCCGTGATCGCGCCGGCACCCGAGTGAACGATGCGTGCGCGAACCTCGTCGGTGCCCAGCTTGTCGAGCGCGCCGGCAATGGCTTCGATGGAGCCCTGCACGTCGCCCTTGACGATGAGCGGGAACTCTTTCAGGCCCGTGTCCTGCAGCTGCGACATCATCTGCTCGAGGGAACCGCGCTGACCCGCCTGGCGGGCAACGGACTTCTCGCGCGCCAGACGCTGGCGGTATTCGGAGATCTCGCGGGCGCGGGCTTCGCTCTCGACAACCGCAATGCGGTCACCGGCCTGCGGCGGGCCCTGAAGACCCAGAACCTCAACCGGCATGGAGGGCGGAGCTTCCTTCACCTGGTCGCCATGATCGTCGATCAGCGCACGCACGCGGCCCCACTCATTGCCGGCAACAATGATGTCACCGGTCTTGAGCGTGCCGGCCTGCACCAGCACGGTGGCGACCGAGCCACGACCGCGGTCGAGCTTGGCTTCGATGACGACGCCTTCGGCGGAGCGATCCGGGTTGGCCTTGAGTTCCAGAACCTCGGACTGCAGCAGAACGGCTTCGAGCAGCTTGTCGAGGTTGGTTCCCTTGACGGCGGAGACCTCGACGTCGAGGACTTCACCACCCATGGATTCCACAAACACCTCGTGCTGCAGCAGCTCGGTGCGGACCTTGTTCGGGTCTGCTTCCGGCTTGTCGACCTTGTTGATGGCAACAATGATCGGAACGCCGGCAGCCTTGGCGTGATTGATGGACTCGATGGTCTGCGGCATCACGCTGTCGTCAGCCGCCACCACGAGGATGGCGATGTCGGTGGCTTCCGCACCACGGGCACGCATCGCGGTAAAGGCGGCGTGACCGGGCGTATCGATGAAGGTGATCTTCTGACCGTCCTGCTCGACCTGGTATGCGCCGATATGCTGGGTGATGCCACCGGCTTCGCCCGAAACGACGTTCGCCTTGCGGATCGCGTCGAGAAGCGAGGTCTTGCCGTGGTCGACGTGGCCCATGATGGTCACGACCGGCGGACGCGACTTCAGGTCCTCGGTCTTGTCCTCAATGTTGAAGAGGCCCTCTTCCACATCGGACTCGGCAACGCGCTTCACGGTGTGGCCAAACTCCTCGGCCACCAGCTCGGCGGTGTCCGCGTCGATCACGTCGCCGGGCTTCAACATCTGGCCCTGCTTCATGAAGAACTTGATCACGTCCACGGCGCGCTCGGCCATACGCTGGGCGAGTTCCTGGATGGTGATCGTCTCGGGAACAACCACCTCGCGGGCGATCTTCTCACGCGGCTCCTGATGCTGGGCGCGCTTGAACTTCTCCTGGCGGCGACGCATCGAGGAGAGCGAACGTCCGCGCGTCTCGCCATCGTCGGAAAGCGCGCGATTGAGCGTGAGCTTGCCACGGCGACGCTGATCGTCGGTGCGCGGCTTTGCAGGCGTGCGCGGAGCCTCAACCTTGGGCGCGGCGCGTTTGATCGGCGTGCCCTTGCTCTTGGAGCGGGCGTCGCCATCGTCGCTCGGCGCGGGGGCGGGCGTCGCCTCTGCGGCGGGAGCCGGCGGTGCGCGGCGGCTGGCTTCTTCCTCTGCGCGACGACGCGCTTCGGCTTCGGCCTTGAGACGCTCTTCTTCTTCGGCCTGGCGGCGTGCGGACTCTGCCCGCTCGCGCTCACGGCGCTCTTCTTCTTCTGCCCGGCGCTTGGCGTCCTCGGCAGCGCGCTTGCGCTCCTCGGCCTCACGAACCTTGGAATCCTGAAGGGCGCGACGGCGCGCTTCCAGCTCTTCCTTGGAGAGTTCGTTCAGAACCACACCGGAACGGTTGCCGCCCTGCGGCGGACGCGGACGCTCACGATGGCGCTGTGGCGCAGGCTTGGGCGCAGCCGGCTTCGGCTTTGCCGCCGCCGGAGTCGGGGCCGGTGCGGGTGTCGGCGCCGGAGCCGCCTCGCCGCGTTCGTCAGGCCGCGAGAACTTTCGCTTCTTCGTCTCGACGACGACAGACTTGGAGCGTCCATGCGAGAAGCTCTGGCGCACGGTGCCCTGCTCAACGGAGGGCCGCTTCAGCGTCAGTGTTTTCTTCTTCTCGACGCTCAGCGTCTTGTCGTCACCGGTTTTCGTATCCGTCATTCCACATCCTCTGCGGTGCCCAGTGCAACCGCTGCCGGTTTGTCCGCGCTTTCGCCTCGAAAAGTCCCGAGCGCATTTACGCGTTTCAGCGCCGCCTTGCCCGCGTCCCGCCCGAACACGGCAGCATGTATCACATTTGTGGCTCCCAATGCCAAACTCATTTCTTCTTCGGAAAAGAGTTTGTAAGCCGGTATCGCTGGTCCGCCCATATGAACCACCGCGCGTCGGGCAGCGGTGATCTTGCGAACCCCGTCATGCGAGCCTTCGCGGGCATGCAACACGCCATAGGCCTTGCCACTGCGCACCGAAGCCTCAACCTTCGCCGCACCCAATGCCACGGCTCCGGCCTTGCGCGCAAGCCCAAGAGAGCCGAGAGCGGCTTTTGAGAGCAATTCATCGACCAGAGCGCCGAGATTATCTGGCGGTCTGACCGAAGTTTTCAAGGCGCGGGCGAAAAGGTTCTTCTCCGCTGCCTTGTCGACATGGGCGCGGTCAGCAGTGACCCAGCACCCGCGTCCCGGAAGATTGCGCTTCAGATCGGGAACGACCATGCCGTCCGGGCCCGCGACGAACCGGATCAGGTCCTCCGCAGGTCGCGCCTCGCGCGAGACAATGCATTTGCGGTCGTTCATGTCTTCCACGATATCTCCAGAACATCCTGCTAACGCGCATGGCAGCGCGGCTCCACAGGACCACGATCAAACAGGTTTGCAGAGCGCGCTGCATGTGTCACGGGGACCGTCACGCGCTCTGCAGCCATCATATCAGGCCTCTGCGCCTTCTGCCTTCTCGGGCGCTTCCGCACCCTCGACGGCAGCTTCTTCAGCGCCTTCCACAGCCTCGGCCTCAACCTCAGCAGAGGCTTCTGCCTCTTCCTCAGCCTCGGTCACGAGGTCTTCCTCGGAAATCCAGCCCATCTTCAGACGGGCGGCCACAACCATCTGCTCGGCCTCGGCGCGCGAAACGTCGAACTTGGACAGAACGCCCGGCTCGAATTTGGTCTCGCCGTCCTTGCGCTCTTTCCAGCCAACCAGATCGTCGACGGCGTAGCCTGCGAAGTCCTCGATGGTCTTCACGTCGTCTTCGCCGACGGCAACCATCATCGCGGTGGTGATGCCCGGGATCTCCCGCAGCTCGTCCTCAACGCCCAGCTCCTTGCGCTTGGCGTCGAACTCGGCCTCGATGCGCTCGAGATATTCGCGGGCGCGCATCTGGATCTCTTCGGCTGTTTCCTCGTCGAAGCCATCGATGGAGGCAATCTCGCCGGAGTCCACGTAAGCCACTTCCTCGACGCTGCTGAAGCCTTCGGAAGCGAGCACCTGGCCAACCATCTCGTCGACGTTCAGCGCATCCATGAAGAGCGACGAACGCTCGGTGAATTCCTTCTGGCGGCGGCCCGACTCTTCTTCCTCGGTCAGGATGTCGATGTCCCAGCCGGTGAGCTGCGACGCCAGGCGCACGTTCTGACCGCGGCGGCCAATGGCCAGCGAAAGCTGGTCGTCCGGCACCACAACCTCGATGCGCTCTGCGTCCTCATCCAGCACCACCTTGGCGACTTCGGCCGGCTGCAGTGCGTTGACGATGAAGGAAGCGGCGTTCTCGTTCCACGGAATGATGTCGATCTTCTCGCCCTGAAGCTCGCCGACAACCGCCTGAACGCGGCTACCACGCATACCCACACAGGCGCCGACCGGATCGATCGAGGAATCGTGGCTGATGACCGCGATCTTCGCGCGCGAGCCCGGATCGCGGGCCACCGAACGGATCTCGATGATGCCGTCGTAGATTTCCGGCACTTCCATGGTGAAGAGCTTCGCCATGAACTGCGGATGCGTGCGCGACAGGAAGATCTGCGGGCCGCGCTGCTCGCGCCGCACGTCATAGACATAGGCGCGGACGCGGTCGCCATATTTGAAGATTTCGCGGGGGATCAGCTCGTCGCGACGGATGATCGCTTCGCCACGGCCCAGATCGACGATGACATTGCCATATTCGACGCGCTTGACGGTGCCGTTGACGATCTCGCCGATGCGATCCTTGTACTCGTCATACTGTCGGTCGCGCTCGGCCTCGCGCACCTTCTGCACGATCACCTGCTTGGCGGACTGTGCGGCGATGCGGCCGAAATCCATGGGCGGAAGCTGCTCGGCGAGGAAATCGCCGGGCTGTGCGTCCGGATTGCGCGTGCGGGCATCGCGCATGGAAATCTCGCGTGCCGGCTCTTCGACATTCTCGACGACTTCCATCAGGCGCTGCAGCTTCATCTCACCCGTCTGCGGGTTGATGTCGGCGCGGATATTGGTCTCCTGACCATAGCGCGACCGCGCGGCCTTCTGGATGGCATCGGCCATGGCGGCGATGACGATCTGCTTGTCGATGGACTTCTCGCGGGCCACCGCGTCGGCGATCTGGAGAAGCTCCAGCCTGTTCGCACTGACTGCCATATCACTCTCCTTCGGCGTGGGTTCCGGGTTCTTCGTCCCCGGCCGGCTCAGTTGCGTCTTGTTTGGCGGACCGCTGCGCGGCCCTTTCCGATGCGGAAGGGCGGCGATTGCGCTTGCGCTCGCGGCGCTCTTCCTTTTCCTGCTTCAGGGCGTCGCGCACCAGATCGTCCGTCAGGACAAGCCGTGCCTCGGCAATCGCCTCAAAGGGGATACCAAAGAGGACATCCTCGTCCCCATCTTCCTCGACCGTTTCCGGCTCGATCGTCACGGTTTCCTCGTCGTTCTCGACGATGAAGCCGCGGAAGCGCTTGCGCCCGTCGAGCAGGATCGAGGTTTCGATTTTGACCAGATGCCCTTCACCCGAAGCGAAATCTTCCTTGCGCACCAGCGGGCGGTCGATGCCCGGCGAAGAGATCTCAAGCTGATAGGCCGTATCGATGGGATCTTCCACATCAAGCACGGGCGAAAGCGCCCGGCTGACTTCCTCGCAATCCTCGACGGTCATCGTGCCGTCGGGCCGCTCGGCCATGATCTGCAGCGTCGCACCGTCCTGCGCGGTCATGCGGACGCGCACCAGACGATAGCCGATTGCCCCAAGAACAGGGATGATGATCGCAGCAACGCGCGCCTCGATTCCGCTTTCGCGGATCAGCCGATCATCGTCGTTCCTGTCTTCTGAAATTGCCGTCATCCAACCTCCGGACGGTCGTATCTAACAAAAAAGAGCGGGACCGGCGGGACCCACTCTCCGTCATATCGACCAAGAATTTGAATTTCATATAGCCGAGACGCTGCTTCTTTTCAAGGCCCGCGCTGCATTTGCCGGCGCGCTGCTGGCAACCCGGCGCGCAATTGTTGCACCGCACAAATGCATGGCAGCCCTGCCGTAACGTCGGTTCCCAAATCTCCGGCTGCGGCCTAACTATGCTGCATCGCACAATTGAAGGAGCAGAGAGATGTCCGCACGCAGCTTCGTGTCTGGAATCGGTGAATTTTTCGGCGTTATCGAAAGCGCGGTCGCCGTATCGTCCGCAGTCCGCAATCGCCGTCGCGCACCGGATGCCGATTTGCGCCGTCTCGGCATTGATCCCGAACAGTTTTACGCCACGCGCAACCGTTAAGAACGCGGCCGTTCAGGCCTGTTACCCTGTGCTAGAGCATTTCCGCTTTTCGTTGAAACGCGAAAATGCCCTGACTCATTGTCTTTACGCAATTCCGGACGGAAAACCGGTTCCCACTTTTCCTGGAATTGCTGCCGGTCAGGCGACACCACCTGACGGCACAATGCTCACGGGCCTGAGAATGGCCCCAGCCTAGACCCGCAGAAAAGTGAGATAGGCAGGCGTTCTGCCCTCACGGATGGCTTTCGCCTCGTAACGCGTTCCCGGCCAGCCTTCATAGGGCTCGCGCCAGTCATCCGCACTCTGCGCCGGCCAGGTGAAAGCCGGATGCGCATCGCAGTGCAGCAAGGTCCAGTCGACATAGGTGTCGATATCGGACGCAAACCGGAACCGGCCACCGGGTTTCAGCACGCGTGCGAACCGGTCCAGATTGACCGGGTTCACGAACCGCCGCTTCCAGTGCTTCTTCTTCGGCCACGGGTCGGGATAAAGCAGATCGATCCCGCTTATGGACGCCTCGGGAAGCCAGTCCAGAAGCTCCGTCGCGTCATCATTGTAAATCCGCAGATTGGACGGTACGCCGCCGGCCTCATCGACCGCCGAGGCCAGCTTGGCCATGCCGTTGACGAAGGGCTCCACACCGATGAAACCGCTCTGCGGATGACGCGCCAGCTCGCTAAGCAGGTGCTCGCCACCGCCGAAACCGATCTCCAGCCGCACATTTTCGACCGAACCGGGAAACAGCGCCCGCACATCGGCAGGCGCCGCCTCACCCAGATCGATCAATGCACCGTCCAGAAGGGCGGCAAGGGCTGCGTCCTGCCTGGGACGCAGCCGCTTTCCGTGACGACGGCCGAAAAAGGCTTCCGTTGATCGTGTGCGCCGTTCTTCAGCCATGTGTCGTTCCGAAAAATCCAGCAAAAGCCGCCTTAAGCGGCTTTTGCGACTGCCTGCTTGAGAGCCTTCACCAGATCGGTGCGCTCCCAGGAGAACGAACCGTCACGCCCTGCCTTGCGACCGAAATGACCATAGGCTGCGGTCTTGGCGTAGATCGGGCGGTTCAGGTCGAGATGACGGCGAATGCCGCTCGGCGACAGATCCATCACCTCACGGATTGCCACTTCCAGCTCCTCCTCGGAGACGCGGCCTGTGCCATGCAGGTCCACATAGACCGACAGGGGCTGGGCAACGCCGATGGCGTAGGAAAGCTGGATGGTGCAACGCTCGGCAAGATTGGCCGCAACGACATTCTTCGCCAGGTAACGCGCGGCGTAAGCTGCGGAACGGTCCACCTTGGTGGTGTCCTTGCCGGAGAATGCGCCGCCGCCATGGGGCGCTGCGCCGCCATAGGTGTCGACGATGATCTTGCGGCCGGTGAGACCTGCATCGCCGTCCGGGCCGCCAATGACGAACTTGCCGGTCGGGTTGATGTACCAGTTGCAGTCAGCCGCAATCTCGATGCCGCCGGAAGAAAGCGCCTCATGAATGTAAGGCTCGACGACTTCACGCACCTTGGCGCTGTTCCAGGACGGATCGAGATGCTGGGTGGACAGAACGATTTCCGTCACTTCCTTGGGCATGCCATCCACGTAACGGACGGTAACCTGCGCCTTCGCATCCGGGCCAAGCTTGCCGGCATCGCCTTCACCCGCCTTGCGGGCATCGGCCAGAAGCTGAAGGATCTTGTGCGAATAGTAGATCGGCGCCGGCATCAGGTCCGGCGTCTCGCGGCAGGCGTAACCGAACATGATGCCCTGGTCGCCAGCGCCTTCTTCGCCCTGACGGTCGGCGGCATTGTCGACGCCCTGGCCGATGTCGGGAGACTGGCCGTGCAGCAGCACGTCGATCTTCGCGGTCTTCCAGTGAAAACCGTCCTGCTCATAGCCAATGGCGCGGATTGCGCGGCGCGCAGCCGAACGGAAGCGCGACGGGTTGATCAGCGGATTGCCCTGGGAATCCGTGGCGATCTCGCCGGTCTGCTTGTCCCGCTTGAGCAGCGTCTCGGGGACGCGAACCTCACCGGCGATCACGACGCGGTTGGTCGTGGCCAGCGTTTCGCACGCAACACGGACCTTCCACGGATCCATGCCGCACTTCTTGGCTTCCCGATAGACCAGATCGACGATCTCGTCCGAGATGCGATCACACACCTTGTCCGGATGGCCTTCGGAAACGGATTCACTTGTAAAGAGATAGTTCTTGCGCGCCACGGGTATCCCCTCTGAGAAGAAGCCGGTCAATATGCCGGCAACAGGCGCCCCCTGTTAGCCAAGCTCTGCCTCAAACGTCAAGCAAAACGGCGGTCACACGAGTCAAAACGGGAAGTGGACATACGCCCACTCCCCGCACCTGGGTCGTGATCAATCCATCGAACTGTTTGAATGGATGAGATCGAGCCTGGCTCAATCCTGGTTTTCGGTGGCCAGAACCTTGACGAGGTCAATGACCCGCCGGCGGACCTTGGGGTCCGAAATTTTCACGAAAGCACGATTCAGCTGAACGCCTTCGCTGCTGTTGAGGAAGTCTACAACGAAGTCGGCGCTCTCCTCGCCCATGCCCTTCGCGGACTCTGTGTCTTCGCCCGGTGCGCCCTCAAAGAAAAACGACACCGGCGCGCTTAAGACCGAAGCAATGGCCTGAAGCCGGCTGGCGCCGACGCGGTTTGTGCCCTTCTCGTATTTCTGAATTTGTTGAAACGTTATGCCCAGACTCTCGCCAAGTTTCTCCTGGCTCATACCAAGCATGTTTCTACGAAGCCTGATCCGACCACCAACATGAATATCGATCGGATTCGGTTTTTTCTTGTTTTTGTTCATCACTTCCCTCGCCATCCGGCACGGGGTTGCCATTGACCGACGTACCAGCCCGACTCACAGAGCCCCAAGCCTGCGAAAATCGAACTGCGATGTAGTCGGCTTATCCACTATGCGTAGCTTGAAGGGGCGATGTCAATTCGCCCTCAGCCATCGAACAATACTTGACATCAAAAGCACGAACCCAAAACCAAACGCGATAAACAGCCAGTTGGTTCCCGGCTTTAAAAATTTAAATTGATTATTTCTATCGAGGGGGACCGCGACGTCCATAACACCGACGACATTGAGGTCGAATGCATCGACTATACGGCCCGTTGAATCCACCACGGCCGAGATGCCTGAATTGGCTGAACGCACCAGGGGAACGCCGTTTTCGATGGCGCGCAGGCGTGCCTGGCGGAAGTGCTGATAGGGCCCCGGCGACACGCCGAACCATGCATCATTGGTGACGTTCAGAAGGACATCCGCCTTCTCCGCAGCGCCATCGACAAGCCACGGAAAAATGATTTCATAGCAAACAAAAGGTAAAGCATTAACATCCGAATTGAGCGAGATCGCGTGCCTGGATCCGCCGGCGGTAAACGGCCCTGCCGACTGCACGAGCTCTTCAATTCCAAGCTTATTCAACAAGTTGGCGAGCGGCACATATTCGCCGAACGGCACCAGATGGACCTTGTCGACCGCATCGAGGATCGAACCGTCCGGCCCGATCGCCACCACTGAATTGTAGTAACGCGTCGCGGCCAGCGTTTCGCCCGGCTCCGAGCGCACCGCCCCCGTGATCAGAATCTGCCCCTCGTCCAGAAGGTCGCCCAGTTCCGCCAGCGCTTCGGGGCGATCGGTGAACAGGAAAGGCACCGCGGTCTCGGGCCAGATGATGACGCTTGGCTTTGGCGCACCGTCGATTGCAGGCTGACGGGACAGGCTAAGCAGCAGATCGAAGATGCGCGCCTGCTCCTCGGCGTCCCATTTCTCGGTCTGCATTATTGACGGCTGGACCATGCGAACGGCGATGGTCTTCTCGGCATCACTGGAAGTAGAAAGACTTATGTATCCATAGACCAAATGTATAGCGACAAGACCAATCGCAATACTCATTCCGACGAAGAGATGACGTCGCGTGCCAAGCAATGCGGGCATGGAAAATACAAGGACTGAAAGGAAATTCATCCCGGCTAATCCGACCAGCTTAGCCGATTGCATCGTCAGCAAAGTCGGCATGGCGGCATAACCAATTGCATGCCACGGAAAGCCCGTCAGGACGACGCTTCTAATCCATTCGATGACGCCGAAAGCAAGGGCGAGAGCAACGAGCCTGAAAATTCCGTCCGACCAGAATGATCGCGCAAGCGCTGCAGCCAATCCGTAAAAGACAGCAAGAACTGCCGGCAGTCCGACGACAGCAAACGGCAAGAGCCAGGCAAAGTTCTCTGCTTCGACCAGCAATGCATTGCCGATCCACCAGAGCCCGAACAGAAAATAGCCGAAGCCGAACCACCAACCGATTTTGAATGCCGGTAGCAGCCGCGCCAGAAGCCCCCGACCGTCGCCAACCGCGCCATCGAGAAGCCAGACAAGAATCGGGAAAGAAACAAAGCAGGCGGCGAAAAAATCAAACGGCGGCTGCGCAAATGCAGCCAGCCCGCCGGCCAAAAGTGCGACAAAATAGCGCCGCCATCCGCTAAGCAAAATCAGCCGTCCGGCGACGCTTTCCATCAAACCACCCGCGCAACACGAATCATACGTAGCTGAAGTATCTACAGATTGCCGAGGTTTGAAACCGTTTCGGCAAACTGTTTCGTGTGCATAAGGGCCTGTTTCAGGGAGCAAACGCGGTGGTCAGGAGGCCTGATCCACCCCGTTTTCGGGCGCGCGCGTGGCACGCCGACGCCGCTCAGCCGCCCGATTGTGTACAATACGGACACGTTTGACGCGGCGCGGATCGGCATCGAGCACCTGGAATTCAAAGCCCGGGATGGCCTGCACGACTTCGCCACGCGCGGGCACGCGGCCCAGCGTGTTGAAGATCACACCGCCAATCGTGTCCACGTCCTCGGAGTGCTCCTCGGCGTGGAACTCGTCGCCGATCACCTCCGCGACGTCCTCGATCTCCGCCTTGGCGTCCACGACAAACGCATCCTCGCCGATCTGCTCGATCAGCGGGGCGTCGTCATCGTGCTCGTCCTCGATATCGCCGACAACCATTTCGACAATGTCTTCCAGCGATACGAGACCGTCGGTGCCGCCATACTCATCGATGACGAGCGCCATCTGCGTGCGGGACGCCTGCATGCGCGCCATCAGGTCGGACGCCAGCATGGACGGCGGGACGAACAGGATCGAGCGCAGAAGGCTGAGATCGCCGATCGTGCGATCCAGATCCACCTTTGCGAGGTCAAAAGCCACCGGTTCCGGGGTTTTTCGGCTGCGGCTTCTCTTCGCACGCGCGGTCTTGGTGATGTGGCTGACCACATCACGAATGTGCACCATGCCGCGCGGATCATCCAGCGTCTCGCCATAGACCGGCATGCGGGAATGTCCGGACTTCTCAAACGCGTTGAGCAGTTCGCCAAGCGTGGTGCCGAGTTCGATGGCTTCGATATCGGCGCGCGGCACCATCACATCCTCGACGCGTAGTTCGCGCAGCCTCAGGATGTTCTTGAGCATCGCACGTTCGCCGGGCGAGAAGGCAGCAGTGTCGTGGGTCTGCTCGTCGAGCGCGTCTGCAAGGTCTTCGCGGATCGAAGATCCGTTTCGAATGCCAAGTGCAGCCATCATTCTCTCCCAGAGGGACAGGCGGCTTCCGGAGCTTCGCGGGGGAGGTCTACTAGACCCCTCTTCCCCCTCCTCGGGGGATCTCGTCTCGCCTCCAGGCGCGTCGCCCGTTGCGATCATCGTGTTTTCTGTCATGGCCGTTTGTTCAATTGAGACCTTCAGTTAGGCATAGGGATCATCAATGGCAAGGGTCTGCAACGCTTTGCGTTCCAGATCTTCCATCTCTTCCGCCTCTTCATCGGTCTCATGATCATATCCCATGATATGCAAAAAACCGTGAACGATGAGGTGAGTGAGGTGATGATCGAACGTTTTCGCCTCTTCCGCAGCTTCGCGCGCAACGGTTTCATGGGCGATGATGATGTCGCCGAGAGGCGGCAGTTCCGGTCCCGGATTGATCATGTCGGGGGCCGGAAACGAAAGCACGTTGGTCGGCTTGTCCTTGCCGCGCCATTCGCGATTGAGAACGCGGATCTCGGCGTCGCCCGTAAACAGCAGGCTCACCGCGCCACTCTCGTCGGGCTGAAGCGCGATTGTCGCGGCCGCAGCCCCGATGGCGCGCTCGGCCAGCGCCTGAAGCGCGGCCTCAGGCGCCCAGTCACCGGCTTCAACGGTGATTTCAATCTCGATTGCCGGCATATCACCGGCAGGGGAAACTTCAGTCATCGGCTTGTGCGGATCAGTCCCGCGTCTTCTTGTCGTAGGCCCGGACAATGGCTGCCACCAGCGGATGGCGCACCACATCCTTCTCTCCGAAGCGAACCGTAACGATGCCGGGCACGTCGCCCAGAACCTCGAGTGCTTCGACCAGACCCGACTTGGTGTTGGGCGGCAGGTCGATCTGGCTCGGATCGCCGGTCACGATCATGCGCGCATTCTCGCCAAGCCGCGTCAGGAACATTTTCATCTGCATCGGCGTGGTGTTCTGCGCCTCATCGAGGATGACCACCGAATTGGCCAGCGTGCGGCCGCGCATGAAGGCGAGCGGCGCGATCTCGATCACGTCGGCCGCCAGCGCGCGCTCCACCTTTTCCGCCGGGATCATGTCGTAAAGCGCGTCATAGAGCGGGCGCAGATAGGGATCGACCTTCTCGCGCATGTCGCCGGGCAGGAAGCCCAGCCGCTCACCCGCCTCAACCGCCGGGCGCGAGAGGATGATGCGATCCACAACGCCGCGCTCCAGAAGCATGGCGGCATAGGCGACGGCAAGGAAAGTCTTGCCCGTGCCGGCCGGCCCGATGCCGAACACCAGCTCCGAACGCTCCAGAGCGCGCATATAGGCGTCCTGATTGGCCGAGCGGGCGTACACGGTGCGCTTGCGCGTGGAAATCTGCGCTGCGGCGAGCTTTCCCTTTGCCTCCATCGTCGGAAGGGTCAGCTGCTCATCGGCGGCAATGGCGAGGCGCACGGCCCCGTCCACGTCGGATGGAGCAAGCTCCGTGCCCTTCTGGAGAAGATCATAGAGATAGTCGAGCGCACGGCGCGCCTGCGCCGTTGCAACGCTGTCTCCCTTCACCGAGAGCTCATTGCCCTTGGAGCGAATGTCGACGCCAAGCCGCTGCTCGATCTGGGCCAGATTCTCGTCGAAAGGCCCGTAAAGGGCGCTGGCCAGCTTGTTGTCATCGAAGGTCAGCACGATGTGCGCCATGTCCGACGCCCCGGAGGGCTGGTTCTTCAACTCAGTGCTGGCGGTCAAGCGCCCCTCCTTTACAACACCGGTTCGGCAAACAGGCTGTTCGGTCCCGCTTCCGTGATTCTAACGGAAACAATGTCGCCGATTTCGCCGGCCTTTTCATCAACAATCACAGGCTGGAGCCATGGCGAACGCCCGACGCGCTGACCGGGCTGACGGCCGGGCTTCTCCAGAAGCACGTCCATCTCACGACCGATCAGGCTTTTGGCAAAACCGCGCTGCTGCTCGATGAGCAGCGCCTGAAGCGCCTGAAGCCGCTCGTCCTTGACCGCCTCCGGCACCTGATCGCCAAGATCCGCACCCGGCGTTCCCGGCCGCGGCGAATATTTGAACGAAAAGGCCTGCGCATAGGTCACGTCGCGCACGAGCTGCATCGTGTCCTCGAAATCCTGATCCGTCTCGCCGGGGAAGCCGACGATGAAATCGCCCGACATGGCGATATCGGGACGCGCCGCACGAATGCGGTCGATCAGGCGGCGGTAATCGTCGCCCGTGTGCTTGCGGTTCATGGCCTTGAGGATGCGGTCGGAGCCCGACTGAACCGGCAAATGCAGATAGGGCATCAGCTTGGGCAGATCGCGATGGGCCGCGATCAGCGCATCATCCATGTCGCGCGGATGGCTTGTCGTGTAGCGAAGCCGGTCAAGACCGGGGATTTCCGCCAGCCGGAACAGAAGCTCGCCGAGCCCCCATTCGCGGCCATCCGCGCCCTCGCCATGCCAGGCGTTGACGTTCTGGCCAAGCAGCGTGACTTCGCGCACGCCGCCCTCGGCAAGGCGCTCCGCCTCGGCAACGATCTGCGCCACCGGGCGCGACACTTCCGAACCGCGCGTATAGGGCACGACGCAGAAGGTGCAGAACTTGTCGCAGCCTTCCTGCACGGTCAGAAACGCCGTCACGCCACGATTGCGCACCACGCGCTTCTGCGGCTGCGGCAGATGCTCGAACTTGTCCTCGATGGCATATTCGGTCTCGACGATCTTCTCACCGCCGAGCGCGCGTTTCACCACCTTGGGCAGGCGATGATAGGTCTGCGGCCCGATCACCAGATCGACGGCGGGCGCGCGGCGCAGGATTTCCTGCCCCTCGGCCTGCGCAACGCAACCGGCAACGCCGATCACCGTTTCGCGGCCGGCCTGGCTGCGCTCTTCCTTGAGCACGCGCAGACGACCCAGCTCCGAATACACCTTTTCCGCCGCCTTTTCGCGGATATGGCAGGTGTTGAGGAGAACGAGGTCCGCCTCTTCGATCTGGTCCGTTGGCGCATAGCCATCCGCCGCCAGCGCATCCGACATGCGCTGCGAATCGTAGACATTCATCTGGCAGCCGTAGGTTTTTACGAAAACCTTCTTGTCGGCGGGGCGCATTTCGGATGCGTTGCCAGTGTTTTCGGTGCCGCCAATTTCCGGCGCGATATTCTCTTCCATGCCGGTTTCCTAACGTTTTTGCGTGTCAAAAAACAGACGATTCTTCGCTGTGTGATGAATCCGTCAAATTTCGGTGCCGCGTAAGCCTGCCGTAAGCATGGCGCGCACCTGCGCCTCGGCTTCCCGCGTGACGGTCTTGCGGTCGCCTTTTGCCAGAAACGGGATCGGATCGCCATAGCGCACAGCGATATCGATAGGCCGTGACTGCCAGAGCGTGATCAGATTGGGCAGAAGGTCGGTGTCGCCGATCCACGAAATGGCCGCGCGCTCGCGCCGGTCGAGCCGGAGCCCGCCCTTGCTCACATAGATGAGCGCCACCGGCTGCAGCGTGACGCTGTCGGCCCTGTCGCTGGCAAGCGCCAGCTGTGCCGCGCCAAACAGCGTGCTCTTGAAGGGCAGCACCCGGTTTCCGTCACCGGTCGTGCCCTCGGCAAAAAGCACCATCGGATCGCCATCGGCCAGCCGTTCGGCGATCTCGCGCGCCTGTTCCGGCGAGGAGCGACGGCGCTCACGCTCGACAAAAACGGAGCGCTGCTGCCTGGCGAACGTGCCGAGGATCGGCCATTTGCGCATTTCCGACTTGGCAATGAAGTGCACGCCATCGAGCGAACCAAGCACCAGAATGTCGAGCCATGACACATGGTTGGCGACGATCATCAACGGCCGGTCTTTTGCCGGGCTGCCTTCCATGCGCACCCGAACGCCAAGCATGCGCAGGGTGAGCCGGTGCCACAGGCGCGGCACGATGCGGTCGCTGAGGAGCGGTGTGCGCAGCGCGATTTCCTGCACCACCATGAGCGGAAGCGTGTAGAGCGCGATCACCAGGATCGCGATGACGAAACGAAACGTGCTGAACATCAGCCCTTGATCAGCCCCTCTCTGCGGCCCAATGCGGCCCCCTTGCGAGGGATGGACGCTTACAGCATTTCTCCGCCGGGGGGAAACACCGCGCTGGCAGAAACCGTCTAAAGATCACGGCGCATCACCAGCGCGCTGGTGCGGTTGCCGCTCGCATCGCGGTAATAGTCCGGTCGGCCGCCCACCTGCAGGAAACCGAGCCGGCGGTAAAGCGCGATTGCCGCTGTGTTGGTTTCGTCCACTTCGAGGAAGAGCGCCGACACACGGTCGCCATGCAGCCTGAACAGAACCGCATCCATCAGTTGCCGGCCAAGGCCCTGGCGCCTGTGACTGCGCGTCACGAGAATGGTGAGGATCTCGCCTTCATCCGCCGCCTGACGCGCAAGCACGAAGCCGGCCATCTGCCCGGGCTTTCGCCCCACTTCCACGACCGCAAAGCCGAACACGCCCTCCTGCGTGAGGAGCGATTCAAACTCGGCATCACTCCACGGGCGGGCGTAGCCCTCCGCATGCATGTCAGCCAGAACCAGACTGTCGGCCACTTCCAGCGGCCGCACGACGAACTCACGCCGTCTTGGAAAAAGCGCCATCAGCCTTCCTTTCGCGGCAGGGCGAAATTCTGCTGGGGAGCCGCTTCCGGCGCGCGCAGGTAAAGCGGCCTGGGCGGCTCGCTGCCCGGCCCCTTGGCCGCAGCCAGACGGGCAAAGGTGGCAATGTCAGCCGTTGCTCCGGCAGAATGAATGTCGAGTGCGGATGGCGCGGCTTCGGCGACCAGCGCCGCCGCAGCGCCATAGACGACGGCGTTTTCGCGCAGCGCCCATTCGGCAAGCGCCTCCACCGGCAGGCTTTCCGGCGCCAAAACGGCGCGGCCTTCGCTGTCGTAACCGGCGGCAAACAAATTCTGCACCCGCTGCCCCAGCGCCACCAGAACGGGACGACCGGGAATGGCTGCATGCGCCTCGGCTCCAAGCGCCTCCAGCGTGGAAACGCCGATGGCCGGAACCTTGAGCGCCAGCGCCAGCCCGCGCGCGGCCGAAACGCCCACGCGCACACCGGTGAACGAGCCCGGCCCGACCGAAACGGCCACCGCCCCAAGCGCGTCATAGCCAAGGGCCGCGCTCGCAAGCGTCTGCTCGATCACGGACATGACATGTTCGGCATGTCCCTTGCCCAGATCCAGAACATGCCGGCCGAGTTCGCGGTCCTTATCGGTGTCATAAACGCAGGCGGCGCAGAGCGCCGCCGCAGTGTCGATTGCAAGAATGTTCATCGAGACGTCAGCCCGGCGTCCTTTTCGTTTCAAACCGCCGGCGAATCCGATGCGCCATCAGCGGGTCAGGAAGCCCTATTTGCCCTGTCCGCCGCCTTGAGTTCAAGACGGCGCGCATGCAGAACCGGCTCCGTGTAGCCATTGGGCTGCTCCCGCCCCTTGAACACAAGGTCGCAGGCTGCCTGGAACGCGATGGAACCATCGAAATCCGAAGCCATCGGGCGATAGAGCGGATCGCCTTCATTCTGCCGGTCAACGACAGCCGCCATGCGCTTCATCGTTTCCATCACCTGCGCTTCGCTGGCGACACCATGGTGTAACCAGTTTGCCATGTGCTGTGCGGAAATCCGCAGCGTTGCGCGGTCTTCCATCAGGCCCACATCGTTGATGTCCGGCACCTTGGAGCAGCCGACGCCCTGATCGATCCAGCGCACCACATAGCCCAGAATGCCCTGCGCATTGTTGTCGAGCTCCTTCTGGATTTCCTCCGGCGTCCAGTTGGGCCGCGTGGCGACCGGCACCGAAAGGATATCGGAAAGCGCTGCGCGCTTGCGGTTCTTCAATTCGGCCTGCACCGCATGCACATCGACCGTGTGGTAATGCGTGGCGTGGAGCGTCGCCGCCGTTGGCGACGGCACCCAGGCGGTGTTTGCACCGGCCTTCGGATGGCCGATCTTCTGCACCAGCATTTCCGCCATCAGATCCGGCATGGCCCACATGCCCTTGCCGATCTGTGCGTGACCGGAAAGGCCGCATTCCAGACCGATATCGACATTCCAGTTCTCATAGGCCGCGATCCAGGCCGCCTGCTTCATGTCGCCCTTGCGGATCATCGGGCCGGCTTCCATGGAGGTGTGGATCTCGTCGCCGGTGCGGTCGAGGAAGCCGGTGTTGATGAAGACCACCCGCTCGCGCGCGGCGCGGATGCACTCCTTCAGATTGATCGTGGTGCGGCGCTCCTCATCCATGATGCCCATTTTCATGGTGTTCGGCGCCATGCCGAGCGCTTCCTCGGCGCGACCGAACAGTTCCACCGCGAAGGCCACTTCTTCAGGGCCGTGCATCTTCGGCTTCACCACATACATGGAGCCCTCACGGCTGTTCATGCGGCGACCGTCTGCGCCGACATCGTGCAGCGCGATGGCTGCGGTGAACAGCGCATCCATAATGCCTTCCGGCACTTCATTGCCATCGGCGTCGAGAATGGCCGGATTGGTCATCAGGTGGCCGACATTGCGCACCAGCATCAGCGAACGGCCGGGCAGCGTGAGCGTGCCGCCATCGGGCGCGGTGTATTCGCGGTCCGGGTTCAGGCGGCGGGTGAAGGTCTTGTCGCCCTTCGTCACCTGTTCTTCGAGGTCGCCTTTCATCAGGCCGAGCCAGTTGCGGTAGACGACAATTTTGTCTTCCGCGTCCACGGCGGCGACGGAATCCTCGCAATCCTGGATCGTGGTCAGAGCCGATTCCAGCACCACATCGGCAATGCCCGCCGCATCGGTCTTGCCGATCGGGTGCGTGCGGTCGATCACGACTTCCGCATGCATGCCATTGGTGGCGAGCAGAACGGCGGTCGGCTGATCGGCTTCGCCGCGATAACCGGTGAATTTCGCGGCGTCCTTCAGGCGCGCTTCACCACCCGCCGTTTTCGCCACGAGCTGACCGCCGACAACCGAAAGCCCGGTAATTTCCGTCCAGGAAACACCATCGAGCGGCGCGCTGCCATCGAGGAAGGCGCGCGCCCAGGCGATGACCTTTTCGCCGCGCTTCGGATTGTAGCCCTTGCCCTTTTCCGCGCCATCATCGTCGGAGATGGCGTCCGTGCCGTAAAGCGCATCGTAGAGCGAGCCCCAGCGTGCATTGGCCGCGTTGAGCGCATAGCGCGCATTCATTACCGGAACGACGAGCTGCGGCCCGGCGACGGTGGCGATTTCCGGATCGACATTCTCCGTGGAGACCGAGAAGGCCTCGCCTTCCGGCAGCAGATAACCGATCTCGCGCAGGAACGCCTGATAGGCTTCCTGATCGGCGGGCGCGCCATTTTCCCTGTACCAGGCGTCGATCTTTTCCTGCAGCGCATCGCGCCTGGCCAGCAGCGCGCGGTTCTTCGGGGCGAGATCGTTCACGATCTCCGCCAGCGCTTTCCAGAACCTGTCGGGCTCGATGCCCGTGCCGGGCAGTGCCTCTTTTACGGCGAAATCACGCAGCTCTTCCGCAACCTTCAACCCATGAAGCTCAACGCGATTTTCCATTTGGCAGACACTCCTCTTCCCGATGTCAGAAATGATGCACTGCTTTCACCACGCCAGCGTCACGCGGTCAATTCGCCGGATGGAGAAGAAGTTTCAACGTGAAGCAAGGTTGAGCCACTCTTTTGCCGAACGACCGATCCGCCCGACACCGGAGGCGAGCATTCCGCAGCGAAGAAAAATGCTCTACTGTTGGCCATGGCGTTCGTGGATATCCTGATCGAGATTGCGAACTGGGTGCGGACCGAGCTCATCAATCTCGCCAACCCCTGGACCTTCTACCAGCTCGCAATCATTGCGATCCTGTTCATTGTCGCGAAGCTCGCTTCGCAGGGACTGGAGAACCGGCTGGAGGCCCGCGCCCGGCGCATCAAGGGGCATCAGGGGCTTCTGCGCGTGATCATCGCGCTGATGCGGCGCACGGACTGGATTCTCTTCGTCATACTGCTTTTCATCGTGCTGACCGTGCTGCGCGCCAGCACCTGGCCAAGCCGCACCGTTCTGATCTCGCTGACGCTGTCGCTGTCGCTCGCCTGGCTGTTCACCTCGGTCGTCTCGCGCATCATCCGCAACCGCCTGCTTGCCCGGACCATCGGCTGGATCGCCTGGACCTACGCGGCCATCGTCATTCTGGGCGTCAATGACGAGGCTGCCGCCTTTCTCGACACGCTGGCCCTGCCGCTCGGCAAGACGCGACTGAGCGCGCTGGTGCTATTGAAGGCGGCGGTGCTTCTCACCGCCACCGTCTGGCTCGCCATCGTCATCGGCAATTACTTTGATGAGCGCGTCCAGCGCTCCGACGAACTCACGCCGTCGATCCGCGTCCTGCTCGGCAAGCTGGTCAAGATCGGGCTGGTGATCGCCGCCGGCGGCATCGCCCTTTCCTCCGTCGGCGTGGACCTGACGGCGCTCACCGTGTTTTCCGGCGCCATTGGCGTGGGCCTCGGCTTCGGCCTGCAAAAGGTCGTCTCCAACTTCATTTCGGGCATCATCATCCTGCTCGACAAGTCCATCAAGCCGGGCGACACGATCACGCTCGGCGACACATTCGGCTGGATCCGCGAACTGAGGGCGCGTTTCGTCTCCGTCATCACCCGCGACGGGCGCGAATATCTGATCCCCAATGAGGACTTCATCACGCAGCAGGTCATCAACTGGTCGTTCAGCGACGAGATGGTGCGCCTCGACGTGCCGTTCGGCGTTTCCTACGAGGCCGATCCGCATCAGGTTTCCGCGCTTGCCATCGAAGCGGCGATCAGCGTGGGGCGCGTGGATGCCGACCGCCGGCCCGTCTGCTGGCTCACCGGTTTTGGCGATTCCTCACTCGACTTCGTTCTGCGGTTCTGGATCCGCGACCCGCAGCAGGGCCTGACCAATGTGCGCGGCAAGGTGCTGCTCGCGCTGTGGGACACGCTGAAGGAAAACGGCATCGAGATCCCCTATCCGCACCGCGAGGTGATCATGAAGCAGCCCCCGGCAGGCCAGGCGAGACCCGCCACCGGGGACTGAGCCTGAAAAGCAAAACGCCGGCGCGGGGCCGGCGTTTTGATGTTCATCCGTGATGCAAAGGGCGCGAAGATTACTCTCCGGCTTCCTTCTTCTTCGCTGCATCGTCCATCAGCTCGTACCACATCGCGTTCAGCACGGCGAAAGCCGCAGCGAGGGGAAGTCCGAGCAACCATGCGAAATACCACATGTCCTGATCTCCTTGTCTTTGTCGCGCGGCCAGCTCAGTAAGCGTGACCCTTGCCTTCGCGGATTTCCTCTTCGTCGACCTTGCCCCACAGCACCTTGTAGACCCAGCTCGTATAGGCAACGATCAGCGGCACGAAGATGCCCGTCACCACCAGCATGATGAACAGGGTGAGGTGGCTGGACGAGGCGTCCCACACCGTCAGGCTCGCACCCGGTGCGATGGAGGACGGCAGGATGAAGGGAAACATCGACACACCAACGGTGGAGATGATGCCCAGCACCGACAGCGCACTGGAAAGAAGCGTCGTCACCTCGCGCCGTGCGCGGAACAGGATCAGGGCGAGCGCTGCGCCGAGAAAGCCGAACGCGGGCGCGGCCATCATCCATGGATGCGCGGCATAATTGGCAAACCATGCGCCGCCTGCCTGCTCCACCGTTTTGGCGAGCGGGTTGGACGGACCGTCCGTGACGATGGCGCTGGTGATGCGGTATCCGTCGATGCCGGCCCACAGCCACAGCCCGCCAAGCGCGAACAGCACGATGGTCGCGACCGCAGCGATGCTGCCGAAGGCGCGGGCGCGCTCGGCAATCGGACCAGACGTCTTGACCATCAGCCAGGACGCGCCATGCATGACCAGCATCGAAACCGACAGAAGGCCGCAAAGAAGCGCAAACGGGTTGAGCAGCTCGATGAGCGTCGTGCCCTCATAGAAAATGCGCAGATCGTTTTCGAGCCGGAACGGCACGCCCTGCAGGACATTGCCCACGGCCACACCGAAGATCAGCGACGGCACGAAACCGCCGATGAACAGCGCCCAGTCCCAGATCGCCCGCCAGGTCGGGTTTTCGCGCTTGGACCGGTACTTGAAGGCGACCGGACGCAGGATGAGCGCGAACAGGATGGCGAACATGGCGAGATAGAAGCCCGAGAAGGACACCGCATAGAGCGGTGGCCAGGCGGCGAAGATCGCGCCGCCCCCCAGGATCAGCCAGACCTGGTTGCCTTCCCAGACCGGGCCGACCGCATTGATGACGACACGGCGCTCCGTGTCGGTCTTGGCGACGAAGGGCAGAAGCGCCCCCGTTCCCAGGTCGAAACCATCAGTGACGGCAAAGCCGATCAGCAGCACGCCGAGCAGCAGCCACCAGATCACGCGCAGGGTTTCATAGTCGATAAGCGTGTGAAGGATCATGATCTTTACTCCGCCGGAACGAAGGCGCGGGGACCGAACGCGGCCTCCGGCTCATCATCGGGTTCGGGGCCCTTCCGGATGGCGCGCAGCATGAGCGTCATCTCGACAATGAAGAGCACGGTGTAGATTGCCGAGAAGCCGATGATCGTCATCAGCACCGTCGAAGCGCCAAGGTTCGACACGGCGGCGGCGGTGGGCAGGATGCCCTCGATGATCCACGGCTGACGGCCGAACTCCGCGACGATCCAGCCGCATTCGGCGGCAATCCACGGCAGCGGTATCGCGATCACCGCAAGACGCAGCAGGAACGGATAACGATCCAGCCTGTGACGTGCGGACAGGTAGAAGAACACGCCCATCAGCGCGATGAAGGAGAAGCCGAGCCCGACCATGATGCGGAAGGTCCAGAACAGCGTCGGCACGTTTGGAACCGTGTCGTTCGCCGCCTGTGCGATCTGTGCATCCGTGGCCTCGCGCGGATCATCCACATAGGGCTTCAGGAGCAGCGCATAGCCGAGGTTCCCGCCATTCTCCTCAAACGCCTCGCGGGCTTCATCCGGGATGGCGGCCGTGCTGCCTGCCGCGCGAATGTCCTGTAGCGCGTCATAAGCGATGATGCCCTGTCTGATGCGGTCCTCGGCATGTTCCACCAGTTCCACGATACCGGGGATCTCGGTGGTGAGCGAACGCGTCGCGATGATGCCCATCACCCATGGAATGTGAACGGCGTAATGCGTTTTGCGGGCCTCCTGATCGGGGAAGCCGAAAGCGGTGAAGGATGCCGGTGCGGGCTCCGTCTCCCACATGGCCTCAATGGCCGCGAGCTTCATCTTCTGATGCTCGCCTTCGAGATAGCCGCTCTCATCGCCCAGAACCACGACCGACAGCGCGGAGGCGAGACCGAACGAGGCCGCAACCGTCATCGAGCGCTTGGCCAGATCCCTGTGCCGGTCCTTGAGCAGGTACCAGGCGGACACGCCGAGCACAAAAACGGAAGCCGTGACATAGCCGGCGGAGACCGTGTGAACGAATTTCGCCTGCGCCACCGGGTTGGTGAGCACCGCGAAGAAGTCGGTTACTTCCATGCGCATGGTCTGCGGGTTGAAGGCAGAGCCGACCGGGTTCTGCATCCAGCCATTGGCGATGAGGATCCACAGCGCCGAGAAGTTTGAGCCGATGGCCACCGCCCAGGTGGCGGCCAGATGTCCGAGCCTTGAAAGCTTGTCCCAACCGAAGAAGAACAACCCGACAAAGGTCGCTTCCAGGAAGAAGGCCATCAGGCCCTCAATGGCAAGCGGCGCGCCGAAGATGTCGCCTACATAGTGGCTGTAATAGCTCCAGTTCATGCCGAACTGGAATTCCATCACGATACCGGTGGCGACGCCCAGCACGAAGTTGATGCCGAAAAGCGTGCCCCAGAACTTTGTCATCTGCCGCCAGATGGTGCGGCCGGTCATCACGTAGACAGTCTCCATGATGGCGATCAGCACCGACAGCCCAAGCGTCAGCGGGACGAACAGAAAGTGATAGAGCGCGGTAATCGCAAACTGCAACCGCGAGAGATCAACGATGTTCAGTTCCATTGTTTCATCCGGCTTTCCGGCTCCTTTGGTCTTCGGGGGAAGCGCTCAATCCGGTCTCAGACCGTCGAGCAGACTTTCATAGTCGGCCGTGCCACGCCGCACATCGGCAACGATCCGGCCATTGTTCATGTGAAGGATGCGATCCGCCCCTTCTGCTTCGCGCCGTATGTGGGTCGATACCATCAGGGTCTTGCCCGAGGCATAATTGGCGACCCGCGCGATCACGTCGTTTGCTGTCTCACGATCAAGCCCTTCTGTCGGCTCATCAAGGAGCCAGACCGGCGCATCGCGCAGCACCAGCCGCGCCATGGCAAGCCGGCGCGCCTGACCGGAAGAGAAGCCCGCACCGCCTTCACCAAGCCACGTGTCGAGCCCGGCAGGAAGCGTCGCGAAATGGCGTGAAAGACCCGCAGCCCCCAGCGCCACCAGCATGGCGTCGTCATCCGCAGCCGGATTGGCGAGCGCGAGATTGCCGCGCAGCGTGTCGTGAAAGAGTTCCGTGCGCTGGGTGAACAGCGTGGCCGGCAGGCTGGCCACATCGCCCTGATCGGCTGCCAGCTCGCCGGCGATCACCGAAAGAAGGGAGGACTTGCCTGCCCCGCTCTGCCCCACCAGCGCGATGCGCTCGCCACGGTCGATGCGCAGCGATACATCCGCAAGCGCAACCTCCGCAGCGCCCGGATGGCGTGTGGTCACGCCTTCCAGACGAATGGCAATGCCGGCATCCTGCGGGATTTTATTTTCCGGCGCACTTTCTTCGCCATTGAGGCGCGGGCCGACACGGCGCACGGCCATCAGCGTTCGGCCAAGTTCCACTGCGCCACGCCGGAGGGCCGCGAAGGGCTCGGTTGCCGTCAGCGCGACCAGAAGCGCCAGCGCTGCGACCGGCGCGCCGATCTGGCCGGCCTCGGCCAGCGTCGCGACGACGAGAAGGACTGCCGCCAGCAAGACGGCCCCGGCCACGCCGAGCGCGACACTGACGCCGGTTTCCGTGCGGTTCATGGCGTCGTCGGCATCGGCAAGCCGTGCATCCGCTTCGGCAATGGACATGCTCTGGGCGTCGAGGCGGCCTGCCATGACAAGCTCGCCCTGACCGCGCACGAGATCAATGCTGCGCGCGCGCAAAACCTCGAGTGCATGGGCCCGCCGGCGCGCCGGGCGTTCCGCGTGACGCGCGGCAAAAGCCGGCACACCAAGCCCGACGGCCAGAAGAAACAGCGCCACGCCGAGGCCGAGGCGAACATCGATGAAGCCGAGCGCAAGCCCCGCGACAAGCGCAGCGCCGGCGGCGGAAAACAGCGGCACCATCACCCTAAGATAGAGCGAGTCCAGTGCGTCGATATCGATGGTCAGCCGGAACAGCAGACGCGCGGGACGCGCCATCATGGCGCGGGCGGCGCCCGCAACGGCCCAGCCGCGAAACAGTCTCTCGCGCAGTTCGGCAAGCACTTCCAGCGTCGCGTCATGGGTGACGATCCGCTCGCCATAACGCGATGCGGTGCGCGCAAGTGCGAGAAAGCGAATGCCGGCGGAGGGCGCAAAAACGTCAAAGGCGAGCGCAGTCGCCACGGAAAGCCCGGCAATGGCTGTGGCAGCGATGAACCAGCCCGACAGGCCGAGAAGCGCGATGCCGCACAGAACCGTGGCGAGCGACAGCAGCGCGCCGGCGAGAAGCTTGTTGCGGTTGCCCGCCCAGAAAAGCGCGGCCACCGCGCGAAGATTGCGGCTGCGGATCATAACGCGCCTCCGGCAGTCTGCGGCGTCTGCAGCGTGATCACGCGATCCATGCGGCTCGCCAGCACCGGATCGTGCGTGGCGACCACCAGCGTCTTGCCCGCGCTGATGCGCAGAAGGCTGTCGGCAATCTCCTGCGCCGTTTCCCGGTCGAGATGCGCTGTCGGTTCGTCGGCGAGCACGAGGCCGGTCTCGGGCGTTGCCGACGCGCGCGCCAGCGCGAGCCGCAGCGCCTCACCGCCCGACAGGCCGAAACCGCCTTCGCCGATCATGGCCGGACCACGCGCAGCGGCAAGCCGCGACAGGCTGACCGCCTCAAGCGCATGGGAAACCTGCTTCGGTCCCACGCCTTCGCGGCCCAGTGCGACATTGCTGGAGATCGTGCCGGGGAAAATGTGCGGATCCTGCCCGATCCAGGCGATTGCCCTACGCAGATCTGCCGCACCGGCATCGTCCAGTGTGCGTCCACTGATGCGGATCGTCCCGCCATCTGGCGCAACCAGGCCCGCAATAAGGGCGAGGAGCGTCGACTTGCCCTCGCCGCTTGGAGCCATCAGCGCGACCCGTTCGCCGGGCTGGATATGGAGATCGAAACCGGAGAAGACCGGCGCGCCTTCGGCCGTGTGGCTGAAGCGCAGATCCTCGACCGAAAGCGAGAGCGCACCCGACTGCCCCTCCCGCAAAGATGTCGGCGTGGCGGACGCGCCCACCAGATGCCGGCCCGACTGCGCCAGTTTTTCCAGCGCCTCGAACGCGGCCTGCCCGGACGCCCGGTCATGCCAGACAGCGGAGAGATCGCGCAGCGGCTCGAAGAAGGACGGGGCCAGAAGCAGGATGAAGAGCCCTTCGGCCAGGGTCAGCTTGCCGCCCCATGCGCCGAAATTCAGTTCGCCCAGCAGGTGGAACCCCACATAGACGGCGACCATTGCCACACCGAGCGCGGCAAAGAGTTCCAGCACTGCAGACGACAGGAAGGCAATGCGCAGCACCGCCATGGTGCGGCGGCGCAGATCTTCGGCGCTGGCGCGCAGCCGGTTGGCGGTGCGATCCACGGCGTCGAAACTGCGGATGGTGGTCAGGCCGCGCAGCCGGTCCATCAGGAACGCGTTCATGCTGCCCATTTCGGCAAGCTGTTCCTCGCTCGCCTGCTTGGCGCGCCAGCCGACCAGCGCCATGAAGATGGGAATAAGCGGAGCGGCGAGCAAAAGCACCAGCCCGGCCACCCAGGAGTAAACGAACACGCAGGCGAGAATGGCAAGCGGCACGATTGCCGCCTTCAGACGGGCCGGGCGAAAACGCGCCACATAGGGAACGATGGCTTCCGCCTGCTCCGCAAGCGTGCTGGCGGCCAGGCCCGACGAGGGCCGCGTCGTATCGAGCGGCGAGGTTTCGCAAAGCGCCGCCACCGCCTGAACGCGCAATGCGCTCAGCTGGCTGCGCGCCTGCCGGAAGGCGAGACGACTGCCAGCGCCATCGGCCACCGACCGGGCCACACCGAGAACAAGAATGCCAAGGGCGGGAAGCCACGCCGCCGATGCGCCCTCACCCGCCGCAATGCCGCCAACCGCCATGGCCAGAAGCGCCGCCTGCGGGAGCCACAGGAGAGAAGCCGTCACCTGCAGAAGAACCGCCGCGCGGCTGACGCCCTTTTCTGCCTGCGCGGCGTCGCCTTGCCGTCCTGCCGGATGCGCGCGCGAAACCGCGCGACCGGCTGCGGGCGCGGAGCGCTCTTCAAGGGCCGCGTCAACACTCGTCATGACGTCTTCGATCCCTTGCGCTTGCGGCCGAGCGAAACAATCCGGTCCTTGGTGTCGATCAGTTTCGTCACTTTGGAGCCGAGGTTCAGCAATGTCGCAAGCTGCTCCGTCTCGAGATGTTTCACATCGTCATACCATTTCGTCAGTTGCTCAATGAGCGTCTGCATTTCCGCCAGCTTGGCCTGTGCATGACGCTCTTCCTCGCTGCCCGGCGACTGCATCAGAAGCTCGCGCAGCACCGAAAGCGTGGGATCGACTTCGCGCTTCTTGCGCTCCTCGGCGAGTGTGCGCAGAATCTGCCAGACATCGTCCGGCGTCGTGAAGTAATCGCGCCGGTCTCCTGGAATATGTTTCAGAAGAACGAGATTCCAAGCCTGAAGCTCGCGCAGGCTCATCGAGACATTCGAGCGCGAAATGGAAAGCGCTTCGACAATGTCATCCGCGCAGAGCGGCTTCGATGAAGCATAGAGCAGCGCATAGATCTGTCCGACCGTGCGGTTGATGCCCCAGCGGCTGCCCATTTCTCCAAAATGCAGCACGAAGGACTGCAAAAGTGGCGGGAGGTTCATGATGAACACACCTGACATTGATTTCAGTAATTTCTGAAATTTGTGTAGAACCCTGCCGTTCCGAACGCAAGCCTGCCGCACACGGTGCGCCGTTATGCAGCAGGGGCTGCGCCCATTGCCGTCACGCTTTCATAGCGCGCCGACATGTCGGCTGGACGTCAGCTTTTGACCGGAAAGGAAAACTCAGCGCTCTATGCGCGTCGGCACCCTGAACCGCGCCACGAGACGCAGGCCTAGAACGGACATGACGAAGAGCATCCAGACCGGGTCTGTGCGGCGGAAGAAGAAGCTCTCCAGAAACGCGTTGAACAGGCTGAATGTCACGATCATCATGAAGAGATCGGCGAGAAAGATGTTCTCGCGATAGGGCGGGGTGCGCGCAAAGTCGCGCAACGGCACGAAGAGAAAGGTGATGATGGCCGTGCAGAGCGCCAGAAGTCCCATGCCGAGCGCCATGTCGACATAGCCATTGTGCCCGTGAACCGTGCCGCGAATGTCCCACGAACGGTCAAACGGGTGGTCGGAGGAAAACACTGTCTGCGTGAGCCAGAAGTTCTCGAACCCGTATCCGAACAATGGCTTCTTCGCGATCATGTCTCCTGCATAATCCCAGATCGGCGTGCGGCCGGTATAGGTGAGATCCGGCGCCAGCGTTGCCGCAAGATCCTTCACCGGCCCGATATAGACAATGCCGAGCGTGGCCACGGCAAGCGTTGTCACCGCCGCGATCACCAGAACCGGCACCAGCGAGCGCAGCCCGAAGAGACCGGGCAGCGCCACCAGCATGCCGGCCAGCGGCACCGTGGCCGTGGTGGTCTTGGAGCCGGTGTGGAAGACGAAGATCATCGCCAGAACGGCAATCGCCCCGCCCGACCAGCGCCAGCCGCGCCGCCACAGATAGAGCCCGGCGAAGGAGAGCCCGGCCATGACCGGACCGGCAATGTTCTTGTGCGTGAAGACGCCGCGCCACAGGCCCGCATGCTGCGCTTCGACATCATAGGCCTGGTGAACCGCCACATCGCGCAGGGCGACGACCCCGAAATAGGAAAGCCCGAGGATCACGAAACCGGCGAAGACAAGCACGCGCGAAAACGCATCCGCATCGCGCGGCAGCGTCAGAATGGCCGCCACGGTCAGGATGCCGATGAGGGAAAACGCCACGGTGCGCATCGTGTCGGTGGGCACCGGCGTGTTGAGCGTGGCAATGGCGAGGAAGCCAAGCAGAAGAAGCCACCACGGGCTCAGGAGGGCAACCAGCACCCGTCGGTCAACGAGCATCAGCAGCGAGGCCAGCGCCACCGCACCCAGCCCGCCAAAGCCAAGCTGATTGACGATGTCGCCGCCGCTGCCGCTCAGCTGCGGCCCGGATGGCTGGAACGGGCGGAAGGAGATCATCAGAATGGTGAGGAGCACCGCCGCGATGACCGTGGAGGGCTGCCCCGTCGCAACCATCCGCGTGATGAAGGAGGGCTTCTTCCGGCTGGCCTCCGCGCGATGCGCGCCTGCACCGTAATCATCCGCCCCGTAGGGCCCTGAATATGTGCTGCTCATGGCCTACCCGCGCCCGCTGCCGCGCGACCCCTGGGAGGTCACGGCTGCCAATCGGGAAAGTTCGGGGTTGCTCGCCATACCGGGATCAGAACCTGTTGCGCTTGCCCCATAAAGCGCGACGCCGCTTAAGGCTGCGTTAATTATGATCCACGCCGTTTGCGCCGATGGGCGGCGCGGCGGATGGCATCACCCACACCGTGCCCGTTTCGGGATGCCGCCCTATCGTCGCGTCGATCCGGTAGACCCGCTTCAGAAGCGCCGGTGTGAGCACCGCGTCCGGCGTGCCCGCCGCAACCAGCCTGCCATGATCCAGAACGCACAGCCGGTCGCAGAACATGGCTGCCAGATTGAGATCGTGCAGCGCGGCAACCACCGTGGTGCCCAGCCCGCGCATGAAACGCAGGAGCTGGAGCTGGTGGTGAATGTCGAGATGGTTCGTCGGCTCATCAAGAACGAGCAGCCGTGGCTGCTGCACCAGCGCCCGCGCGACGAGCACGCGCTGCCGCTCGCCGCCCGACAGCGTGCGGAACGCGCGCTCCTGCATCGCCGTCAGCCCCAGGAGTTCGAGCGCCGCCGCGATCAGCGCGTGATCATGCGCCGTGTCTGCCTCCAGAAGCCGCTTGTGTGCGGAGCGCCCCATGGCCACCACATCGCGCACGGTCAGCGGAAATTCCGCCGGCATGTCCTGCAGCACCGCGCCCACATTGCGCGCCACCCACTCGGTCGGCTGCCGCCAGGCATCCTCGCCATCGACGAAAACCGCGCCGGATGACGGCCGGTTGATGCGATAGATGGTGCGCAGAAGGCTCGACTTTCCAGCCCCGTTCGGCCCCAAAAGACCGACCATCTCGCCCTTTCGAACGCTGATCGACACATCATCGACAAGCACCCTGTCACCCGCGCGAAACGTGACCGAGCGCAGGTCGAGCGTTCCCGGTTCCATGCTCATCGCGCACCGCCCAGCGCGCGCGCATCGCGCCGCAACAGCCAGATGAAGAATGGCCCGCCCACCAGTGCGGTGACGATGCCCACCGGCAGCTCCAGCGGCGCGATGACCGTGCGCGCCACGAGGTCCGCGCCAATGGTGAAGCTCGCCCCCAGAAGCGCCACCGCCGGCAATGCGCGGCGATGATCCGCACCGACAAGAAAGCGCACGATGTGCGGCATGATGAGCCCGACAAAGCCGATCACACCGGACACCGCGACGGTGATGCCGGTGAGCGCTGCCGCCAGCACGAACATGCTCTGGCGAAAGCGCTGCACATTGAGGCCGAGCGCCACCGCGCTTTCGTCTCCGGCCATCAGCAGGTTCAGCCGGCGCGCCTGCACCAGCATCACGCCCAGGCCCAGCGCAAGGGCGGCAAGCGGAATGGGAATGAGCTTCCACTGCGCCGTTCCAAAGCCGCCCAGCGTCCAGAACAGGACGCGGGAGGCAAGTTGTGGATCGGGCGATGTCAGCACAATCAGGCTTGTCAGCGCGCTCAGAATGGCGCTCATCGCCACGCCGGCGAGCACAAGCCGTGTCGGGGTCATCTGGCCGCCGGTCCGCGCCACCCAGAACACCACGAACAGCGTAACGAGCCCGCCCAGAAAGGCCGAAATATGCAGCGTGAACGCGCCAAATCCCAGAAGCCCCCAGCGCATCACCACCACAGCACCGGTGGCCGCACCGGACGAAACGCCCAGAATGCCCGGCCCCGCCAGTGGGTTGCGAACGATGGACTGGATCGTCATGCCCGTCACGCCAAGGCTCGCCCCGACAAGAGCCGCAAGGAAGACGCGCGGCATGCGCGTCTGAACGACGATGGTTTCGTAAGCCGTGCGCCAGTCCGGTTCGACAAGCCCGTCGCCGAACACGAGATTGGCGAGAATGGCGAGCGCCGTGCCGCCGGGGATATGCACCGAGCCAAGCATCAGCCCGGCAAGAGAAACGCCGAGAAGCAGCGCAACCATCAGGACGATGACCAGCGCATAGCCGGTAACGCCACGCCGCGACGCCCCACCCTCAAGACCATGCTGCACGGCCCCGCCCCGCGCGGGCGGCGCGGACTGGAGAATGGCGATCAGCGCTTCATGGCTGTTCGCCTTTTCCTCTCTGGAGGCCGGTGCATGCATCGTTAGAAACCGTATCTAAGCCGGCTACTTTTCGATCCGGTCGGGATGGAATGCCCGTGCGAGCTTTTCCACCGCATCGATGGAGCTCGGCCCCGGCTGTCCCCAGACGGAATCGATGGTGACGAATTTCTCGCCCGCAATGCCGGGCACATTCTCCACCGTCGGGTTGGCCTTCAGGATCTCGATGCGCGCCTGCCCCAGCTCACCGGCCGGATCGCCGACCACCTGGCCACCGGCCGTGCCTGAATAATAGACAACGATGTATTCAGGCGCGCGTTCGGCGATCTGCTCCCAGGAGACCTGGCCATAGCGGTTTGCCACGTCGCCAAAGATATTCGCCCCGCCGGCCCGCTCGACCACATGCGAAAGCATGGTGTTGCCGAGCACGGCGCGCGGTGCGGATTCGCCGCCATTGAAGATGAACACCGGCATGGCCTCAACGCCATCGAGCTTTGCTTCCACCTCGGAAAGGCGCTCCTCGATGTCGGCGATCAAAGCCTCGCCGCGCTCGCGCACGCCGAAGATTGCCGACATGGAGCGGATTTCCGCATAAAGCTCGTCGAAACCGAACTTGCCGAGATTGCAGCCCTCGGTGTTGAGGCGGGTTTTCATGCCCAGATCGTGAAGCTGATCGCGCGTGTGGCGGCTTTCGCTGAACCCGTCCGGATAACCGGCATAGACGAAATCGGCCTCCGCCTCGATCAGCTGTTCGGTGGTGGCGACCAGCGGTGAAAGCACGGGAACCGTGTTGTACGCCGCCTCGTATTGGGGGCTGATCTTGAGGTTCGCCATATAGGAGGTCCCGGCCATGCGGTCTTCCAGACCGAGCGCCAGCATCATCTCCGTGGCGTTGTTGCTCAGCGTCACCGCCCGTGCCGGCGGCGCCTCATAGGTGGTGGTGTAGCCGCAATTCTCATCCGTGTAGGGAAAGCCCGCCTCATCGGCAAAGGCGGGCGCAGACACCAGAACCAAACCTGCGACCGCAAGCCCGCGCAGACCGATTAATCGCGACATCAATTCACTCCTTCTATGGCCGGCATGCCGCCGGCGCTTTCAACTGGGGATGGGGTTTGGTCTGGCTGGCCGAGCGCTGGCATGACCTCCGCTGCAAACAGTTCCATGCCGGCGAGCGCCACATCGTTGGCAATCAGGCCGTTGGCGCTGAACAGACAGCGAATGCTGTTCGCGCCGGTCTCCGCCGAGAGCGCGCGCAATTGCGCAAGGCAATCCTCGGGCGTTCCCGCGATGGTGAAATCCGCCAGCATGGCGGCGCGATCACGCGGCGCAGGTGGCTGCATTCCACGCTCCAGCGCCCGTGCCGCGCGCCGTGCATTGAGCTTTTCCAGAAGCGCATCGACCCGCTCCATGGCCTGCGCCCGGGTCGGCGCGATCATCACGTAACGCGACAGCGATGAGGCGGCGAGCGGCGCGCGCGACCCGCCATGGCGATCAAGCGCTGCATGAAACACCGGCAACTGCCGCGCTTCATTGGGTTCAAGGCTCAAAAGAAGCGGAAAACCGTTCCTGGCGGCGATGTCGACCGTCTCTTCCGAGACGCCGGCGACATAAATCGGCGGATGCGGCTTTTGCACCGGCGGCGGCCCGACGGAGACGTTGGAAAAACGCCACGGCCCGCCATCCGCCGAACAATGCGGCTTCGTCCAGGCGTCGATCATGATCCTCAACGCTTCGGCAAACCGCCTTGATGCGTCATCGCGCGAAATCTCGAGCGCGGTGAATGTGCCGGGCTCGGTGCCGCGCCCGATCCCCACATCCACGCGCCCGCCGCTCTGAAAATCGAGCTGCGCGATCTGCTCGGCAAGCAGCAGCGGATGATAGAGCGGCAAAACGAGGATCGACGTGCCGAACCGCAGCCTCTCCGTCCGCGCCAGAACCTCCGCGCCAAGCAGAAGCGTGGACGGATAGGGCAGCGTTTCGCGACCGAAATGAAATTCGTTGAACCAGATGCCGCCGAAACCAAGCGCGTCCGCCCGTTCGACAAGACGCATCAGCGCCCGGTGGTCGCCAAGCGCGCCTTCGCGGGCAAAGCCTGCCAGATCAACGCGCATGGCGCGACCCGCCCGAATGCGGCGCACCACATTGGAACAATCGGCTCAGTTCGGCCTGCGCCGAAGGAAATCGGGAAACGGATCGGAGACGTGACGTCCCGATAGACGGACTCATTGCCGGCAAAGCGCCTGCATGCATTCTGGGCCTCCTGCCGGCGCACCTCGTCCGGCGTTCATGGTCTATGCATGAGGCAGGTCTCCTGACTCGCGGCTCGAACGTTCGGTCCGCCTTCCCGGCTTTCGCCAGTGGCATTGGAAAGAACTTGCCGCTTACAGTTGCGAGGGCAGTCCCGGAATTGGTCTGTCTGGCAGACCGCACCGGGTTCCCTTTTCATCCGCGAAAGGCGGAACCGCATGCGGCGGCGACCCTATCCGCGAAGGAACCGCGACGCAACCGCGAAAGGCGTTTGCGCGAAAGAACGGCCGACGCGTAGCTGGCTTGCCGCAACATGCACCGGTTCGCCAAGCCCACCATTCGCGCAAGCGATGAGGAGAGCGCCTCGATCGTGGCTTGCCCGGCAGCACGTGAAGTCGACCTATCTCGCCTTCGAGAAGTTCTACAAACTGCTCTAGGATCAGGGCTCTAGCAACCGGAAGTCGCCTTCAGCCCCCGGCGAAATTCACACCGCCGGGCTGCGGGGCGAAGCGGACGAGCCGACTGTCCGTAACGCCGGCCTGACGATGCGGCAGCGCTTCATGGTAGGCCGGGTCGCGCATCATCTGCGCAAACACGCCGACCGATGGATATTCGGCAATGAAGCAGATGTCCCACGCCTCTGCCTGCGGGCCGATCAGCATCAGCTCGAAACCGCCCCGCCAGACGATGCGCCCGCCCAACCGTTCCAGAACGGGCGCGCTGATCCGGCTGTATTCCGCATAGGCGTCCCGACCGCTTGCCACCCGGCCATCCGGATAATCCGCCCGCTCACGCAGCTTGATGAGATTGAGCATCTGGACCGGCCCCGGCCGTGCATCCGCCCGAAACGCCTCCCAGATCTCCTTGGTAAAACCGGTGTAACGCGTCATCTGCTTCACCTTCCCTGATAGACGGGCGTACGCCGTTCGATCCATGCGTCGAGCCCTTCATGCACATCTGCCGTCGCGCACATGCGGGCAAACTGTTCGCGCTCGATCAGAAGCCCCTCTTCAATCGTCGTGTTTATGCCCCGCGTCACGGCCGATATGATCCGGGCGGCCGCCAGTGGCGAATGCTGCAGGATGCGCTCCGCCAGCTCAAACGCCGCAGGAAGCAGATCTTCCGCAGGCACCACCCTGTTCACCAGCCCCAGCTCATGGGCGCGCTGCGCCCCGAACGTATCTCCCGTCAGGAGCAGTTCCAGCGCGCGCTTTCGCCCCGCCAGTCGCGACAGGCGCTGCGTGCCGCCAAATGTCGGCGGAATGCCGATATTGATCTCCGGTTTCGCGAAAATCGCCTGCTCGGAGACAACCGCCAGATGCACCGCTTCGGTGATCTCGCAGCCGCCCCCGAAGGCGATGCCATTGACCGCCGCGATCACCGGCTTGGGAAACGCCTCGAAGCGCGCCGTCATCTGCTGGCCGCGACGACAGAAGGCGCGCACCGCTTCTTCTGCGCCCTGCCTTATGCTCTCGGCGAATTCATGTATGTCTCCGCCAGCCGAAAACGCCCGATCCCCCGCCCCTGTCACCACCACGGCGCCGATTGCCTCATCCGCCTCGATCTCATCGAGCAGCGACAGCAGCCGATCATTGGTCGCGTAATTCAGAGCGTTCAGTTTCGACGGGCGGTTCAGCGTCAGAAGCGCGATACGCCCCTTCCTTTCGCAAAGCACGGTGTTCTGCATTTTCCTGCCTCTCCAGTTGAATTGACAGAAAGGCTAGGACCGGGCACGCTGCATGGAAACTCACTGGTTAGTATACATGGTTGCGACATCCGATGGACACGAAACAGCACAAGCCCAAACCGGCCCGCGAACGGGTCGTCGATGCAGCAAGCAAGCTGTTCTATCGGGAAGGGATTCGCGCCGTCAGCGTCGATGCCGTTGCAGAGGAAGCGGGCGTAACCAAGAAGACCTTCTACTATCATTTCAGGAGCAAGGATGACCTCGTCGCCGAGTATCTCAGTTCCCGCGACCAGCCAAATCTCGATCTGTTCGAAAGCTGGTTCAGGAGTGCTGAAGGCGATGTGGCGGACCGGGTTGAGGCGATTTTCACGGGCGTCGCCCGATCCGCGCGCCATCCCGCATGGCGCGGCTGCGGCTTCCTGCGCACCGCAGCCGAGCTGGCCAATCTGCCGGGACACCCAGCCATGGTGATCGGCGCGAGCCACAAGAAGAAATTCGAGAACTGGCTTTCAGGCGAACTCGCCGAAAGCGGGATCGACAATCCTGCGGCGATCGCCCGCCAGATTGTGGTTCTGCTCGACGGCGTATTCTCAACGCTTCTGGTGCACCGCGACGCAGACTATGCAGAATCCGCCGGACAGGCCGCCAGAACGCTGATCCATTCGTCATACCCGACACAGAGCACGGGAGCCTGACCGAGGCCTCCCCCCGCACATCGGGCTTTGGAAAACCCATGCCTTCTGAACGTGTCAAAGCGCGGTGCCGGGCTGCCCCCGCTCGGCACATGCGCCGGCGACTGCCTCGAACGGCAGCAGGATCGATCCGAAACGGCTTGGAAACGCCCGCGCCGCCTCGAACATGGCGAGATCCCGCCAGGGTTCAGGAAAAGTGACCGCTTCTCCCGCCAGAAGGCGGCGCAGCAGACCGGCAATCTCGCCGACGCCGGCGCAGGTCTCTCCAGTGGCATGGCGCACGACGATGGCGGTAGACGCCATGCCGAGTGTGCAGGCGCGCGTGCGCCATCCAAGCGCGCCAATCGCATCGCCCCGCCACTGCACATCAAGCGTTACCGTGCTGCCGCAGGTGCGGCTCGTCCGGGTGATTGAGGCATCCGCCGGGACAAGCCGCCTGTCATTGCGAACCCCGGCGGCCAGATCCCGCAGGCCGCGCTGATAGAGCGCGGCCAGGTCCGCATCGGCGCTCATTCGACGCCGTCATCCTTCATCTGCCGGCCGAGAACCGACAGAAAGGTCAGCGCAAAATAAAGCCCGCGCCGCACATCCTCATTGCCGGCCACGCGCAGCAGGCCGAGAAGGGATGGCACCTGGGCCTGTGCGGTCTGCGTCGCGGCATAGCGCGCGGCATTGCCGACGTTCCACGCAGCGCCCACGCTTTCCTCATAGGCCTTCATCAGTTTCTGCACCATCGCGTCGTCGAACATGTCGACGCCGTCGGATGCAAGCGATGCGAGATCGACCAGATTGTGAAGACGGCGGCCCTGCAGGAGCGGTGCAAGCTTCTCGAGAAGCTCCACGAGCCCGCGCTCGGTGGCTTCATCCATTGCGGCGAGCGCCTTCGGTGCTCCGGCAGCGGCTTCGGGCGTGTCCATGACTGTATCGTTCATTGTTTTCCTCCGGATGCCGTTGTCAGATGATGCCGCGCGCGACGGACCAGTAGATCCCGCGATTGAAGGCCTTGCGGAGCAGTCCCCCGACCTTGGTCGGCGGGGTGGGATGCACGTCCTCGTCATAGTCGTACCAGAGCGGCATGCCGGCCTCGAGGCCCATCTGCGCCACGGCCTGAACCTTGCCGTCATAGGCATCGACCGTGCGGCCAAGCCGGATGTCGCCGGCGATGTTGTTGGCGATCACCGGGCACTGGTTGTGACAGGAACCGCCGGCCTTGGAGATCGGCAGATCGACCGTGTCACCCATGATGTAGGCGTTGGGGTGGCCTTCGAGCTGCAGCGTCTGGCGGTCGGTGGGCAGCCAGCCCTCATTGTTCGGAGCCTGCGAGATGCCGCTTTCCAGAACCGCATCGACCGCGCGGATCGGCGGCGTACACATGAGAAGGTCGAACGCCTCTTCACCGCCCTCTTCCGAGTGGGCGATCTTCTTGCCCGCGTCCACGGAGTCCAGCGTGAAGCCGCGCTGATACTTGATGCCCTTGGCTTCAAACACCGGTGGCAGCACCTCACACACTTCCTGCTGCAGGAACAGGCAGTTGCGCAGAAGCTGCGAAACGGTTGGATAGGTGTAGACGATCTCGCACTGCTCGCGCACGCCCTTGCGGCGCAGATATTCATCCACCATCAGCGTGGTTTCCATCGGCGCGATGCCGCACTGATGCGGCACATTCGGCGTCTTCGGGAAGTTGACGGTGATGAAGATCCGCCCCTTCTCGAAATTGCGCAGCTTCTCGGCAAGCTGGCGCGCCGGGCCGTACTGATAGAAATAATCGCCGCCTTCCTTGAGGCCCGGAATGCGCTCGGGTGCGGGCAGGCAGCCGGTCGAAACGACGATGTAATCGTAGCCGATGGTCTTTCCGCTCTGCGTCTTCACGGAGGAGCCCGCAAAGTCAAAATGCACCACCTTGTCCACCTCGAAGGTGATCTCGGGGCGCAGGAGCGTGCGCTGTTTGCGCCGTAACTCGCCCTCGAAGAACATGTCGAAGGCGACATACATGAAGGCCGGCTTGTAGTAGTGCCATGGGGAATCGGACAGGAGCGTGACCTTGATTTCTCCCCGCGCGATTTCGGGATACATCTTGGCGACGATGCTGTTGGCCGTCATCGTGCCACCGATGCCGCCTCCCACGATAAGTATATGTTTGGTCAACGCTAACCTCCCTGCTTTCACTTAGCTGGCGCAGATATCTTGATCCGTCATCTCAGAGGATTAGCATGCAGGAGAAAGGCAGCGCCGGCGGATGTTTCCAGAATGGAAAGGTTCGATATGGCGGGGGAAATGCGCATGCAGGAAACGGAAATCCGCCAGGTCGTTCAGGCCCAGATCATCGAATGTCTCAACCGTTTCTATGCGATTGAGACTGGCATGTGGGGCGGTCCTTTGGATGCTTTGATTGTTCGTACGATCATCA